>CBFHWV010000116.1:0-4819 GCA_965659565.1 uncultured Flavobacteriales bacterium
GTCTTCATCCCGTTCGTCGTGACGATCCTCGCCATTGTCTTCATTGACCTCCTCATCGGCCTGGGCATCGGTCTCGTGGTCGCGCTGATTGCGGGCCGCGTGCTTCCTGCCAAGACCGAAGCTTGACGCTGGAGCGTTGAATTCTGACGTGATGAAAAGAGCACGCTGACAGCGGAGAATTGAACCCGATTCGCATTCAAAAGTTGTTCGGAGGAGATGTCCATCGAAACGGAATCCTTGCGCCCCATTCGGCGCCTGTTTGGCCTGCTGTCCAAGGACAAGCGGGACATTGGTTACCTCTACTTGCATGCCGCCCTCGGCGGATTGGTGGCGCTTTCCTTGCCGCTGGGCATCCAGGCCATCATCGGGCTGGTCCTGGGCGGTGAAGTCAGCACGAGTTGGATCCTGCTGACCATTCTGGTCACGTTTGGCGTGGTCATGGCCGGCGCGCTGCAGGCGGTCCAGTGGAGCATCACGGAGGTGTTGCAACGCCGCATCTTCACGCGTAGCGCCTTTGAATTCGGTTTCCGAATCCCGCGATTCCGCCCAGAGGCGGTGGGGTCCACCTACACGCCAGAGCTGGTCAACCGTTTCTTTGACACCCTGAGCCTACAAAAGGGGGTGGCCAAGGTGCTGTTGGACTTCTCCACCGCGGGCCTGCAAATCGTGTTCGGCTTGCTTCTGCTCGCCTTCTATCACCCCGTGTTCATCGCGTTCGGGGCCTTCCTGATCCTCTTGCTCGTCCTCATTTTCCGGTGGACGGTGCCCCGTGGCATTGCGACCTCTCTGAAAGAAAGCGGCGAGAAATACCGCTTGGCGCATTGGCTCAAAGAGCTGGCCCGTGCGATGAACAGTTTCAAATTGGCCGGCCAGACCACGTTGCCAGAAGAGCGCACAGACGATGTGGTGAGTGCCTACCTCGGTCACCGGAGCCAGCACTTCAGGGTGCTCATGACGCAGTACGCAGCCGTGGTGGCCTTCAAGGCCTTGATCACCGCCGGACTGCTGGTCATTGGAGGGCTTCTCGTGATGGAGAACCTGATCAATGTGGGGCAGTTCGTGGCGTCGGAAATCGTCATCATCGGCGTCATGGGGAGCGCGGAGAAGCTGATGTTGACCATGGAGTCCGTGTACGATGTGCTGACCGCCGTGGAGAAAATGGGACAGGTGACGGACGTCCCGCTCGAGGACGAGCGCGACGGGGTGTGCGTGGAGACGGTGGCGCCAGGTGGTCGGGGGCTGTCGTTGAAGTTGGAGGCGGCAGGATTGGGCCGGGGAACCTACATCGACCGTCCCATTCTTGACGCCGTGGACCTTGACCTGCCAGCGGGTGCCCGTGTGGCGGTGGTGGGACCCTCTGGCTCCGGAAAGACCTCGCTGCTCCATGTGATTGCCGGATTGATGCCGCTGGAGCGGGGCGCGATGATGGTGGAGGGCGTGCCCCTGGCGGATTTGGATCGGCGCGATTTGCGGTACCGTACGGGAGACAGCCTGGAGCAGGAGGTCATCTTCGAAGGGACGTTGGCCGAAAACATTGCCGTGGGGCGGCCCGGGGTCGACTTGGGTGTGGTGCGCGAGGCGGCGGAGTCCGTGGGCCTGATGCCGTTGGTCAAGCCATTGCCTCAGGGTTTCGGAACCCCCATCATGAGCGACGGACAAGGCCTGTCGACGGGGTGGATGAAGCGGATTTTGCTCGCCCGGGCCATTGTCGGAAAGCCGCGCTTGTTGGTGTTGGACCGGCCTTTGCAGCCCTTCCCGATGGAGGAGCACGACGCCATCGCAGAAGCCTTGGCGGGCGTGTCCGGAAAGGAGGGCTGGACGGTCGTGGCGGCCAGTGCGGATCCCGCCTGGCTGTCCAGATGTACGCATGTGGTTCGGCTCGAGGAGGGGCGCATTGTGGACATTCAAACGGAAGGATGAGATGCTGAACATTTCCAAGAATTCCATCGACAAGGACTTCCCCATGTTGGGCTTGAGGTCCTTTGGCATGCTCGACAATCCGTGGGCCCGTCAACGGACCCTGCGGTCCGTGGGGGTGCTGTTGCTGTTGGCCTTTGGCGCGATGTGGCTGCCTTGGACGCAATATGTGCGGGCGAGGGGTGGGGTGACCAACCTGCGCGCCGATCGCCGGCCACAAGCACTGATGGCGGCCATTCCCGGTCGCATTGCCGCTTGGTATGTCCAAGAAGGCGACGCGGTGCAGGCTGGCGACACCTTGGTCCGCATCTCGGAGGTCAAGGCGGAATACGCCGACCCGGCCCTGCTCGAGAGAACCGCCGAGAAACTGGCGGCCGCAGAAGGCCAACGCGACGCGTACGCCGCAGGCCTGGAAGCCTACGCCTTGCGCCAGGAAGCGGTGGAGGCCAATCGGGACCTCGACCTCTTGGTGGCGGCGCAGAAGATCGAGCAGGCGCGGCTCAAGGTGGCGGCCGACAGCGCCAAGGCCACGGCTGCGCGGTTGGATGCCGAGGTGGCCCGCACCCGTTTGGATCGACGTGAAGCCCTCTATGCAGAGGGGTTGGCCTCCCTCACCGATTTGGAGGCACGGCGGCTCGAACAGCGAAAGGCCGATGCGGCGTTGACGGCGGCAGACGCCGATTGGACGGCCAGCCGCGCTGCCCTGACTGCTGCCGAGCTCACCCGGTCCGCCAAGCGCCGCGAATACGCTGATAAGCTGGCCAAGCTGGCCGTGGACCGCGCCAAAGCCGAGGCCGACTTGGCCGGAGGAGAAGCCAAGGTCGCCGAGTTGCGCAACCAATTGGCCAACTGCGAGGCCCGCGAAGGCTTTCGCTACGTGCTGGCTCCCCAAGCGGGCCGCATCGCACGGGCGCTCACGCTTGGCCTGGGCGAGACGGTCAGTGCCGGCGATGCGCTGGTCACCATCGTTCCCGACGACGGACTCCGCGCCGTTGAGATGTATGTCGACCCCATGGATTTGCCGCTGCTCCACGTGGGCGGAGAGGTCCGATTCTTGTTCGACGGCTGGCCCGCCGTCTTTTTCAGCGGCTGGCCCCGGTTGCAATACGGCACCTTTCCCGGCGAAATCGTGGCCATCGATCGGATGATTGGCGACAACGGCAAATACCGCATTCTCGTGGCAGAACCAGCCGGTGCGCCCTGGCCTAAAGCCTTGCGGGCAGGCAGTGGTGCGCGGGGCATTGCCTTGTTGGAGCAGGTGTCCGTGGGGTATGAGCTCTGGCGCCAATTCAATGGCTTTCCGCAAGACTTTTATTCCGGACCAGACACCTCGGAAGACGGGCCGAAGGGCAAGGTCAAAAAGCGCATCGGGAAATGAAGCAGTGGAGTGCGCTGTTTTTGTGGCTGTGCGGGTTGACGATGCCAGCGTTGACGCAGGGTCCTGGAATCACGGAGAAGGCCTACCTCGAGGCTGTCATGGCGCACCACCCCGTCGCACGTCAGGCCGAGCTGACGGAGGCGGCAGCCCGCGCCAAGCAGCAGGCGGCCCGCGGAGCGTTTGACCCCGTTGTCAGCGGGCAAGAAAAGGGCAAGGTGTGGGACGGCGAGCGTTACTACACGGTCACGGAGGCCAACCTGGTGGTCCCGACGGCGTCCCCTTTCGAGGTGGTCATCGGCCGCGACGATGTGAACGGGTCTCGGGTCAATGCCAGCCGGTACTTGCCCGAGGGCGGCCAATGGCGCGCCGGCGTCCGATTCGATTTGGGGCAAGGCCTCATCACGGATGCCCGTCGGACGGCGCTCCGCCAAGCGGAGGTGTTGGTGGAATTGGGGGCCGCGGCCCGTCAATTGATGGAGTTGGACTTGCGATTGAGCGCCCAGGAGGCCTATTGGTCGTGGTGGAAGGCAGAAGCTGTTCTCGATCTCTCACGTGAGGCCTTGACGTTGGCGCAAACGCAACGCAGTCAGGTCAACCGCGCTGTCGCTGAGGGTGCACGTGCCGCCATCGACACGGTGGAGGTGGCCCTCATCTTGTCCCGCAGGGAAGCCGATTTGAGCGCCGCACAGGCCAAAGCCGTCTTGGCCCGCGCCAAGGCGGAGGCGATGCTGTGGGAGGACGGACGCCCGGTGGCGCTCGCCCCGCTGGCCCTTCCCGAGGTGGGGGGCTTTCAAAGCCTGTCCGCCGACCCCACCATCGAGGCCGCGCTCCAAAGCGCCGTGTCCACCCCCGATGAGGCGGCGGTTCGCCATCCTGCGGTGGTCGAGGTGGAGGGGCAATGGGCGCTGCAACGCTACACCACACGCTTGGCGCGGCAAGGTCTCCGGCCCACCATCGAGGGGCGGGTGGATTGGCTCACGGGGCTCGATGAGCGGGTCAATCCCGCCGAAGCGGATCTGCTGAGCCGCCCGGATTTCAACGGGTTCGACCCAGACCAGCGCAGCGCTGCCTCCATCAAGGTGTCCATGCCGCTCTTTCTTCGCAAGGCGCGCGGCGACGTGGCCCAAGCAGAAGCGGACCTCGAGAAGCGGCGCCTGAAGCGCCTCGATGTGGCCCGCAAATGGCAGGTCCAGTTTTCGGCGGTCAAGGCTGCACTGCCTGCCTCAGTCGCAGCAGCAGAGTCGGCATCGAAGGCGGCTGCGCAAAGCCGGCTCCTCTTGGACGCCGAACGGTCGAAGTGGGCCCTGGGTGAATCCGATTTGTTCCGCGTCAACACCCGCGAAGCGGCGTGGGTCAAGGCGCGGAAAGCGGCGATTGACGGGCAATTTGAGGCCCAAATGGCCGTCCGCGAATTTGAATGGTGGAGGGCAGCCAACTGAGCTGTATCTTTGCCGCCCGTTCGGGACATGGCCCAGTTGGTAAGGCGCCTGGTTTGGGACCAGGAGATCGCAGGTTCGAGTCCTG
>CBFHWV010000117.1:0-4815 GCA_965659565.1 uncultured Flavobacteriales bacterium
TCGGCGGAGGACAGGCAACCGTTGATGGCCATGTCGGCCGGAGCCGTCAGGGCGAGGGCCGGAGCCGCGGTGTCGGCCACCGTGATGTTCTGGATGGCCGTGGCAATGTTGTAGCCACAGTCCTCCGCGTAGAACGTCCGGCGGATGGTGTATTCCTCGGGGCAGGCCGTCGGGATGATTTCGTCCTCGAAGGTCATGTTGACACTCGGGTCACAGGCGTCCTCCGCAGTGGCCATCTCGAGGTAGGTCATCACCTCCTCCGTGCACGCGATCATCGTGTCGGCCGGAACCGTCAGGAAGGTCGGGTCAGTGAAGTCGTCGACCTGGATGACCTGGTAGAGGCTGTCGCCTACGTTGCCGCAATCGTCCACCGGGTAGTAGATGAGCTGGTGGTCGTAGTTGCAACCGCCGGACATCACCCCGAAGTCGATCGGGAAGTTGGTGTATCCACAAGCCTCATCAAGGGTGATGATGGGGTTGCCTGCAGTGTCCACCACCGAGAGAAGCTCATCGATGGTCGGCTGGTACAGCGGCTCCCATGGCCAAGCGGAACAATCAATGATGACCACCTCATCACCGGCCAAGACCGGAGCAGTGGTGTCCTCAATGGTGAACGTGGCCGTCGTGGATGCGGTGTGGCCGCAATCGTCCGTGGCCGTGAAGGTCACCGTCGCAGCACCCGTCGCACCGCAGAGGTCACTGAGGGCCGTGAAGTCATTGGACCACGTCACACCGCTGCACTGATCAGAAGCCGTGGCGCCACCATTGGAGGTCAGCCAATCGTTGAGATCGGTCGGGTTGCCCGCACCGTCGCACTCCACGGTCATGTCGGAGGCCGCGACGTCGATGGTCGGCGCCATGGTGTCCTCGATGGTGAAGGTCGCCGTGGTCGAGGAACTCAGACCGCACTCGTCGGTGGCCGTGAAGGTCACCGTTGCTGCACCCGTAGCGCCACAAAGGTCGCTGAGGGCCGTGAAGTCGTTGGACCAGGTCACGCTGCTGCAATCATCAGAAGCTGCACCAGCGTTTCCATTGGCAGCCAGCCAGCCGTTGAGCTCAGCCACGTTGCCGTTTCCATCACACTCCACCGTCATGTCCATGGCTGCACTGGCGATGGCCGGAACCGTGGTGTCTTCGATGGTGAAGGTGGCCGTGGTGGACGTGGCGTTGCCGCAGTCGTCCGTGGCGGTGAAGATCACCGTGGCCGATCCCGTGGCGCCGCAATCGTCGCTGAGGGCGGTGAAGTCATTGCTCCAGGTCACGCCGCCGCAGACGTCGCTGGCTGCTCCGGCATTGCCGTTGGCAGCGAGCCAAGCGTTCAGCGCAGCCGTGTTGCCGGCCCCATCGCACTCCACCGTCATGTCCATGGCCTCGCTGGCGATGGTCGGAGCGGTGGTGTCCTCGATGGTGAACGTGGCGCTGGTGTAGGATGCATTGCCGCACTCGTCGGTGGCCGTGAAGGTCACCGTGCGGCTTCCCGTGGCACCGCAATCATCGCTCAAGGCGTCGAAGTCGTTGCTCCAGGTAAAGTCGCCGCAGACATCTTCTGCGGTCGCGCCGCCGTGGTTGTCCAACCAGGCCTGCAGCTCTGCCATGTTGCCCGCACCGTCACACTCGACCGTCAAATCGTCGGCCGTCGTGAGGAATTCTGGACCCATCGTGTCCTCAATCGTGAAGTAGAGGGTCGTGTCACTGGTGTTGCCACAGTCGTCGACCGCGGTCCAGGTGATGCTGGCTTGACCCGTCGCTGCACAATCATCCGAGAGGAGCGTGGTGTTCTTGGAGATGGACACCCCACCGCAACCGTCCGTGACGGTCATGCCGTTCTGCCAGATGGCGAGCCAAGCATTGATTTCGTCCACATTGCCGTTGCCGTCGCACTCCACCGTCTGGTCTCCGCCTTGAGGCACGAAAGTCGGTGCCGTCGTGTCCTCGATGGTGAAGGTCGCGGAGGTGGTGCTGGTGTTGCCGTGAATGTCCGTGGCGGTGAACGTCACCAGGGTGGCGCCGGTCAATCCGCACGCATCGGTCATGTTGGTCACGTCGTAGTCGTTCGTGACGGAAGCCACGGCACAATTGTCCGTAGCGACCGAACCCCCATAGTTGTCCAACCAGGCGTTCAACTCTGCCAAGTTTCCAAGACCATCGCATTCGACGGTCAAGTCGGATGCAGGCGTCATCATCGGATCCTCCTCGTCCGTCACGGTCACCGTGAAGGAGGAGGTCGTGACGTTGTTGTGAATGTCGGTCGCCGTGTAGGTCACAGTGGTGGTGCCCACGGCAAATGCAGAACCGCTGCTGTGCGTCGAGGTCAGCGAAGCCAGGCTGCAGTTGTCAGCCGCCGTCAGCTCCGTCCAAGTCACAGCTGCACTGCAGTTGCCGAGGTCATTGGCCTGCGTGATGTCAGCCGGCGTTCCGGAGATGGCCGGGTTCTCGTCATCGGTCACCGACACTGTGAAGCTGCCCGTGGTCGTGTTGCCTGCTGCGTCCATTGCGGTGTAGGTCACCGTTGTGAGACCAACCGCAAACGTCGCGCCGGGGCTGTGAGTGGACGTGAAGCTGGTCACACCACAGTTGTCGGACGCCGTTGGGGCGGTCCACGTCACCGCTGCGCTGCAGTTGCCGGCATCGTTGGTCTGGGTGATGTCAGCTGGCATGCCCGCAATGGCGGGTGCCTCATCGTCCGTGATGGTGACGGTGAAACTTGCGGTCGAGGTGTTTCCTGCGGCATCCATCGCAGTGTAGGTCACCGTCGTGGTGCCCACAGCGAAGGTGTCTCCGCTGTCGTGGGTCGAGGTGAAGCTGGTCACGCCACAATTGTCCGCAGCAGAAGGGGCCACGTTGGCATCCAATACAGCATCGAAGTACTCCCATTCGACCACAGCACCACACTGACCGGCATCGGCCGTCTGTGTGATGTCGGACGGCATGTCACTGATGCTCGGGTTCTCATCGTCGGTGACCGTGATGTCGAAGGTCGACGTCGTGGTATTGCCAGCAGCGTCCTCAGCGGTGTACGTCACCGTCGTGGTGCCGACCGGGAATATGTCTCCGCTGTTGTAGTCCGCGCTCAAGCTGGTCACAGCGCAGTTGTCGGTGGCGGTCGCAGCCGTCCAGGTCACCGCCGCACCGCACATGCCGGCATCGGCAGTCTGGGTGATGTCGGCAGGGGTTCCAGCCATGGCTGGATCCTCGTCGTCGGTCACGGTCACAGTGAAGCTGCTGGACGTCGTGTTCCCTGCAGCGTCCGTGGCGGTGTAGGTCACCGTCGTCATGCCCACTGCAAAGGTGTCTCCGCTGTTGTGGGTGGAGGTGAAATTCCACACGCCACAATTGTCAGTGGCCGCGGGTTCCACCCAAGTGGCCACAGCGCTACAATTGCCCGCGTCATTCGACTGGGAGATGTTGGCTGGCATGCCTGCAATGGCGGGAGCTTCATCGTCCGTCACCGTGATGTCGAACGTCGCCGTGCTTTGGTTGTTGCTGGCGTCGGTCGCGGTGAACGTGACCGTCGTGGTTCCGACTGGGAACGCAGAGCCACTTGGGTGAGAAGAGGTCAACGTTCCGCCGTCACAGTTGTCGGCCGTCAAGGGCGAGTCGTACGTCACCACAGCGCCGCACTCCCCTGCATCGGCCGTCTGGGTGATGTCAGCCGGAACATCGGAGATGGTCGGGGCAGCGTCGTCCACAGCCGTCACAATGACAGTCACCGTGGCGGCAGATGCGTTCATGCACTCGTCCGTCACCGTCAGGACCACATTGTTCGGCCCCACATCGTCACAGTCAAAGGACGTGACGTCGATGGCGAGGGTCACGTCGCTGCATCCGTCAGAAGAGCCGTTGTCGATGTCCTCAGCCGTGATGGTGGCCTGTCCATTTCCATCCAGGGTGACCGTCAGGTCAGACCCGAGGGCCATTGGAGACGTCGTGTCTTCGATGGTATAGGTGGCAGAGGTGGTCACCGTGTTGCCGCAATCGTCACTGGCCGTGAAGGTGACATTGGCGCTGCCTGTGGCCCCGCACTCGTCGCTCAATGCGACGAAGTTGTTGGTCCAAGTGATGGTGCCGCACAGCTCATCGGCGGTGGCGCCACCATTGCTGCTCAACCAGCTGCTCAAGTCCGCCGTGTTTCCACTGCCATCGCATTCCACAGTGCGGTTCGTAGCGGTGGCCGTCAAGGTTGGAGCGGTCGTATCCTCGATGGTGAACGTGGCCGTCGTAGAAGCGGCATTTCCGCAGTCGTCTGTGGCGGTGAAGACCACTTCAATCTCTCCGGAACCAGCACAGGTCAGGGCGAGGTCATGGAAGTTGTTGGACCAGGTCACATTGCCGCAGAGGTCTGTGGCCGCGCCGGCGCCACCGTTGGCCAAAAGCCAAGCATTGAGCTCCTCGGTGTTGCCGAGACCGTCACATTCGGTGGTCACGTTCGTGGCATCGCTCGCGATGCTCGGCGCCGTGGTGTCGCTGACCGTGAACGTGGCCGTCGTGGTGCTGGAGTTGCCGCTTCCATCGGTCACCGTGAAGGTCACCTGCTCGGACTCGGAATTGCCACAACCCGGGACAAGCCCCGTGCTGTTGTTCGTCCAGACGAGGCCGCCGCATGCGTCGGTGGCCGTGGCACCACCGTTGCTGGCGAGCCAAGTGTTGAATTGAACGAAGTAATCGGTTCCGTCACATTCATACGTGGCATCAGCGGCCGCGAGCGTGATGGTCGGGGCCGTGTTGTCCACAACGGTCACCGTCGCTGTGGCGGTGGCCGAGTTGCCGCACTCGTCCGTCACCGTCAAGGTCTCTGTATTGGCACCGAGGTCGGCA
>CBFHWV010000118.1:0-4729 GCA_965659565.1 uncultured Flavobacteriales bacterium
GAGCTCACCGAGTACATGAGCAGCGGCCCCATTGTCGCCGCCATCCTCGAGAAGGACAACGCCGTGGCGGATTTCCGGACCCTGATCGGGGCCACCAACCCGGCTGAGGCCGCGCCCGGAACCATCCGCGCCGACTTCGCTGAGAGCATCGCCGCCAATGCCGTTCACGGCAGCGACAGCGATGAGAACGCCGCCATCGAAGGCAGCTTCTACTTCAGCGAGCGCGAGCTCGCCTGAGGCGTCGCTTCACCTGCGTCCGCCGTCCCGTGTCTCGAGGACACGATTTGACCGCCCCCTCGGGCCGGCAGTACTTTCGCGCCCCATCCCGCTGACTTCAGGGGATGGACAACACCTTTTTGACCATGGAGAAAATCAAGGTTCACAACCCCGTCGTCGAGCTCGATGGCGATGAGATGACCCGCATCATCTGGCAATTCATCAAGGACCGGCTCATCCTGCCGTACCTCGACATCGAGTTGCTCTACTACGATCTCGGAATCGAGAAGCGCGACGAGACGGATGATCAGATCACGGTCGACGCCGCCGAAGCCATCAAGAAGCACAGCGTCGGCATCAAGTGCGCGACCATCACGCCGGATGAGCAGCGCATGGAGGAGTTCGGTTTGAAGAAGATGTGGCGCAGCCCCAACGGCACGCTCCGCAACATCATCGGCGGAACCGTCTTCCGCGAGCCCATCATCATGAAGAATGTCCCGCGTCTCGTGCCGGGTTGGACGCAGCCGATTTGCATTGGCCGTCACGCCTTCGGAGACCAGTACAAGGCCACCGATGCGGTCATCCAAGGCAAGGGCAAGCTGACCATGACCTTCATCCCTGAAGGTGGTGGTGAGCCCACCGAATGGGAGGTGTACAACTTCGAGGGTGAGGGCGGTGTCGCCATGAGCATGTACAACACGGACGAGAGCATCTACGGCTTCGCCCGCAGCTGCATGAACCAGGCCCTGTCCAAGGGTTGGCCACTGTACCTCTCCACGAAGAACACCATCCTCAAGGCCTATGACGGCCGCTTCAAGGACATCTTCCAGGAGGTGTTCGATACCGAGTTCAAGGCCCAATTCGAGGCCGCCGGCATCACGTACGAGCACCGCCTCATCGACGACATGGTCGCTGCGGCCATGAAGTGGAACGGTGGCTTCGTGTGGGCGTGCAAGAACTACGACGGCGACGTGCAGTCCGACACCGTTGCCCAGGGCTTCGGCTCCCTTGGCTTGATGACGTCTACCCTCGTGACGCCCGACGGCAAGACGATGGAGGCCGAGGCCGCCCACGGCACCGTCACCCGCCACTACCGCCAGCACCAGCAAGGCAAGAAGACGTCGACCAACCCCATCGCGAGCATCTTCGCCTGGACCCGTGGTCTTGACTTCCGCGGCAAGCTGGACGGCAACGACGCCCTGCGCAACTTCGCCCAGACCCTGGAGCAGGTGTGCATCGACGTGGTCGAGAGCGGCCGCATGACCAAGGACCTCGCCCTGCTCATCCACGAGAAGGCGATGACCGACGAGCACTGGCTCACCACCGAGGACTTCCTCGACGCCATTGACAGCGAACTGAAGGCCCGCATGGCCTGAGGCGGAGCGTCAGCAAATCAAACAAAAAAGGGCCCCGCGGGGCCCTTTTTTGTGCCGCAGTCGGCGGGATGTCAATCGGCCTTGAGGCCACGCAAACACGCCAACAGGACGTCGAACTCAGCGCTCAGCGCATCCCAGGACGAGGCCGAGTCCACGTGGAGTTGGCGCAAGCTGGACTCGAGGCTCACAGCCCCCCACTGGGTCAGGGATGGACCGATGCCGTGCCGCGCTTCGGAGAGGCCCTGTTGATCGGAACCCGCCACAGCGGCCGTCAATTTGTCTTTGGCCTCCTCGACTGCCCGGATGGAGACGTCCAAAAACTCCTCCCATTCCGCTTTCGACGCTCCGAAGAGGCTGCGGAAGAAATCGGGGGAGAACTCAGCGCGCGTGCTGCTCATGGAGATGGCGTTTGAGGAAAGCTTCGAGCTGGTCCGGGGTGATTGGCTTGGTAATGACGCCTGCAAATCCGAGGTCCAAGAACTTCTGGCGGTCTTCTTCGCCCGCATGGGCGGTGAAGGCATGTGTCGGTGGTACGGGGCGGCCGGACTCGCGCAGGCGACGCAAGGTTTCGATGCCGTCGATTTCGGGCATCTGGATGTCCATGAGGATGAGGTCGAAATCCTGGGCGGCACAGAGGTCCAAGGCTTCATGGCCGGAAGAGGCGACGGTGAGGCCAAGTCCCCATGGCTTGGACATCGCGCGCATCACCATCTGGTTGGGCAGCATGTCCTCGACGTACAGCATTTTCAATGGCGACAAGTCCACCTCGTCGGGAACCTCGTCCAGGTGGGCGGTTGGGGCGCTCGTTTCGAGCGGGAGATCGAGGTCAAAGCTGAAGGTGGAACCGCGGCCGGGTTCACTGTCTATGCAGAGCTTCGACCCCATCAACTCGAGGATGTTGACCACGATACCCAGCCCCAAGCCGGTGCCGCCAAAACGTCGGGCGATGCCGGTATGGGCTTGTTGAAAAGCGTCGAGAATGCGCCCTTGGTTTTCTTCACTGATGCCGATGCCGGTGTCGGCCACCGACCAATGCATGTGAAGCCGGTCGCCATGCTCCTCAGCGTTGACCTGCATTTCCACCCGGCCTTCTTCCGTGAATTTGAACGCATTGGACAGAAGGTTGGAGACGACCTGTTGCAAGCGGGTAGCGTCCACATGGGCGCGCCGGCCTTCGCAGCCTCGGATGGACTTGACGAATTCTACGTTTTCCCGGCGCTCGCCGGAGTCCAAACGCACGACGTCGTCCATGAAGGTCGTCATGTCGGTCGGAACGGGGTCGAGCTGGAGCTTTCCGGCTTCCGCCTTGGAGAAGTCGAGCAGGTCGTTGACCAAGGAGAGCAACAGGCGCGAGGACGTCCGGATGTTGGTGGCGAAATCGCCGTGTTCATCTTCACGTTGACCGCGGGTGAGCAATTCCGCGAGTACGATGATGCTGTGCAGCGGCGTGCGAATCTCGTGGCTGATGGTGGCGAGGAATTCGTCCTTGGCTTGAAGGGCATCCTCCAGCTCATTCTGGATCGCCTTGAGCTCAGACACATTGAACCCGTAAGTGAGGAGGTAGGGCATGTTTTGCCCGCCTTCTTGCACGGTGAATTGGTAGCGGCCAATCAAGTACTTCTCAAACGCTCCGTCGACGACGAATTGTCGCTCGCGCATGGGGACGTCTTTTCCGGCGTACCCCATCCGGTCGAGCTCTACGGAGTCTTGGACCCAATCGGCATCGAACACCTCATTCTCCTGTTTGCCGAGCAAAGCTGCCTTGGGCATGCCCAAGACCCGGCTGGCCTCGTCATTGACAAAGGTGAATTGCAGGTCGGAATTTTTGAGGCTGACCATCAACGGGAGGCCGTTCAAGATGCTCTCGTACAGGGAGCGCTGCCGCTCGATTTCCGCGGCCATCTGCTTGGATTCCGTGATGTCACGGATGAAGCTCGAGAAGATGACTTCACCCTCGATTTCGACGTGGGTGATGAAGAGCTCGATGTCGAAGATTTCGCCGCCTTTGCGCAGGGCCTGCGTTTCGAACAGCTTGTCCAATACAGGGCCATGCCCTGTGGCATGGTAGTGCTCCATCCCCTTTGCGTGGCCTTCCCGGTGGACTTTGGGAATGATGACCTCTTGCAAGGTCTTGCCCATGACTTCGTCCCGGGTCCAGCCGAAGATCTGTTCGGCCTTGCGGTTCCACTCGACAATGCGGGATTGCCCATCGGCCAGCACCGTGGCGTCGAGGGCCGAATGGATGACGCTGCCAAAGAGGTTGCGGCTGTCCTGCAGTTCGCGCAAGGTCTTGCGGAGGTCCTTGGTTTGGCGGGTGATCTCCTCCTCCATGCCGCGGGTCAGAAGCTCATTGGTTTCCCGTTGGACGGAGAGCCCCTTCCGCAGGCGCTCCAAGGCAAGGTTCAATGCGCGCACTTCATGGATGCGAGAAGAATCGCCGACTTCGGTCTCCAAATCGCCTGCTCGGATGCGTTCGGCCGTGGCGCGCAGGGTCTGGAGCGGACGAGAAATGCGGACACGGATGAAGAAGTACAGAACGAGCAGGGCCAAGGCGACGCCGGCGAGCCCGGCATACAGCGGCGTGTTGAGCTTGGACACTTCTGCATCGAGGAAGGCGTCGGAGCCGCGCACCACCACGATGCCCGGGCCAAAAGGGGTGTCGAAGACGGCTTGGACGTAGAGTGTCGCCTCGGACTCTGCCATGAGCTGGGCATGGCTGATCCCGTCCGGGAAGCTGACCACATTGGTGTCGCCTTCGAAGTAATATGCCCCGTAGGCAATGCTCGCCCTGTCTCGGAGCAACCCGAACGACCGCTTGGCCGATTGCAGGTCGTTGTTTGCAAAGGCCCCGTCCACGGCTTGTGCCACCGTCTCTGCGATGACCTGCATTTCCTCCCGCTGGAATTGGCGCAGGGCCCGGTCCTGTTGAATGGGCACATAAATGCCGGCCACGAACAACAGTCCGAGGGCCATCAACAGGAAAGGCCCCCAAATCCGGGCCAGCAAGGAGTTGGGGATCCTCATTGGATCTTCAGGCGCAAATCAGCAGGGGGAGATGCCGTATGCAGGACGCCGATGGCGCCTGGATGGGTTTGCACGTATTCCAGGACTTCGGCTTCGTTTTTGACGAAGACCGG
>CBFHWV010000119.1:0-4574 GCA_965659565.1 uncultured Flavobacteriales bacterium
CTGCACCATGGTGGAGAACATGCATGCCAAGCCCGACATGATTGCGGGCGTGGCGACTGGCGGCATCGCCTGGGGCGCCTATGTCGCCCACGAATTGGGACTCCCGTTTTGCTACGTGCGCGGCGAGGCCAAAGGGCACGGCAAAGGAAACCGGGTCGAAGGCGACTTGGGCAATGCGAGCAACGTCGTCGTGATCGAAGACCTCGTCAGCACGGGCAAGTCGAGCCTGTCGGCGGTCGAAGCGCTGCGCGAGGAAGGCCTCGAAGTCAAAGGCATGGTGGCCATTTTCACCTACGGTTTTGACCTGGCCGCGGAGAACTTCAAGAAGGCCAGTTGCCAACTGGAGACCCTGAGCGACTATCCGACCTTGATTGCCGAAGCCGAACAACGCCAATACCTCACTTCCAGTCAGGCGGAGGCGCTGATTTCTTGGCGGGAGGACACCCGCGCTTGGAGTGAGCGTTTCACAGCCAACGCTGCAGGTTGAGATGACCGAGATCCGCAGCCGCGCCGTGGAGGTGGCCATTTCGGCCGCAGCACTGCAAGAACACCTTGCTGACCTCCGCAACATGGAGGCCTTGCTCCCTCAAGACAAGGTCAAGGGATTTCGCGGCGACGAGAAAGAGGTGGCCTTCAAAATCCAAGGCGGTTTGGAGATTCGGCTGACCCGCACAGCGGACTCCTTTTCTGAAGGAACGCTGCGCCTTCAGGGCGGTGGAGCTCCATTCGCATTCCACTTGGACTTGAATGTGGCAGAAGCCGGTGCCGGTGCACGGGCCAGCGTGGTTTGTGAGGCCGACCTCAACCCATTCATGAAAATGATGGCCCAAAAGCCCCTCGGAGCCCTGTTCCAACACATCGCAGGACAGGTGGAAGAGCGGTTCGGAAAGGCCTGATTCACAGGCGAGGCTCCATGCCGAGCCAGCCCACTTCGCCTGGCGAAAAACAGCCCCGTTTCCCATCGGATTGGACCACACACAGCCGCCCGTCGAGGTCGATGCGCTCGAGGACGCCACGAATTTCTTCGCCATCCAGTTGCCAGCGTTGGGCCTGCCCCCATCCGAGTAGCCGCTCGTGGAAGTGGCGCAGGAGCACCTCTGGTGATGGGCATTCCGCCAGACGGTGGTCCAGGCGGCGGAGGATGGCAGCCCGCAAGGCGTCCACCCACAAGTGGGATTCCGCGACAGGTGTCGTTTCTGGCAAGAGCCGCACAGCATTGGGAAAGGGAGGTCGCCCCCCGACATTGACGCCGATGCCGACGATGGCCGATGCCCAATGAAGGCCGCGCCAGTTGTTCTCGATGAGGATGCCGCCCGCCTTCTTGCCATCGAGCATGAGGTCGTTGGGCCATTTGATTTCCCACTTCCTCTGGGCGAGGCTGGGCAGCACCGATTCGACGCCTTCCAACACCGCCAAGCTCACCGCGAGGTTGAGGACAAAGGGCTGGCCTTCAGGCAATTCTCGGGTCAGGACCGCGCTCATGGCGATGTCGGCCCCGCGGTCGCCGTGCCAGGGCCGGTTCTGTTGGCCACGACCGGCCGTTTGCTCCAAGGTGGAGAGGACATGCCGGTGGAGGCCGTCGCCAGGGTTGTCCGACTTGTGCAGCAAGCGGTGGGCAGCGGCGTTGGTGCTGTCAAGGGAGGGCCAGGACAGAAGGGTCCACGGTGGAATGGCCCGCCGTTGGGCAAGACCGCCGACATCATCCGACCAGGGGGTGCGTGGGTCCTTCACGGGCGCTATTTTAGCGCACGTTGGAAGAAACACACGACTCCCTCGATCCGCGTACCTACGCGATGGCGCCCCGCGATGGCCGGGAACGCAATTCCGGACCTTCGACCGATGAACTGGTGACCTCCGTGGTGGAGGGCATTCAGGAGGTCAAAGGACAGAAGATCTGCCTGGTGGATTTCAGCAAGCTTCCCAACAGTGTGGCAGCGCGCTTCGTCATTTGCGAAGCCCAGTCCAACACCCAGGTCGAGGCCATCGCCCGCAGCGTGGAGGAATTCACCGAAAAGCAGCACGACGAATCTCCATGGACCAAGCAAGGCCTGCGCAGCGGACAATGGGCGTTGCTGGACTATGCCGACGTCGTGGTGCACGTGTTCCACAAGGACTGGCGCGGACATTACGGCCTCGAAGAGCTGTGGGCCGATGCCGAACAGACCCACATTCCCGATCCGGTGCCGCAGGGCCCTGATCCAGAGGATTACCCCGAGTACTGAGCCTCAGCGCAGGTCGAAGGACGGGGTGAAGTTCAGGCTCACCCAACCCCATTGCTGCACACGTCCTGCCGTGTCTTCCCAGAGGTTGGGCGCCACGTCTCCTTGACGTTCAACAAGCCGCTGAGTGGGGTCGAGGATGGACCAGCCCACATGCCACGTCAGGGCGCCTTCCGCTTTGCCGGTCACCCAGAGGTCCAGCTCATTGCCCAGCAGGGATCCGAACGCCGCATCTCGAAAATGATGGGCAGTGGCCCCCCATGATTTGCCCTGTCCAAGCGGCCCCACGTGGCGGAGCCGCAAGCTGGTCAGGCCGTTGCTCTGGGTTCCCACATAGAACTGGTCCATCCACCCGTAGTGTTTGTGGTTGGTCCCGAGGAAGGGTTGGAAAGCGGCGGGGGCGGTGTCGTCGGTCAACAGGTCCAGTCCCGCACGCCAGCGGTGGCCGTCCGCGCCATTGTATCCCGCATCGGCGATGAACATGGTGGCCATTCCGCCGCCGTCCCATTGTTGAACATAGGCTTCGGTGGCGCACCAGGTAGAGGTGCCCAAAGCGAATCGGGTGGTGAATCCGGCTGTCAAGGCGGACGGTTCTGTGTCGCTGTCCTGGTCAAAAACAAGGAAGCTCAGCCGGTGGCGTTCGCCCACCATTGCACGGTGGTAGGCCATGATCCGCCTCGTTTGGCTCAATTCATCCCACGTCAATGCGGCCGTGGTGTTGCCCTTGGTCGGGTCGTCACGCCGCCGGTCCCACCGCACGCCATCCAGGAAACGACCGGGGTTGGACCAATTGACAGCGCCAACCACGCGCTCGTCGTCGAATTTGATCTCCTGTCTGCCGACCGTGACGCGCATGCCGTTTGTGGCATTCCATGCCCACCACGCCTCGCTGACCCCGATGGTGCCTTGCGTCTGTCCGGACGGGCCACCAAATGTGCGCACGTCTTGGGCGCCGAAGCGGTAGTCGAAGCGGTTCCAACTCCCGTGAAAGGTCAACCGGGAGCGTTGGACGGTCAGCAGGTTGGGCTCCGTCCCGGGGGCCACAGCCAGTTTGTAACCGTCCCGCCATTCTGAGCGGGCGCGAATTTGGAGGTCGACAGCCAGCGTCGTGTCTTGCTGGGCGTTCATGGACAAGGCGCTCAGCACGGTCAGCATCCAGACGGAACAGGCGGGGAGAAGGTGTTGCAGGGTCATGGGGCCATCAGCGGTACATGACCGCGGTGTAAAGGTGTACCAGTGACAGCGCGAGGGCAAGGGCGCTGAAGGCGATGTGGTAGGGCAGGAATGTGCGTGTGCGGTCCGTGGTGTCGAGCAGGGATCCGAAGTGGCCGGCGGCCAGCAGGCTGAGCGGCAAAATGAACAGCAGCCCCCATCCCCAGCTCACCCCGTGCGCCAGGATGGCCAAGGGCAATGCGAGGGCGCTTCCGAGGTGCCAATCGACCCACTTGCCCCAATCGCTCCCGGATTTTTGAAAGACCACCCGGGCGAGTGACAAGGTCCATTGGAACAGGATCAAACCAAAAAGGACAAAGCCGCTGACCATCCGATAGCGCCAGTCTTGCTGCAGCGCCAGCGTCGGCCATTCTTCCGCATCGAGGGCCCACCCCAGCGTCAACAGGAGGGCGGTGATCCAGCCGAGAATGCGAGCGGCTTTTTTCACGGCGTGGCGGTGCGTTGCGCGAGTTCGGCCATGAGTTTGGGGCCGGAGAGGTCGTCAATGCTGTCCCGCAACACGGCGTGGCTGGGCAGGCACAGTCCTTTGGAGGGCCAGCAGGACCCCACGTTGGGTTGTTCTTCCGGAGAAAGGCCGTCCAATTCTTCGAGGTATTTGGACCAGACCACTTCCACGCCGCTGCGGTAGGCCGACAACATGGCCATGAATTCGTCGGTGGTCACCGAGTCCGAGGGGTAGGCCCATGTCGTGGCCCCCATGATGTCTCCGAGTTGCCAGTCGGTCTTGCTGGTCTTGGCGTGGTCGTTGTGGCAGCTGACGCAAGGCCCCGCCGAGGCCATGTCGGGGAACATGCTGACGAATTCGCCCGTGGCGGGATCCTGAAAGTGGTGTGCGGCCGTATCCGTCCGCATGGCTGCGAAAATCTCCGCCTGCATGCCGGTGAATTCGTTGCTCTTTTCAATCGGAAAGTCGGAGCCGAGAAACAGGCGCAAGGGAACATCGCTGCGGGACAGCTCGTCGGCCACTCCGCGCAGGAACAAGGCGGGCAGTGGCCCGGCGATGACGTCTTCTTCTGCCCAACGCTCGTCAAAACGGAGCCCCTGCTTTTTGCCACCTCCGACGATCGCCTTGGTGAAGAGGGTGCGCGTCACGTCGTTTTCGTGGGCCATCAGGCTCAAGGC
>CBFHWV010000120.1:0-4522 GCA_965659565.1 uncultured Flavobacteriales bacterium
AGCCCGATGATGAGCGCCTGTGCCCACCCCACTTGGCCGCCCTCACGCCCGCGGCGCTGGGCCCACCACAACAGGGCCGCCGTGACCAGCAATGCCACGCCGACCGGCTCCAACTGGCCGTCCAGCCGGGCCTCAATCGCGTCCTTGAACATCAAACCCACGACGCCGACCGGCACCATGGACACCAAGACCAAGCCCGCAAACTTTCGCGCAGCAAAGCCCTCCTGCCCGGGTTGAAACAATCCCGCCAAAATCCTGGAAATGTCATTCCGAAACACCACCATGGTGCTGAGGGCGGTGGCGCCGTGCACCACGACACTGAAGGCCAACCCTCCTTCTTCAACGCCCAACAGCGCCTTTCCAATTTCGAGGTGGCCCGAACTGCTGACCGGCAAGAATTCCGTGAGGCCCTGAATCAGGCCGAGCAAAAAAGCCTCGATGGCCCCCATCAGGACGCCTTGCCCTCAGAGGGGAACCGCTTCAGGATGCTGTAAAAAATCACGCCATACCCCAGCAGCACAGTCAACGGTGCGATCGTGATCCGGCGGGTGCTGAAAATGGCGTCGGAGAATTCATTGGGGTCCTCCACACCCCCTCCGCTCATGAGCAGGTAGCCCGCTGCCAGCAAGGCCAATCCGATGAGGAAGAAGAGGTAGTTCTTCCGTTCAAAAGGAAAAGCGTTGCGGCCGTTGGCGGAAGTCGAGGTGCTGTCCATGTCTGCGAAAATAAGGGGTCCTGTGGCCAACGTGTTCACATGAGGCGATCCAAGCTTGCCCCGAGGTATCGGCCTACCGCCCAGCGCGCACTCCACCCGGTGATGGCGAGCCCAACGCCCACCTGTGTGACCAGAATGGGCCACAGCTCCGCAACGCTCCAAGACTGGAGCACGCTCAGAAAAGGCTTCAACGCGGTCAACATGCCGACCACAGCGGCGTAGGACAACAGTGCGCCCACGGCTCCGTAGCCCATGGCCTCCGCCAGAAATGGGCGTCGGATGCGCGTCCTTGGCGCCCCAACCAGCTCCATGCTGCGAATCAAATGGCGGCGACCAAACACGCTCAATCGCACGACGTTGGAAATCTGGGCCACCACCAAGGCCAACAGCAACAGCGCGGCCACACCAGCTGGAACCGTCCAATCCGAAAATCCGCGGTCCAATCGGTCCAACACCCTTTTGGGGTAGGTCACGCGGTCCACGCCGGGCCGCTGCTCCCAGCGCTGGGCCACCTCCGCCAGGCCAGAAGCTCCCGCCTCTGCCATCCACTCACGGTTCAGCGTCAATTCCACCATGGCCGGCAACGGGGAGGCCCCCAGGAAATCCATGAACGGCTCTCCCAATTCCTGCTCCAGTTCAGCAGATGCCGAATCCGAGGACGTGTAGCGCGCCCCAGCCACTGCGGGGTCTCCAGCCCAAGCCGACTCCCACTCTGCGGCCGTGACAGTGTCCCCCCTGTCCAGCGTCACTTCGATGCGCATCGAAGACAACCACTCCGACCTCAGGTCCCGCACGACCATCGCCAACGCCAGCAAGGCGCCCAAAATCGTGAGGGTCAACGCCACGCCCACCGAGGTGGACAAGGCGGAGAAGCCATGGGCGCGGCTGCGGGAGGCGTTGTGCGCTGCTGACATTCGGTTCAATCAGCCTTCGGCCGCCATCAACTGGACCGAAAAATGCAGGTCGATGCCGGCCAAAGGGTGGTTGAAATCCACTTCAACCTCCTCCTCGGTCACCCCGATCACCACGCCGTGCAACTCTTCCCCGGCGTCGTCGCGCATGACCACGACTTCCCCTTCGTTCATGACCGTGTCATCGAGGCCTTCCTCGTCGACAAACTGCGTCTTGGGCAGCACGGCAAATGCGCCCTCCATCTCAGGACCGTAGGCCCGATCGGCCGGAATGAGCAGCTCCACATTGTCCCCCACGGAAGCAGCCTTGACCGCGGCTTCAAGGTCTTCGAGGATCTCATCCGATCCCGCCTCAAACGTGAAGGGCTCTTCCGGAACGGTGGCCTCGATGATCTCGCCCTCGGGGCCGTCGGCGCGGAGGGTGTAGTGAATGGTGTACTTCATGATGCGGACTGGGTGAGGTGTGGTGTTGGTGCCGGTGCGAAGGAACGGACCATGGCCTCGACTTCCCTCAGGTATTCTCGTTTTCCGAAATAAGGCGCGTAGACATAGCCGTCGACGGTGACCAATTGTCCCCGGGCCTCATCCACCCAAGCCATGGACGTCCACGGCCCCCCCATGAAGTCGCCCTCCATTTTCCACAACCCCCTCATCTTGGCCGCAAACGCGCCGCGAAACGACACCTCCTCATACCGGGGAGACAACCTGTATTCGGTGGTCATGTAGCTTCCTTCCGCCCCGCCGGACACCCGCGCCTCAAGCAAGGAGTCCCGGCGCTGCAACATGCGCTTCATGCTGAAGTCCGCAGGGCCTGCATACGGCGTCCGGTGCACGACGACTCCCAATTGCACATCGTGGTTGCGCCCCCCCTTCATGCGCGTGAGGTTGCGTTCAATCCAGAGGAATCCGCCGCGAGACTGGACCAACTGTGCGTCCCGGGGAAGGACGGATGTCAATCCGTGCTGCTCCATGACCTTCTGCTCCAAGACGGCGTTTCGGTCCAAAGCCAACAGCGCTCGGTACCGCTTGGCTTCCTCGTCTTCCAAGAGGTCTGCCAACATCTCGCCTTCGGCCGGATCCAACAACAGGTCCGCTGCGGCTTGAACCGTTCGGGCTTTGATCTCAACATAGATCTGGCCCTTGGCATGCCGGGACCGCATCACCCGAAGCGTTGGCGTTTGGGTGTCCACCCGATCGGCGATGTCGAACACCACCAGGTTCCGGTGAGGCCGCCAGAAACGGTCGAATTCCTCCGGGTCCAGCCGGATGATGTCAAACCGGGGCTCGTACTGTGGCAGCACCCGAACCGGGCGGCGGAACACACTGTCCACCGCAGCGCCGAGGCCTCGGTTCCATTGGGCCTCCGACACCACCATGACCACCTCCCCACTCGGGCCCACCTTGCCCGGCAGCAAAGCGGCACGCGCAGCAGCGGCATCCTCAGGGCTGTCCGACGCAGGGGTTTGGCAGCCTGTCGACGCCAACGCCACCACGGCGAAACAGGCGAACAAGGGCCACATCAGAGAACGGAAGTCGTCAACGCGGGTCTGCATGGATGTAGAGTTTTTGTCCCACGCGAATCATGTCGCCGCGCAGGGAATTCCATTGCCGCAATTCCCGTACCGAAACCCCATGGCGCCGCGCGATCGTGCCCAGCACGTCCCCATTCCGCACACGATATACCGTCACCTCCGGCTCGAATTTGACCTCGGGGGTCCTGTGGGGCTCCCAGGCCAAGGCCTCTGGCATGCGATCGATGAACGTGCCGATGGCGTGATGCGGCAGGGTCAAGGACCACCCCCCGCCAATCGCACCGGGCACGACCTCTTTGCGGTATTGGGGGTTGAGCTGGGCAATTTCTGCCACCGACAGCCCGGTGACTTCAGCCACTTGATCGAACCGCACATTTCGGTGCAGCATGACCGTATCCAAGGCAAACCGGGGCATCAACGGGTCGCTGGGGACGAGGCCCGACTCCACAGGGTGGGCGAAGAGGTAGGCCAATGCGACAATGGAAGGCACATACTTGGCCGTCTCCCGGGGCAAAAACCGGCGCACGGTCCAAAAGTCCCGGGACCCCGCCCTTCGAATGGCCTTGTTGACGTTACCTGGGCCGGCATTGTAGGCCGCCAGCGCCAAGTGCCAATCGCCATCATAGATCTCGTGCAGGCGCTTGAGGAACCGACAGGCCGCATCGGTGGACGCGATCGGGTCACGGCGCTGGTCTACCCAACTGTTGATCTCGAGTTCCTGCCGGCGCGCGGTGTTGTACATGAATTGCCACAACCCGGTCGCCCCAGCACCACTTCTGGCCAAGGGGTTCAGGCCGCTCTCCAGCACGGGCAGGTATTTGAGCTCCGGGGGAAGACCGTGCTTGTCCAAGGCCGCTTCAAAGAGGGGGAAAAAGTGGTCTGCCCGGCCCATCATGCGGCCCAGAAAAATGGGCCGGCGCCGCATCATGAAGGCGATTCGATCCAGAACCGCACCGTGGGGCGCCAAGTCCAATGAGCTCCGCCTGTCCAGATCGGCCAAGCGGTTCAAGATGGCGGTCGTGTCCAGGTCTGAAGCCAGCGCTTTGCTGTCTTCGCCTGCATACCAAATGCCACTGTCGCTGCTGAAACAATAGGCCTCTGCGCACCATGCTTGCCAAGCGGAATCCACCCGCGCCAGCCAAATCGAGTCGGTTGGCGCGGCCTCTTGAACCGCTTCTTTCAAGGTGTCTGACCGGGTCGAATCGAGGAGCGCCAACAGGGTCCGGCCGTTCGATTGGACCAGGAGCGTGTCGTTTTGCGCGACGGCCCCCGTGCACATGGCCCCCCATGCCGCCAACGCGGCAATGCTTCGACTTGCCCGTCGAATCCGGCCCTCAGGCCTTGTCCGCGTCATTGTCGGACTT
>CBFHWV010000121.1:0-4420 GCA_965659565.1 uncultured Flavobacteriales bacterium
AGGCCTCCATCTGATCTCTCCCGCGAGGTTTGTGGCGCTATTTAGAATGCGTCCAGATAAGAATGAGTCCAGATAAGTTCCTTTTTGGTGTGTTGTTTTTCCTCCTTGCCGGGCAGGATGCGCCGGTGGCACAGGAGGTGCTTCGCATTGTCGACGCCAACGGCCGCGGCATTCCGGGCGTGGCGATTGTTGCTCCGGATGGGCAGGGCCATGTGACCGATGCCGCTGGGGAACTGACCGTCGAAGACGGGGTGGGGCGCGAAGGAGAATGGGTGCTGAGGTGCCTCGGTTTTGTGGACCGCACGCTGGATGGCGACGTCCTTTTCGCAGGGGTTCCCATTCGCCTCGAGGAGGCCGTGCTCGACTTGCCCCAAGCTCTGGTGGAAGCCGTCAGTTTGACGGCCGGAAAACCGTTGGGCATTCCCGGCGCCGTCACGGTGCTGTCCGCAAAGGCGTTGCGGCGCCATGGAGATGTGGACATCAGCCGCGCGTTGCGGTCTGTCCCGGGGGTATACATCCAGGAGGAGGACGGCTTCGGATTGCGCCCCAACATCGGGCTCCGCGGCAGCGGTTCAGAACGGAGCAGTCGAATTTCCGTCCTCGAAGATGGCGTGCCGATTGCCCCGGCGCCCTACACCGCGCCCAGTGCCTATTTCTTCCCGAGTGTGGGGCGCATGAGCGGGATCGAGGTCTTGAAAGGCGCGAGCCAGATTGCACACGGTCCCAATACGGTGGGTGGTGCAATCAACCTCATCAGCACGCCCATTCCCGCCGCCTTTTCGGGCCGTGTGGATGGCCGAATGGGCTCCTTCGGAACTGGGCGCCTCCACGTGCACGTGGGAGATGGCTCTGGCCGCATCGGCTGGATGGTGGAAGCCTTGCAGGCGGGAAGCCAGGGCTTCAAGGTGTTGGATGGTGGTGGGGCCACTGGATTCGACAAGTTGGATCTGTTGGGCAAGCTGCGCTGGCGTTCGGCAGCAGATGCGCGCTACGAACAGCGCATCGAGCTGAAGTTGGGCAACGTGAGCGAACTGAGCCACGAGACTTACGCTGGCCTCACGGAGGGCGATTTCGAGGGGACCCCGCTTCGCCGATACGCTGGAAGCCACCGAGACCGCATGGACGCTGACCAGCGTCAAGCGGTGTTGACCCACGTCATCGATTTGGGGGCAGGCTGGCGCTGGACCCAACGCGCTTATGCGACCCGGTTCTCGCGGAACTGGTACAAAGCGGATCGCGCAGCGGGGCCGTCCGGGTTATGGGTCAAATTGGGCCCACTCCTGAGCCCAACGGGTGCAGACAGCACGGTCATGGAGGCGTTGTCAGTCTTCAGAGATGGCGCAGATGGGCAGGTGCGCCTCAAGGCCAACAACCGGATTTACCACAGCAGGGGTGTGGAGACCAAAATGGCGTGGGATGGCCGGTGGCATGGATGGCGTCGGCTGGAGGCGTCCGTCCGCTTCCATGGCGACGGCATGGACCGTTTTCAATGGGTGGACGATTGGAACATGGCATCTGGTCACCTGGTCGATCCCCAACGGGGCACGCCGGGCACCGAGTCCAACCGGATCGAATGGAGCCGGGCCGTGGCCAGCTACGTCCGGGGGCGCTGGGCCCAAGGTGGCTGGAGTGTCATTCCCGGCATTCGGTCCGAGTACATCCTGGCCGGGCGGGACGATTATGGAACGTCCGATGTGGACCGCACGGGTGTCGACTTGCAAACCCGCCGCAATGTCACCGTGGCGTGGCTTCCCGGCATCGGCATCCAAAAAGACCTGGGAGCGGAGTGGAGTGTGTTTGGCGGCGTTCACCGCGGCTTTTTGCCGCCTGGAAGTGCGGAGGATGTGTTGCCTGAGTTTGCGTGGAACCACGAAGCGGGTGCGCGTTGGGTGCGGCCGCGGATGGAGGCCACGGCAGTGGCATTCGCCCACTTCGGCCGCAATTTGCAAGGGTCGGATTTCGCATCGAGCGGAGGCTCGGGCGATGGCGAGGTCTACAACGGTGGAACGACCAGTGTGACCGGGGTGGAAGTCCTGTTCCATTGGACCAATGGCGCCAATCCCAAAGAATCGACGCGTTGGGAATGGGGCCTCACCTACACGTTCACGGATGGCAGGTTCACATCTGCGTTTGACAGCGACTATGACGCTTGGGGCCAGGTGGAAGTGGGGGACCGGTTGCCCTACCTCGCCCGCCACCAAGGCGCGGCTCGATTGGGATGGTCACGGGGAGGCTGGTCGTTGGATGCATCCGCTCGCCATCAGGAGGGCATGCGCACGCAGGCCGGGCCATTGGCACTCAACGAGGTGTTCACGGTGGGCGGAAGCACCGTGGTGGACATGACAGCGCGGTGCGGATTGTCCAATGGCTTCGCCCTAGAACTTGGTGTGCGAAACCTGATGGATGCGGTCTATGTGGCTTCTGCCCGCCCTGCGGGACTTCGCCCCGGCATGCCCCGCACGGTGACGGGAGGGTTCAACCTCAGTTTTTGAGTCCCTCCGCGGGGTTGAACCGCATCCAGTCGACTTCCAGGCCGAAGTCTCCGGCGGTCCCGTCATATTTCATCAGTCCCATGCGGAGGATGTCGTCCAAAGCGCCCCAGGTCCACAGTTTGGGCAGGTCGCCCGTCATGGCGCTGCTCTTTTTGAGCTCGGAAAAGTCGAGGGTCACTTCCTGCCATTCAGACTGGGCGTCAAAATTGGCCTTCCAATAGGGCATCCACCACTGCTCGGAGGTCTCCATCGTCAGGGTGAACGTGTCCGGTTCGCCGGTGGTGGTCCGGCAACGCATGGTGACCGAACCGTAAGCCGACAGGTCGCGGTTTCCCCATTCCGATCGGACGGAGCTGAATCCGCCGTTGTTTTCGAGGGACACCGTGCCCGCCCAGGTCATGGTGTTGCGGTCGTATTTGACCACGCCGATGGACCGCCCGCCCATCACGCCGTCATTGAGGGCACGCCAGCTGGTGGTCTCGCCTTTGCCGAAGTCGAGGGTCAGCGGTTCGGTGGACATGTCGGAGGGAGCGGAACAGGCACCGGCCATCAGAGCCGTACCGAGAAGAGAGCGGAGCCACAACATGCCAATGAAACCCGCCAGCTCAGGGCCGGGTTCACTTGCCGATGCAGAAGTTGCCAAAAATGTGGCCGAGCAGATCGTCCGGGGTGATGGCCCCCGTGATGCGCCCCAGCTGATCCAAGGCCTCACGGTGGTCCACCGCCAGCAGGTCGCCGCTCAATCCGGCGTCGAGCCCATCCAAGGCGCGTTGGAGGGCTTCGCGGGTGCGTTGTAGGGCGTCCCGGTGACGGAGGTTTGTGACCAGAATCCGGTCTTCTGCCAGTGCGCTTCGGTAGTCCCGGCCAAGCCGCTGCTCCAGTGCATCCAAGCCCCTGCGCTCTTCGGCGCTGATCGCCATCACTTCCTCTGCACCCTCCGGACGCCAATCGGCCGGTGCGGGAGCCAAGTCGGTCTTGTTGACCAGCGCAAGCAGGGTGCCTTTGGGTTCGCCTGCATCCTGGGACGCCTCGGAGAGCTGGGCTGCGACGTTGGCCAGTTCTTGCTCGGCGCGGCGCATGCCCGCGTCTTCCTGGAGGTCTCGGGCGTCGATCAAGTAAAGCACAAAACGGGCTGAGGCGGCCTTGACCCACGCCCTGCGAATCCCCTCGGCTTCGATGTTGTCTTCTGTTTCCCGGAGTCCAGCTGTGTCGATGAAGCGAAAGCGGATGCCCTCCAAGGTCAAGATCTCTTCCAGCGTGTCGCGGGTGGTGCCTGGCGTGTCGGAGACAATGGCCCGGTCTTCGCGCAACAGGGCGTTGAGCAGGGTGGATTTGCCGCGGTTGGGGGCCCCCAGGATGGCCACGGGCACCCCTTCGGCAATGGCCCGACCGGTGCTGAAACCGTGGAGCAGTTCGTCGATGCGGCCGAGCAGGTCTTGAACGTGCTGTCGATACCCGTCTCGGTCGGCAAATTCCACGTCTTCCTCGCCGAAGTCCAGCTCGAGTTCCATCAGGGCGGCATACTCGATCAAGGCGTCGCGAAACGCTTGGATTTCCCGGCTGAATCCACCGCCCAATTGCTGCAGGGCCAATCGATGCGCTCCGGCGTGGTCGGCGTCGATGAGGTCCCCGATGGCCTCGGCTTGCGCGAGGTCCCGCTTTCCGTGCAGGAAGGCCCTCTGGGTGAATTCACCCGGCAAGGCGGGACGGCAGCCGGCATCCACCAGGCATTCCATGAGCCGCTGCGCGATGTAGGGACTGCCGTGAATGTGGCATTCCACCACGTCTTCCCCTGTAAAGCTGCGGGGCCCCTGAAAGGGGAGGAGCAAGGCTTCATCGAGCGGCTTGTCGCCGTCCATGAGTTGCCGCAAGGCGGCTTTACCGGGTTCGGCGCCATCGAGGCGGCCTTGGCAGAGTCCATTCACCAC
>CBFHWV010000122.1:0-4393 GCA_965659565.1 uncultured Flavobacteriales bacterium
CCCGGTCACCTATGTGGACAGCGCTCCAGCGTACCTCTGTGGGGACGCCGGTAGCTACACCATTGTCCGGACTTACATGGGTACGGCGACCGATGCCTGCGGCAACAACGGCATGGCGACCGCCACCCAGACGGTGACCTTCCTCGATGTGACGGCGCCGCAGATCACGGCCAGCGCCGGCATCACCAACGGCGAGACCGTGGTGGAAACCGAAGGGTCCAACATCTTCGACTTCATCAGCGTGCCCAATCCGATCAACCTGACCGCAGAAGACGCGTGCGGTGGAGAGGTGACCATCGCCGAAACGGAGACGTTGAGCGGCTACCTGCCGACGGACCTCATTGGAAACTACTGCGGTGCCCAGACGCCGGAGGCCTTCCTGGACGGCGAGGCGTGCAATGGCGATGCGCCTGCAGCCTTGGTGCTCGAGGGCAACCACTTCGGCGGTGAGGCCTTCACCATTGCCCCAAATGGGGTCAACATCGTGGAGAGCTTCTACGACCAGACCTTGCACATCGAGGTGGAAGTGACCAATGCCGATGGCACAGGTGGTTTCATCTGGAATGCAGACTACAATGAGGCCTTCAACTGGTTCGAATGGAGCGCACTGGGTCGCGGCTACAAGAAGGACTGCGCCAATGTATTCCCAGGGCAGTCTCCATGGACGGGATGGGAGTTCTTGGTGATGCAAACGGGCGGCATGATCGGAACCGGGATTTACGCTGGAACCGAGCTCAGCCTGACGCACCAGCCGATGAACTACTACTACGGCCTGCAGGTCGGTGCCGGGGCCAACAACCTCAACGCCAATTACGGCGCGAGTGCATGGTTCTACTGGAGTGGTGAGCTCGTCGTGGACGGGGTGTCCCAAGGCCTGATGGGCAGCAGCGGTGACATCATGCTCGACCTCGATTGCAACTTGCCGTGGAGCGTGGACTACGGGTACACCGTGACGGATGCGTGTGGCAACCCAACCCAGTTCAGCTACACCGTGGCGGGCGACGCCGACCAAGGCGGTGACACACCGACTGTGACGGGCGAGACCGGGCACCAGCCGTTTGACATCAGCTTGGTGGGCGACATCAAGGAGCCGATTCGCGTGACCGGTCTCATGCCGAACCCGACCAATGATGTCAGCCAGCTCGGCTTCGTGGTGTCCAACAACATGCGCTTGCGCGTGGACCTCTATACCATGGACGGTTCGCTGGTGCAGGAGCTGTATGACGGCAACGCCATGACCGATGTGGAGTACCTCATGACCATCGACGCCGACGGCCTCGATGCGGGCATGTACCAGATCCGCATCGCGTCCAACACCTACATGGCCGTGAAGAAGCTGCTCGTGACGCAGTGATCGGTCAGGTGAACTGAATGCGGAAGCCGCTCCCAGCCGGGGGCGGCTTCCTGCTTTTACGGCGGTTATCTTCGCGCTCCGCCTTGGCGGACAAACTCCATTCGATGCCGCGCATTTCGTCCAAAGGGCAGGCCATGCCCGACAGCCCGATCCGGAAACTCGCGCCCTTCGCCGTCGCCGCCAAGGCCGCGGGCCGCGAGGTGCTTCACCTCAACATCGGCCAGCCCGACATCGCCACGCCGCAGGTGGCCCTCGATGCCGTCAAAGGCATGGACCGGACCGTCATCGAATACAGCCCCAGCGACGGCTTCGCCACCTACCGCGAGGGACTCGCCGGCTACTACCAGTCGGTTGGCGTCGAGGTCACCCCCGAGCAGGTCATCGTGACCACCGGTGGCAGCGAGGCGTTGGTCTTTGCCTTCCAGGCTTGCCTCGAGCCCGGCGATGAGGTCATCATCCCCGAGCCGTTCTACGCCAACTACAACGGATTCGCGACCATGGCCGGCGTCAAGGTGGTGCCGGTCACGTCGCGAATCGAGGACGGCTTCGCCCTGCCACCTGTGGCCGACATCGCCGCCAAGGTGACGGACCGGACCCGCGCCATTCTCATCTGCAACCCCGGCAATCCGACGGGCTACGTCTACACCGACGCCGAGCTCGACGCCATCCGCAGCCTCGTCCTCGAGCACGACCTCTACCTCTTCGCCGATGAGGTGTACCGCGAGTTCTGCTACGGCGACCAGACCCCGACCAGCGTGTTGTCCCTGCCGGGCCTCGACGACCACGTCGTCCTCATGGACAGCGTGTCCAAGCGGTACAGCATGTGCGGCGCCCGCATCGGCGCGTTGGTGACCCGCAACGCAGCGGTGCACCAGGCCTGCATGCGCTTCGCCATGGCCCGCCTGTCCCCGCCGACTTTGGCGCAGATTGCGGGCGAGGCGGCCTTGAGCACGCCCGCGTCCTACTTCGCGGAAGTCAAGGCGGCCTACGTCGACCGACGCGATGCGCTGGTGTCGGGCCTCAACGCCATTCCCGGGGTGACCGTGCCGGAACCGGGCGGCGCCTTTTACGCGGTGGCCCGCCTGCCCATCGATTCCAGCGATGCCTTCTGCGAGTGGATGCTCTCCGAATTCGACCTCGATGGGGAGACGGTCATGATGGCGCCGGCCAGTGGGTTTTACGCCACGCCGGGCGCGGGTCAAGATGAAGTGCGCATTGCCTACGTGCTGGAGACCGCTGCGATTCGCCGCGCAGTCGCCATCATCGCCGCGGGCCTGGAGGCCTATCCGGGACGCCGCTGAGTCGACCGGGGGCATGAAGAATGGGGCAGAGGAATTACCTTTTGCCTCATGATCATTACCTGCATCGCCCGCCTGTCCTCTGCGACGCTGATCCTGTTGTGTTCCCTGACTGCCCTGGCCGACACGACCACGGTTCAGACCTACACCTTCGACGCTCAGAACAACCCCGAGACCGCCTACGACAGCCCAGGTCGCCGGTGGTTTGAATTCCCCGCCTCCGACAACGGCGTGGAGTACGGCAAGGTCCTCATGGAGTACACGCTCAAGTGCTTCGAGGACGGCACGGCTGGCAACCTCGGCTATGCCTGCGGCGAGTGGGACTACCTGAGCTACACGTACCTCTTCGACCACACGGGCATGCTGGACAGCGCGGCGCTGCAGCACCCATACCGGCTCCTCGCCGACGCACCGTTCGAGTCGGCTGACCTTCTGCCTTACACGGCAGGGGTGCAGGACTCCATTTGGATGCCGGCCGCGCAGCACATCGTGGACGCCGTCAATTCAGAGGTGACCGTCCAGCCGGGTGAGGTGGGATACGCCGAAGGGCTGTTTGCACCGGCCACCTCGCGCCGGGCCCAATGCCTCTGGACCGCCGAGGAACTCGCGCCACTGGGCGCAGGGGCCATTGACCGCTTGTGGATTCCCATGATGGCCGGTGCGGCCGATGCCCGGCGCATGGACCTCAAATGGGGGCTGACCAGTGACACAGCCCTGACCGGGTTCCGCGAGCTGTCGAACACCGCCTATCAGTATGGTCTGTCGACCTGGCAATTCGACGACAGCCTGTCGCTTCGCCTGTCGCCGCCCATCGAGTGGGACGGGGAGGGCAACTTGATCCTGGAGTTTGCCCTGGACGATGTTGACGTCGCCACGGACGGCAATCAGGATGGTTGGGTGGTCACCAGCAACGCCCCAGGACAAGGATGGGCATCCACAGGAGATGATGGTGAGGTGGTCTTCACGGCGCCGGACCGCATCGAGATCGATGTGGACGACCTCGGTGGATTGTCCCAAGAGATCACCATTGAATGCTGGGTCTACGGCGATCCGGACAGCCAGCCCCAGAACGGCACGTTGTTCGAAGGGCTCAACGCCAACAACCAGCGGGTGGTCAACGTCCACCTGCCCTGGGGCAACGGCCGCGTGTACTGGGACTGCGGATGGGACGGCGGGTACGACCGCATCGATGCCCAGGCCGCGACGCAGGATTACGAGGGGCAATGGAACCACTGGGCCTTCGTCAAGAACGCCACGACCGGCGTCATGGAGATGTACCTCAATGGTGAGCTCTTCCACAGCGGCACCAACAAGGACAACCCCATCGAGGACATCGTCCGGATGAACCTCGGGTGCAGCGGAACGGGCACCAACCACTACAATGGCCGGGTCGACGATTTCCGAATCTGGGGCAAAGCCCTCGACGGAGCGACCATCGCCGAGTGGATGAACCACCAGCCAACGGCCTTTCACCCGGATTGGGACGACTTGCTCGTCGATTACCATTTTGACGGGGCCAACGGCACCGAAGAGGTCAACCACAAGCCGGGTGGGGCACCAGGATTCCATCACGGCACCACGCTGCGCCGGACCACCCCCGGCCGCGAGCGCTTCAACGGGAGTGAGACTCCACTCCGCCCCTACATCGGATTTGCCCGCGGCGATTACCTCGAGCTCGGGGCCGACGGCGCCATCCTCGATTTGCAGCCCGTCGCGCCGATGAGCCTCTCCACCTGGGAGG
>CBFHWV010000123.1:0-4363 GCA_965659565.1 uncultured Flavobacteriales bacterium
AGCCGCGGACCACGAGGCAGCATCGGGGCTGGGGGCTGACGAGGAAGCGGCCCAACGCATGGAGCAGCGCATCCTGGCTCGCCGTGGGGGCGTGCGGGAATGCGGCCCTCAGCCGGTCTTCGATGTCTTCTGAGGTTGGGCTGTTGGGCACGGCGGGATTCTGGGGCGTCGACAAAGGGTCATGTGACGTGGGCAAAGTACGGGCCTGCAGGGTGGCGGTCCGGAAGGGATTCCTTAGCTTCGCCCCGCTTGATTCGCACCCCTTCGCGCCACATCGCATGAACGATTCGAACGACAAATACGGGAACCTCATGGTTCTGGTCCGGAGCCACAGCTTCAGCCTGATCCTCTTCGCCGCGGGCCTCGCATGGACCGTGATGTACATCCGCTCCGTGATGGCCTCGACGGACACGGCGGACTTGAGCCAGCCCACGGAGATGCTCTACGCGGGCATCGCGCTCATTGTGAGTGCCATTTTGGCGATGCCGGCCGTCCTCGACCGCATCCCCCAAAACGCCTACCGCGTGCTCATGGTCATCGGTGTGGTGAGTGCCGCCTATTTCTTTTCGGCCTCGACCAATTCCATCCTGGATGAGGAGCAGTTTTTGGCCGATCAGGCCCGCTACAATGCCGTGACCATCCAGCGTCTGTCCGACATCCGGGATGCTGAGTTGGCGTACCGCGAGGTCAACGGGGAATTCACCAACAGCTTCGACACGTTGCTCGCTTTTGTCAATGCGCCGCTGGTTCCCTTGAACTTCAGCATTGGTTCTTTCCACGACACCTTGCCGGAGCCACAGGCCCGGGAAGAGGGCTACGTCATTCGCCGCGCCGATGTGCCAGGTGTGGCCGCCGAGTTTGGATGGACCGAGCAGGCGTTGTTGGACAGCATCACCGCCGATGCCACGGCGTACAAGGTGCGGGACACCCTGTACACGTCCTTCTTCGCAGAGAACTTCACCGATGAGCAGCGCGTGGACAAGAAGCTCCCGCCAGTCAACCTCGATTCCTTGACGTTCAGCCCGACTTCCGGCGAGCGTTTTCTCATCGACACCACGTATGTCGAGCAGAGCGGATTGACGGTCAGCGCCATCCGGGTGCAGGATCCGACCCCGTTCGGAAAGCCCAACGTCAAGAAGGACACGCTCCGGTTTGGCTCGCTCGTCGAAGCCCACACCGATGGAAACTGGCGCCAATAAGGGCCAGCCCGACTTCGTGTTGACGGCGCTGGAGGGCGGACAGGATCTGCCTCCAGGAGCCCACCCTTTGTGGGCCGTGGACAACGGCCATTCAGCGCTGTGGTTGCGCACCACTGAGGACCGTTCCGCTTTGGTGGAAGCGGGTTTGCACAGCTGGACTTCTGCAGGGGAGACAGCTTTGAATGCCGAGCGAGCGGCGTGGCTGTCTGCCCAGCTGCAACGAGAAGCAGGGGGCCAAGTGACGTGGATGTCGGAAAGCGCAGCGACGGTCGTTCCGGAGCCACTTCGCGACAAGCTGACCGACGCCGATTGGCTGGAGGCCGAGACCGGTTTGCGGCACTTGGGGACCGACGCCGAAGCCGTGGTGGGCAGTGCCTACGTGGTGGTGCATGCGCCGGACCACGCCTTGCGTCAAGCCTTGTCCAAAGTGGCGCCTCGGATGGTGTTTCGCCATCCACGTGCGGTTCTCGCCGAAGGATTTTTGAGGGAAGAACGCGGACGGGATCGGGCCGCCTTGGCGGTTCACCTCGGCGTGCGCGGGGTAGATGTCGTACTCGTCAAAGAGGGCGCACTGCTCGCGTCCATTCACCATGCCATCACAGCGCCGGAAGATGCGGTGTACCGTTCCGTTCACCTGTTGCACGCCATGGGGCTCGGGGCGGATACGCCGGTGCAATTGAGTGGCCGCGTCAAGCCCATGGGTGAGGTCCACAAGGCGTTCCAGCGCCACTTCGACAAGGTCGACCTGCATTATGGCCGGTTCATTCCCGCCATGGGAGAAGTGACCGGACTGCACCGGCAGCAGTTTCTGCCGTTGATTCAACTCATCCGATGCGCATAATTGGCGGCACCCTGAAAGGACGGCGGTTCTCTCCGCCACGCCATTTCAAAGGGCGGCCCACCACCGATTTCGGCCGGGAAGGGCTGTTCAATCTCTTGCGTTCCCGGATTGAGCTCGACGGCCTGGAGGCCCTGGATTTGTTCGCGGGCTCGGGGGCGGTTTCCTACGAGTTGGCCAGCCGTGGGGCGGTGGCGGTCACGGCCATCGAACAGGACGCCGGAGCCTGTCGCTACATCTCCCAGCAATCCCGCGATTTTGGCCTCGACGCCATCCGGGTGGTGCGGGCGGATGCCTTTGCCTTTCTGTCCCGGGCCATGACCCAATTCGAGCTGGTCTTCGCCGACCCACCCTACACGGAACCCCGGCTCGACACCCTCCCTGAATTGGTGCGCGAGGCGAACCTCGTGGCCCAAGGCGGACTGTTCGTCCTCGAACACGGCGACCGCAAGGATTTTTCCGAGACGCCCGGATTTGTCGAAATGCGGAAGTACGGTCACGTCCATTTCAGTTTCTTTGACTTCCATGGAGAAGCGTGACGCACCACGCCGGGCAGTCTTTCCCGGCTCCTTCGACCCCATCACCCGCGGGCACGAGAACATCCTGCGCCGGGCAGCCGGCCTGTTTGACGAAGTCATCGTGGCCATCGGGGTGAACCAGGACAAGAAGGGCATGTTCACCCTCGAACAACGCATGGGGTGGTGCCAAGCGACCTTTGCTGACTTGGACCATGTCCGGGTGGACCACTTTGAGGGGCTGACAGCCGACTACTGCAAGCGGGTGGGGGCCCATTGGCTCATCCGGGGGGTGCGCAATGGCGGCGACTTCGAGTACGAACGGACCATCGCCCAGATGACCAAGTTCCTCGATGATGGGCTGGAGACCCTGATTCTGTTCACCGACCCTGAAGACGCGCCCATCTCGAGCAGTGTGGTTCGGGACATCGTACACCACGGTGGCGATGTGTCGCGTTTCGTTCCCGATGCAGTGGATCTCGGGTCGAATGGGTAAAGCACACTTTTTCTGGTTGTGGTGTTGGACCTGTGCGGTGCTGGGACTCCGGGCGCAGGAGGTCGAGTGGAATGTCGAGGTGGTTGGCATGGCCGGAAGGCCTTACCTGTGGAGTGAGGTGATGCCGTTGACCGGAGTCTCCGTGCCACGGGCGTCGGGGTCCATTGGCATGGACGGTCGGGTGGTGCTGAATTGGCCCGATGACGACCGCCTGCATTTCTGTGAACTTCAATGTGCGGGCGTGGTGTGGACCTTGCCCGTCGCTGGGCCAGCGCCCGCAGGGCATCGGTTGATGCCCCTGAAGGCCGGTGGGGGTCCCTTTGCAGCCCGGCCCGGCGCAGTGGCGGTCGACCCGTCGGCCACCAGGGGAGTGCCCTTGGCCATCGCGGATTATCAAAAAGCGAAGGCCGATGTGGAGGCTGGCCTCGGTGCCGAGTTGCAGCGCAGGATGCTCTGGAATGGCACGGCGCGTCGGGGAGGCGAAGCCCGTGCGCTGGGCGAAGCCATTGGCGATGGAGCCGGTGCGGCGGAGAATGTGGCGTCGGACTCCTTGAGGCGCGCGTTGACGTCGGAATTGGGGTCTTTGCCCCCTGCATTTTCTGCTGGGCATCCGCCCGCTTTGCGGGCTTGGATGGAGGCGGACATCGCGGGGCCTTGCATGGATGCCGACCCCGCCATGCGTGACGCTGCGCGCCAGACTTGGGCCTCCATGGCGGCCCCTGACCCGGCCGATGTGGCTGCGGTTCAACAGTTCGTCAACGGGGCCCAGCGGTTTGCGACCGTGGCCGCCTTGCCCGACAGTTTGGTGGACGTTTACGCCAAAGGCATTGGGTCGGGAGACTGGGAGGCGTTGGTCACCGCTGGAGCGGGGTGGTGGAACCGCCGGGACGAGGACATGACCGCCGCATGGTGCGCGTTCCGGTTGGGACGTGATGTCTTTGGCGTGCGGCGTTCAGGACGGCCATTTGCAGGGAGGACCTGGTCGCCGTCCTGGCAAGACATCTTCGATCGGTTGGTGGCCCACCCGCTGTACGGCGCTGAGGTGTCGGCATGGAGCCAGTCGGACACGCCTGTGGCCCAATTGCCGGGTGACCTTCGGGCCTTTGACGCGGCCGAAAACCTGATTGATTTGGAGTCTGTCGTGGGGTCTGGCCCCGCGTTGTGGCTGTGGATCGACGCATCCGCCCCATCCACAACAGTGCAGCTGCAGGTGCTCGAGCGCATGTTGGCCGACCCCAAGTTCCAGCGGGTGGCCCGTGGCTTGCAATGGGTCGTGGCCGATGCGGGAATGGATTGGGAGGCCCACCAGCGCCTG
>CBFHWV010000124.1:0-4334 GCA_965659565.1 uncultured Flavobacteriales bacterium
CCAAAGCCCAGCAGCAGGCCCATCACCTGTTTCGGGCGCACGGCTGCTGCATAGAACACCACGGCGATCACCAAGGTCCAAATCGGACTCAACGCATTGAGCATGCCCGCCGTCGCACTCGGCAAACGGGTCTGGGCCAAGGCGAACAACATGGCGGGCAACAGGCTGCCAATGAAGCCATTGATGGCCAAGGCGACCCACGTCTTTCGGTCCCATCGCTGGGCCCGCCGGATGGCAAAGGGAGACAGGACCAATCCGGCCAGTGCCACCCGAAGCAGGCCGAGCTGCACGCCAGACAAGACCGGCGAAGAACCCGGGCCTCCCCCCCATCCAAACAGGCCCACCTTCATGAGGATGAAGGAGCTGCCCCATGTCGCGGCCAGCAACAACAACAGGAGGTAATGTCCCATCGTGGGGCGCTGGTTTGTGGACGTCATCGTGCTTGTTAACAGCCCCTGCACCCCTGTGTTGGAGCATGGGCGGTAATTTCCCGGCGAATTTCGCCCGTCATGATCACTGTACCTGCATTTGCACATTGGCGCCGCCCCCTCACTGCAGGGCTGGCCCTGGGCACCCTTTGGCTGGCTGGATGCCAATCCTGCGACGTGGACGTCATCCATGTGGATCGCGCTGGACAAATGGAGGAAACCGTGGCCGAATTGGCCATCTCGGGCATGATGTGCGAAATCGCCTGCGTCTCCAAGGTGCGCAAGGAACTGTATGACTTGCCCGGCGTCACCCGTGCCGACATCCGCTTCGATGCAGACCAGAACATCGACACGGCCCTCGTCGCCTTTGACCCTTCTGTGGTCTCACCCGAAGCCCTCATCGCCACCGTCGAGGAGATCGGCGATGGCCTGTACGATGTGCGGGGCGCACAAGTCGTGCATTACGCCCCCGCAAGCACCCGCTGACTGTGGCACCAGGGAATCGCCTCCCACTGTGGATTCGAAGGACCGCGAGGGTGGCTTTCGTTTCCGCCTTTCTCGTGGTGCTGGCCGGCAGCATCGTCCGCATGACCGGGAGCGGCATGGGGTGTCCCGACTGGCCGCAGTGCTTCGGCCTCACCATTCCCCCTACTCAAGAAGCCGAAGTCCGCTGGCAACCTGAGACAGACTACCGCGAAGGCCGCATGCTCCTCGAGCACGACTCCCTATGGGTGGCCCCGTTGGACCACCTCTCCGGCACCTCGTTTGAAGCCGACCGGGACACCGGGCTCTGGCAGCACTACACGCGACACGATTACGCCCATTTCAATCCCTTCCACACCTGGGTGGAGTTCTTGAACCGGCTCCTCGGCGCCTTCGCAGGACTGCCCGCCCTGCTGCTGGTCGCACTCTCCCTCGTGGCGGCATTGCGACACCGTTGGACGGCGCCCCTCTGGCCGGCCCTGGGCGCGCTGCTGGCGCTGGGCTTTGTGGCTTGGCTGGGGAAAAAAGTGGTGGACGGCAACCTCATTCCCGGATCCATCACGCTCCACATGCTGGGTGCCTTGGCCATCCTCGGCCTCCAGTTGGTCACCCTCCGACGTGCCGGTGCGCCCGCGCCCCGCATCACAGCCAAGACCCGACATTGGCTGTGGATCGCCGGGATTTTGACGCTGGGACAATTGGTGTTCGGCACCCAAGTGCGCGAAGCGGTCGACCACCTGGTGCACGACGGCGTGGCCCGCAGCGATTGGCTTGCACAACTCCCGGAATGGTGGAAAGGCCACCGGAGCGCCTTCTGGGTCATCCTTGCGGCCCACCTCGTTTGGTTGTGGCCCGGTTTGGCATCCCGTCGCCCCACCAGATGGGAATGGACGGTCCTGGCCTTGTTGCTGGCCCAATTCGCAACAGGGCTGGCTTTTGGCATGCTGGGCATGCCCGCTGCTGCCCAGCCTTTGCACCTGCTGCTGGCTGTGGGCCTTGTGCTTACGGACGGCTGGCTTCTGGGCGCCGTGCCGCGGCAGTGAACCCCAAGGCCAGCGCCACTTGCGCCACGATGTATGTGGACATCACCCAGAAATGGCCGTTGGCCAAGGGGGCCTCTCCGAAGCGGCCAAAGGCCAGGATCAAGTCGCTGACCATGAAGAACAGGGCGCCAACCCGCAACGCCCACACACCCGGCCCGGGCCCCATCACCCAGCTGAAAAAAGCCATGGTGGCGATGACCGCCGCATACACCCCGATGGCCGGGCCAAGCTCCCCAGCCAGGCCCCACAGGTGGGACACGGTGGGCACCAAGACCCCCAGCAACAGCGCCATGGCAACGCCCCATGTGCGGCTGGATGACCGCACCATTCCCGAGGACAGGAGGTGACGAAAGGCCAACAAGAACACCACATGGCCCGAGAGGAAGCTGACCAATCCGACCAAAAAAGCGGTGTCTCCGGAAAACGTCAGGGCAATGTCCCCAATCCAGCAGAGGCCCATGGCCACCCACACCCGGTTGCGCAGTCCATGGTCAGTCCCTTCTTCTCCATGCAGCGACAACCCCAGACGCAGCGCCAACAGCGGCAAGATCAGCCCCTTGGCGGCATCGTGGACGCCCTTCCATTCGACCGGATCCCACTGAGATTCACCGCCTGGCAATTCGGTCAGCCCAAAGGCCGCCGAGACAAACAAGGCCAAGGCGACGGCGACCAGCGCAGCATCGACAATGCGGTCCGCGCGCAAGGTGGGCTCGAGGGTGGGGGCACTTTCCATTCAACAGCAATCTAGCCCCCCAAAAAAAAGTAGAGGGCAAACCCCGTTGGGAATGCCCTCTGTTCCTTTAGAACCAAACCAAAATGTTCTTGAGGAAATGTGTTTCAGATCATTCGCAGATCTGGCCGTAGTACCCGAGGATGTAGAGCAGGTCTGGTGCACCGACCACGCCGTCCTCGTTGGTGTCATAATCCCCGCAGTCCGAGAGGCAACCGTAGTACCCCAGCACATCGAGGATGTCGACGGTGGAGACCAAGCCGTCTCCATTGACGTCACCTGGACAAGGCGTGTAGTCGTCGGGCTGCTGGAATCCCTGGGTCAGGTACTGATCGGGGATGCTGATCGTCCCGGTGATGGACTGTCCGATCGTTCCGTCGAGGTCGATGCCCTGCGCATCACCGGCATCGTGGAAGCCGGAGGTGATGGCGTGGCGTCCGAGGACCGCTTGGGCGGACACCTCTTCGGTGAACAACCCGCACCCGGCGAGCAGCATGGCGAGGAGTAGAATTCGCTTCATGGTGTGCTGTCGTTGTGGTGGGGAAATTCAGTGGATCAGGCCTGCACGCGGACAAACAAGGTCATGCCGCTGTTCTTGCCGTCGATGATCAGGTTGAAGTGCAGGTACAGGTCTCCCGTGCAACCGCTGAGTGCAGCGGCCTGCGCATGGGTCAGGTCAAACGTGAGGCTGTTGCCGTCGGCCACGGTGGGCGTCAAGCTCAAGCTGTTGCCTTCATTGGCGAGGGCAAACGTGCTGGCCACATCGAGGTCAGCGCCGTACACCGTGATGGTCTCAGCACCTCCAGCGAGGTCGCTCTCGTCGATGACCAGGTATCCGTCCACAAAGCTGCAGGCTGCGGAACCCTTGTAGCTCCAAGCTTCGGGGCTGGCAGCAGACACCGCCGTGGAAATCGCACCGTCCACGTAGCTCTTGTTGGCGGCGGCGGAACCGAGGCTCGGCGTTGGCACCGTGATCAGTCCGGAGACGCTCAAGGAGCTCGCGCTCACATTCTGGAGCGTAGAAGCCCCCGTGATGGTCAGGCTTCCGCTGGCAATGCCACCCGTAAGGGCCACAATGTCACCGGCAATGGTGGTCGTTCCCGTGGCCGCGTCGACGCTGAACTTGTTGGCACCGCTGGCGCCCACGCGGATGCTGCCATCCACACCAAGAGCGCCATCGAGCTCTGCAGCGCCCGTCACATCGAGGGTGCCTCCGACAGACGCGTTGCCGCTGGCCGTCATCGTGCCCGTTGTGACGCCCGTGGTGAACGACCCGTTGGCCGTCTCAATGCCGGTCCAGGTTTCGCCAGCACCTGCGTGGAGGGTCACATTCGTCTGATCGAAATAATCGTTGGCGATGATGGCGTCCGCGCTGGCCTTGGCCTGAGCATCGAGGGCCTCATCGGCGCTGACCAAGCTCGTGGCTGCAGCGATGTAGTTCGTGGCTGCGTTGGCCGTGTAAGAACCGTCGGTTCCGAGGCCAGCTCCCGTCTGCGTGCCGTCGAGCTCCGTCTGCAAGGCGGACTCAGCATTGTCGCTGGCCAGCTCGTTGGCGTCCACGTCGTCCTGGACGGCCTTGATCGCAGCGTCCAACTTGTCGTCGGCATTCACCACTCTCGTGGCATCTGCAATGTGGTTGGCAGAAGCGTT
>CBFHWV010000125.1:0-2696 GCA_965659565.1 uncultured Flavobacteriales bacterium
CACCAAGGTTTTCCCGGCCCGCATGTACGGCAACAAGGAGAAGACGGGGGCGGTCATCGAGGTGTTCCTGCTTCGCGAACTCAACGCCGATTCCCTGCTGTGGGACGTGCTCGTGGATCCCGCCCGGAAAATCCGCATTGGAAACAAGCTCTACTTCGGAGAGAATGAGGACCTCGTCGCCGAGGTCATCGACAACACGACCAGCCGCGGACGGACCCTTCGCTTCCTCTTCGATGGGACCAATGAGGAGTTCCGCGAAAAGGTCTTCTCCCTGGGCCAGACGCCCCTTCCAAACTACATCGACCGCGAGGTCGAGCCGGAGGATGCCGAGCGGTTCCAGACCATCTATGCCAAGAACGAAGGCGCCGTGGCTGTGCCCACGGCCGGCCTCCACATGAGCAAGCAGCTCATGAAGCGCTTCGAAATCAAGGGCATCGACACCGCTTACCTGACCCTGCACATCGGACTGGGCACCTTCCGTGAAGTCGAGGTGGAAGACTTGACCAAGCACAAGGTGGACAGCGAGCAACTCATCATCCCGCAGGATTGTGTGGACACGGTCAACCGCAGCATCAACCGCGGTGGAAAGGTGGTGGCCGTTGGCACCTCCGTTGTCCGGGCCATGGAGAGCACGCACAGCACCATGCGCCAGCTCAAAACCCACGACGGTTGGACCTCACGGTTCATCTTCCCACCGTACAAGTTCAAGTTGGCCGATGCCCTCATCACCAACTTCCACACGCCGCAGTCTACCCTGCTGATGCTGACGTCCGCATTTGGCGGATACGACCTCATCATGGAGGCCTACCAAACGGCCATCAAAGAGAAATACCGCATGCACGCCTACGGCGATGCCCTGCTGGTGATCTGATTCCGGCCCACGCCGAGCCCACGAAAAAAGCCGCCCCGAATGGAGCGGCTTTTTTCGTGTTCAAGCGGTCAACACCGCTTCGCGCTTTGGCTCAGCCCATTCGCTTGATGGAGCAGCCGATGGCCTTGGTGATGGCGGGCTTCACCTTTTTGCCGACCACCATCTTTTCGATGGCATCCTCAAGGTAGGTCTCCTCCACCTCGTCGGCGGCATTGACATTGTCATCGATGGATCCGCGGTACACGAGGCGGAAATCGCCGTCGAACAGATACACGTGCGGTGTCGTACGCGCACCAAAAGCGTCCGCCAGCTTGTGGCCCTCGTCCACCACGTATGGCGCGATGTACCCGGCCTCACGGGCGTGCTGCTTCATCTCGGCCAGGCTGTCGTCACCCTTGCGCTTGGCTTCATTCGAGTTGACGAGCACCGAGCCGATGCCGCGCTCGCGGGCAAAACCGATGACGTCGTTGTAACGGCCTTCCCAGCCTTCACTCTTGCCTTCGCGGCCGACCACGAAGGGACAGGTGTTGCAGCTGAAAATGACGAGGGTGCCGCCTTCTCCAGCGATGTCGGCGAGGCTCCAGTCCTGGCCGTCGATGTTGGTCATTTTGTAGTCGGTCAACGGCGCCTTGTCACCGATGGCGAGCTCATTGAATTCGGTGGACTGTGCCGACGCGGTCAGCAGAAAGCCGCAAGCGAGGGCGGCGAGGGTCAGGGAACGGAACATGTCGTTGGGTTTGCAGGCCAATTTAACCCGCAGGTGGCCGCAGAAGTTCCCAAAAATCCCGCCTGACAACGCAGTCGTCTCACACCCGTCTCAGAGGGGCAGGTTCCCGTGCTTGCGGCGCGGGCGGCGGACGGACTTGTTTTCCAACATGTCGAATCCGCGGATCAGGCGCCTCCGGGTGTTGGAAGGCACGATGACCTCATCGACATACCCCCGGGCCGCGGCGCGGTAGGGATGGGCAAACAGTTCGGCGTACTCTGCTTCCTTCTCAGCCAGTGTGGCGGCAGGGTCATCAGACGCAGCAATGTCTTTTCTGAAGATGATTTCCGCCGCCCCCTTGGCCCCCATGACCGCGATCTCTGCGGTGGGCCAGGCGAAGTTCAAGTCCGCCCCGATGTGCTTGGAATTCATCACATCATAGGCACCTCCGTAGGCCTTGCGTGTGATGACGGTGATGCGCGGCACAGTCGCTTCGCTGAAGGCGTACAACAGCTTGGCGCCGTTGGTGATGATGCCGTTCCACTCCTGGTCGGTGCCGGGAAGGAATCCGGGCACGTCTTCGAGCACGAGCAGGGGAACGTTGAACGCGTCACAGGTCCGGACAAACCGCGCAGCCTTGGTCGATGCGTCGTTGTCGAGGACGCCGGCCAAGACGGCCGGCTGGTTGGCCACCACACCGATGGAACGCCCAGCCAGTCGGGCGAAACCCACCACGATGTTGGATGCAAAATCCGGCTGGGTTTCCAAGAAGTCTCCGCCGTCCACCAGCTCGCGAATCACCTCGCGCATGTCGTAGGGTTGCTGTGCATTCTCGGGAATGATGCCGTCCAATTGGGGCCGCACCTCCTCCCCACCAGTGTATGGCCGGCGGGCCGGCTTTTCCTCACAATTCTGCGGGAGGAAGCCGAGCAGGTCCTTGATCTGATCGATGGCGGCGACCTCATGGGGCGCGGTCAGGTGGGCCACTCCGCTCTTGGACGCGTGGGTCTTGGCCCCTCCCAGGTCCTCGGCGGTCACTTCCTCGTGCGTCACCGTCTTGACCACATTGGGTCCAGTCACAAACATGTAGCTCGTGCCTTCGGTCATGAGGATGAAATC
>CBFHWV010000125.1:2796-4138 GCA_965659565.1 uncultured Flavobacteriales bacterium
TCGTGCGTCACCGTCTTGACCACATTGGGTCCAGTCACAAACATGTAGCTCGTGCCTTCGGTCATGAGGATGAAATCCGTCAATGCCGGGCTGTAGACCGCCCCTCCAGCACACGGGCCCAGAATGGCGCTGATTTGCGGCACCACCCCGCTCGCCTGCACGTTGCGGTGGAAGATGTCGGCATAACCACCGAGCGAAACGACGCCCTCCTGGATGCGCGCGCCACCGCTGTCGTTGAGGCCGATGACCGGCGCGCCATTGTCCAAAGCCAGGTCCATCACCCGGCAGATCTTCTCCGCGTGCGCCTCGGCCAAAGAGCCGCCGAGAACCGTGAAGTCCTGGCTGAACACGTAGACCAAGCGGCCATTCACCGTGCCGTATCCCGTCACCACGCCATCACCGAGGTAGTGCTGCTTGTCCAAGCCAAAGAGGGTCGACCGGTGGGTCACCAGCATGCCCATCTCCTCGAAACTCCCGGGATCCAGCAACAGGTCGATGCGCTCCCGCGCGGTCAATTTGCCCTTGGCGTGTTGGGCCTCCATCCGCTTCTCTCCCCCGCCCATGCGGGCTTGGGCCTTCATCGCCTCGAGGCGCTCCATTGGATTCTGCGCTTGATCAGACATGCTTCGAAACTACTGCTCAAGCGTCAAGTCCCGTTCGTGAACATCCCTTTGTTTCCCGCACCCGCCGGCCTCAAGGCGGCTTAACTTTGCCGCGCCATTCCGGCCATTCCGGACGCAACAACCGACATGCACCGTTCCCATACCTGCGGCGAACTCCGCCCCGACCACATCGGACAGACCGTCACCCTCAGCGGCTGGGTCCAGCGCGCCCGCGACCTCGGCGGCCTCACCTTCGTGGACTTGCGCGACCGCTACGGCATCACGCAGCTCGCCTTCAACATGGACACCAACGCCGACCTCTGTGGCCAAGCCCGCAAGCTCGGCCGTGAGTTCGTCATCCAGGCCATCGGCACCGTGTGCGAACGCGAGTCCAAGAACCTGCAGATCCCCACCGGCGAAATTGAAATCCAGGTCAACGAACTGAACATCCTCAACGCGGCCGACACCCCGCCGTTCACCATCGAGGACGACACCGACGGCGGCGACGACCTGCGCATGCAGTACCGCTACCTCGACCTGCGCCGCGGCCCGGTCCAGCGCAACCTGTTCCTGCGCCACCGCATCAACATCGAGACCCGGAAGTACCTCGACAGCATCGACTTCATCGACGTCGAGACGCCCGTCCTCATCAAGTCCACGCCGGAAGGCGCCCGCGACTTCGTGGTGCCGAGCCGCATGAACCCCGGCCAGTTCTACGCCCTGCCGCAGAGCCCGCAGAC
>CBFHWV010000126.1:0-4105 GCA_965659565.1 uncultured Flavobacteriales bacterium
GCCACTCGTGGTGCCTGAGGTCAATGCGGACAGCATGGAGGACCACCACAAGCTCATTGCCAACCCCAACTGCTCGACCATCCAACTCGTGATGGCCCTCAAGCCGCTGCACGACCGGTTCTTGATCCGCCGCGCGATTGTGAGCACGTACCAAAGCGTAACGGGCACCGGGCAAGCGGGCATTGACCAGTTGACGCAGGAGCGGGAAGGGGCCGAGGCGAACCGCATTTACCCCCACCCCATCGACCGGAACTGTTTGCCGCACTGCGATGTCTTCCTGGAGAATGACTTCACCAAGGAGGAAATGAAGCTCCATCACGAGACCAAGAAAATCCTCGGCGACGCCCAAGTCGAGGTGAGCGCTACGGCGGTGCGGGTGCCCGTGGTGGGCGGACACAGCGAAAGCGTGTACCTCGAAATGGAGCGGCCATTCAGCGTCCCCGATGTGCGCGGTGCCCTTCAGCTCATGCCGGGCCTCATCATCCAAGACGACCCGATGGCCAACGTGTACCCGATGCCCGTCAAAGCCGCCGACAAAGACGAGGTGTTTGTGGGCCGCATCCGCCGGGATCTGTCCTTCGAACAAGGCCTGCATTTGTGGATCGTGTCCGACAACCTCCGCAAGGGAGCGGCCACCAACGCCATCCAAATCGCCGAGTATTTGCAGCGCGCCGGCCGCTTCCGCAAATGAGACTGCAGCTCGCAATCCTGCTCTGCTTGGGTTGGACGGGGGCCATGACGCGGGCCCAAGAAAACCCTTGCCTGCAATCTCCGGATCCGGGGCCCTGCGAGGCGGCCATTCCGGCGTGGTATTTCGACCCGGTCTTCCAATCGTGCACCGTGTTTAGCTGGGGAGGCTGCGGAGGCGTGGTGCCCTTCGAAACGCTGGAAGACTGTGAGGCTGCCGGATGTGGCGATGGCAATGGCGGCCTGTCCGGCCTCTGCGACTCCATTGTGGTGACCCCCATGGTCATCGGTGACGCCACCCTGGGCCACTTGGAAGTGGAGGTGAACGCCTTCTATGAGACCAACCACTGGTTTGGATATGCTGGATTTGCCCTCTTCGATGCGTCCGGGGAGCTCCTGGCGGCAGAAGACGTGGCCACTGCGCCCAATGCCTTCGGGTTCGATGGCAACTTGGGGCCGCACACGCGATATCTGGACTATCAGCCCGGGGTGGACCTGAGCACTTGGACGCCTCCTTTCTCCTTAGAGCTGCGCCTGTATGAAGGCTGGATGGCGGGCTTGCCAACGGAACGGTGCGCATGGACGTGGACCGAGTTCGCCACGCCGTCCGGGATGGAATCGGCCCCAGACATGTCCAAGGGAGACTTCCCAGTGGAGTGGTTCGACGTCCTTGGGCGTCCAGCCGCTCCGACTCCTGGCCGTTGGCTGCTCCGCCGCAAAGGCCACCAGGTCACCCGTGTGGTGATCAGCGAATGACATCGCCGGGTTGAGCCCCTTCCTCTGGGGTGACGAAGCGCAACCCCCCATTTTCTGTCGACGCCATCAGCACCATGCCTTGGGACACCACGCCCCGAATCTTGCGTGGGGCCAGATTGGCCAGCAAGGTCACCTTGCGGCCGACCACGTCTTCTGGAGAGAAATGCTCGGCGATGCCACTCACCACGGTGCGCTCGTCATAGCCCGTGCGAACCGTCAACTGGAGCAATTTGTCTGCACCCTTGACCTTTTCGGCGGCGACCACCTCGGCCACCCGAAGGTCCATGGCCTGAAAATCATCGAAGGTGGTGCCCGGCTTCTCCGGCTCCACATCCCGCAGGCCCAGCTCGGCCGCATCCGGCCCCAATTTCTCGCGCTGGGCCGCCACTTGCTCGTCGGTCACCTTTTCAAACAAGATGGGCAGGTCACCCAGGGGCTGGCCTGTCGGGACGAGGTCGCCTCCAGCGGCATCCCAAGGCAGAGAAGACGTTCCCAGCGCAGAGGACAGCTTGTCCGCCGTCCTGGGCAAGAATGGCGCGAGTACAATGGCCGCATTGGCCGTAACCTGCAAGGCCAGATTGAGGATGTCCGCCGTGCGCTGCTCATCTGACTTGATGACCTTCCACGGCTCCTCTTCGGTCAGGTATTTGTTGCCCGCCCGGACCAGGCCCATGGCGTGTTGCAACGCATCGCGGAACCGGTAGCGTTCGATGCAATCCCCCACGGATTCCGGGGTGGACGCCATGAGCTCCCGAAGCGCCTTGTCCATGTCCGTCCACTGTCCGCTCGCGGCCGGCACCTTTCCATCGAAATACTTGCCGGTCAGGACGATGACGCGGTTCACAAAGTTCCCGAGCACATCGGCAAGCTCGTTGTTGACCCTCGACTGGAAATCCTCCCAGGTGAATTCCGCGTCCTTCTGCTCGGGCATGATGGACGCCAGCACATACCGCATCTCGTCACTGCGCCCGGGGAAATCGTCCACGTAGTCCTTGGCCCACACCGCCCAGTTCCGCGACGTCGAAATCTTGTCCCCTTCGAGGTTCATGAATTCGTTGGCCGGTACATTGTGTGGCAACAGATATCCCCCGTGCTCCTTCAACAGAATGGGGAAGATGATGCAGTGGAAGACGATGTTGTCCTTCCCGATGAAGTGGACCAGCTGGGTGTCCTCTCCCTTCCAGTAGGGCTCCCAATCCACGCCCTTCTTCTCTGCCCAATTTTTGGTCGCTGTAATGTAGCCCAAGGGCGCGTCGAGCCAGACGTACAGGACTTTGCCGTCCGCCCCTTCCACTGGAACGGGCACGCCCCAATCGAGGTCGCGGGTCATGGCCCTGCTCTGAAGCCCGCCATCCACCCAGCTCTTGCACTGGCCCAAAACGTGGGCCTTCCAAGCCTTTGGGTCATGGTGCGCCACGCCGTCGAGCTCTCCGTTCTCCAGATACGTGCGCAGCCAATCCTCATGCCGGTCCATCGGCAGATACCACAACGTGGTTTCCTTCCATTCTGGCGTTGCCCCACTCAGCGTGCTCTTCGGATGGATCAACTCCTCTGGCGAGAGGGCTGAACCACACTTTTCACATTGGTCGCCATAGGCCCCATCGTGCTGACATTTCGGGCAAGTACCCTGCACGTAACGGTCCGCCAGGAACTGCTGCTCAACGGGGTCGAAATACTGCTTTCGGGTTTCCTCGGTGAACGCCCCTTTGTCCAGCAGATTCAAGAAAAATTCCTGTGCAAACGCATGGTGCTCCGGACTGGAAGTCCGGTCATAGTGGTCAAACGCCATGTCCAGACCGCGGAATGCGTCTTGCATGTCCTCGTGGTAGCGGTCCACAATCGCGCGTGGCGTTGTGCCTTCCTTTCGGGCTCGCAACGTGATGGCCGCTCCGTGCTCATCCGAGCCACAGACCCAGACCACATCCCGCTTTCGGGCGCGCAGGTAGCGGACATAAACATCCGCTGGCAAGTATGCCCCAGCGATGTGGCCGATGTGGATGGGGCCGTTGGCATACGGCAAGGCGGAAGTGACCAGGGTGCGCGCGGGGTGCTTGGACATGATGGACGAAGTTACTCCCCGGTTTCCGGCTCTGCCGCTTCCCAGATTGGCGATATTGGGAAACAGATTTTCAGACCATGTGGCCACACATTTTCAGAGCCCTACTCGCCTTCTGCGCCTTCCTGTTTCACATGGGGGTCATGTGTGGACAATCCGACGTGCCAAAATGCGCGCTTGATTCGACACCATTCATTCAAAACCCCAGGTGGCATTACCCAGGTGAGCCTGTCATCGATTGGTTGCCCACCCCGTTGCTCGACAGCCTCATTCAGGCGGATTTTGACCAATTCCGAATCCTGGCCGAATCGCCACGCTATCCGCGAAGCGAGAAGTGGGTTCAGTACATGAAATCTCCAGGAGGGAAGCAGGCCCTGTTCGTCCCGCATGACTTGCGCTTCATCAGTTACGACCCATTGAATCGCACCAATCACAGCGAGAGCACTGTTACCGGACACACCTATCGAACCACGCCATTTTGGTTCGAAGAAGAACTGCATTTCCAGAATGGCTGGACCAATTGGATCAAGCACGCGCAGCGGCTTTACCATTCGCCCGTTACTCATCAGATCGAAATCAAACGAACTGTTCCGGCCCCGGACGGGG
>CBFHWV010000127.1:0-3954 GCA_965659565.1 uncultured Flavobacteriales bacterium
GCCTTTGCCAAGGGCCATTCGGCCTCCTTCGCCGTCGAGAGCTACCAAAGCCTCTTCCTCAAGGCGTACTGGCCGCTGGAATACATGACCGCCTGCATCAACAACTTCGGCGGCTTCTACCGGACGGAGTTCTACGTCCACGAAGCCCGGCTGCTGGGCGGCCGGATCGCCGCGCCCTGCGTCAACACCGGCGGCTACCTCGCCGGATACGACCCCGCCACGCGGACCCTCACCCTCGGCTTCAACCTCGTCAAGGGCGTGGAGGGCGAGACCGCCGTCCGCATCGAACGCGAACGCCGCCACGCCGGCCCCTACCGCGACCTCGAGGATTTGGTTCGGCGCACCGGCATCGGCCTCGAACAGCTCCTGACCGTCATCCGCATCGGGGGCCTGCGATGGACGGGACGCTCCAAGCAGCAATTGCAATGGGAGGCCCACTTCCTGCTCGGCCACCTGCCGAAGCAAGCCCCGGCCGCCGACCTCTTCCGCGAAGCCGAAACCGCCGAACACCAGACCCACCTCCGGAGCCTGCCGGCCCTCGAAGGCGGAAGCGGGGAGGACGCCTACGACGAGATCGAGCTGCTGGGCTTCCCGCTGTCGTCCCCGTTCGGCCTGCTCACCGCCGAGGCGCAGCGCGCCGCCGAGGGCGCCCTGCCCGCCCGCGCCCTGCCCGAATACGTCGGCCGCGAGGTCACCATCGCCGGCTACCTCGTCACCGTCAAGGAAACCGGCACCGTCAAGGGAGACCGCATGCTGTTCGGCTGCTTCGTGGACCGCGAAGGCCAATGGATCGACACCGTCCACTTCCCGCCGGTTGCCAAGGCCTACCCCTTCCGGGGGCGCGGGGTCTACCAGATGCGCGGCACCATCCAAGAAGACTTCGGCTGTGTCAACGTGGAGGTCCAATCGATGGAAAAACTGGACCTCCAGCCCGACCCCCGCTACGACGAAAGCGCTCCAACCAAAGTCCGTCCGAGCGGCCCCCGACACCGCCGCGTGCCGCAGGCCCGCCGCCTGCCCAACGCCTCATGAAATCCAACAAAAAAGAGGGTCAGCGGCCACCGAAGACCCACCGCACACCAGCGTAGACGTTGCGTCCGAAAATCGGAGCATACACAATCGCTGCATCGAACAACGGGTCGTCTCCAATCGGGCCGCCCGACACCGTCTGTACCTCACCCGGAGCCGTATCGTAATCAATGCCGACAATCGGCTCGGCCTGCCGGTAATCCGTCACGTTCTCGACGCCCACATAAATCTGTTGGCCCTCGGCAAAGTCCCGACTAATCTGAACGTTGCCCGTCACGAACGTCGGCGCTTCGGAGGGCCGCACATAATGCGGGTCCACGATGTCATTCTCAAAGGTCCACGGCAAGCGCTGCGGCCCGGTGACCTGGAACGTCACGTCCGCGCGCCACTGTCGGCCCTTGGCGTCCGGACGCGATCCGTAAGCCACCGTCGTGAAGCCCCGGTGTTGTGCCACAAACGGGTCTTGCCTGTATCCAGAGAAGTCCCCGTAATCGCTGCTCGCGTCCACCCAGCGGTAGGCCAACGTGATGTCCAAACGCTTCGTCCAGTCCCACCAGAATTCTGCCTGCATGCTCCGCGACTGGCTCCTTCCTTGGCGGATGGTCGCCTCCCCCGGCGTGTCCAGATCCACGAAGACCCGGTTGCTGAAGTCGACGCGGTACCCATCGAGGTTGAAGCTCGCATCCCGGTACCCCAAGGAGAACTTGGACAGCAGATTCAATCCGAGGTTCCAGCTCTCTTCGGGCTGCAAGCCCCGGAAGGGGTCCGCCGCACCCGATTCCGGGAACATCCAAGTCCGGTTCGACGCCCAGACTCCAGCGAACTCCGCCAACGGCACGGACGTCCGCCAACCCTTGCCCGCCGCCGCCTTCAGCGAAATCGCATCAGACACCGACCACCGGGCATTCAAACGAGGGGTGACAAACAGGCCAAACGTGTCGTGCACATCCGAGCGAAGCCCGAGGATCACATCCCATTGCTCCCGCTTGACCGTCCACTCGGCAAACGCCCCCATCGTGGCCTCTTCACGACGCACGGTCGCACTGCCACCCGGCACGGGGAAGGTGCCGTCCTGAATCAAGGCCTGGTCATACCGGTCGGCTTTGGCGGACAGGCCCACCACCAAGTCGTCTCCGCGCCCCGTCTTCATCTGGTGAAGCAGATTCAGTCGGGCAAACTGCTGGTCGGCGATGTAACTGCGGTACGGACCGAAAGACAAGGTTTGATCGTGGTTCCCCAAGGTCAACTGACTGCCAAGGCTTCGGCCATCGTCGCCGGGAAAGACATATCCCGTTTTTGCCGTGGCCACCACACGATTGACCACCTGATCCGCCATCCACAAACCATTCGCGCCAGCATCCAGCAGAGGCAATTGACCTGATTCCTTCTCCTGGGTCACCGCCGTGACGGCATACTCTCCGCGCATTCCTCGATCGCCGGTGTATTCCCACTCCGAACGAAGAACGATGTCCTTCGACAACGCGTTGTCCTGAAAGCCGTCTGAGTTGCGATCATTGATTCGGTCAGCCCATTCCCCATGGGTCAGCAACGCTGTCTTCCACTTCCGAGACACAGCGTGGCGACTCACGGTATTGAGCTCAAACCGGCCCGCCCGATTCAAGAATCCATTGACAATGAGCTTGTCCTGGATGTCGGCGTCGCGCAGCGATACGTTGATTTGCCCCGTCATGCTCTCGTGGCCCAGGGTCACGGAGCCCGCCCCCTTGCCGATGTGGATCTGGTCGACCCATTCGCCTGGGATGAATTTCATGCCCTGCAAGATGTTCAGCCCGCGTGCGCCAGGCTGGTTGTCGAACATGATCTGGGTGTACTTGCCATCAAGGCCCAACATCCGAATCTGCTTCGTGCCCGTCACCGCGTCCGTGAAACTGGCGTCCACCGCCGCGTTGGTCTCAAAGGCCTCGCTCAGATTGCAGCAGGCCGCCCGGCAGAGCTCATCCCGGCCCAGCGATTGGACCACCAACGGGTCCAGCAGGCTCACGGACGTCGTCGGGCCCTTGGCCACGACCTGAGCCTCGTTGAGTTGGAACCCCTCTCCCAGCGGAATCTCCACGTAAGCCTGTCCGATGAACGGCAGTTCCACCGTTGTCATTCCGATGAAGCTGGCCACCAAAGTGTCCCCCTCCACACCCTCAAGCCGGAAGAACCCGTGGGCATCCGTGGCTGTGCCCTGACCGGTGCTCTTCCACACAACATAAGCTCCAGGTAGGGGCAACCAATTCTCTTCTTCCCGCCCTTCCCCCGGGCCGTGGTCATGGCCGGTGTGGTCGACCTGGTCTTTGGAGAACACCTTGCCCTTGACGGTCACGGTCTTCTGCGCGGACACCGTCAAGGTCAACAGGACCGCAACCGCGGCAAGAAAGAGCTGAATTGAGCGGAGCAACTTGAGAGGAATCAGCGACGATCGTCGTGGTCGTGGTCGTCGTGGTCGTGGTCGTCGTGGTCGTCGTGGTCGTGGTCGTGGTCGTGGTCGTGGTCGGAATGCTTCTCACGATCGGAGCACCCCTGACAGCCTGAGCGGTACAAGCAGCAATCTGCCAAGCCATTGTAGACCTCATCCGTGGCCGTGTAGAGGTCGGTGTCATGGCCGGCGTCGGCCACAAGCTGCTGGATCCTCTCCTCCGAGATTTTCTTCGGCTTGTAGACCACCATGGCCTTTTCCTTGAACTGGTCCCATTCCACACCTCGGACGCCTGGCACATCCAAAGCCGCCACGATGCGGTCCTCACACATGGGACAACATCCCTTTGCGGTGAACTCACACTTCAGAGAACCCTGGGACCACGTCACACAGGAGACGGCCACAAGACACAGAGACAACAACAATCGCATTCACCAAATTTACGTCAACCCTGACAGAATGAAAGTCAGCGCAGTCCCAAAAATTACAACTCACTCTCCAGT
>CBFHWV010000128.1:0-3896 GCA_965659565.1 uncultured Flavobacteriales bacterium
ACCTGCAGTCCGCTGAACAATTTGATGGCCTGAACATCCGTGTAGTCTGCCCCGAGCACGGTGATGCCAGCGATCCGGTATTCGGAGGGCACCTTCAAGTCCACCGTGGACGTGCTGGGCTGGGCCCACGAGGCGCCACACCACAACAGGGACATGCACAGGAAAGCGAAGGACAGGTTCTTCATGGGGCAGTGCTCTTCTCGCCAGTTTCTGCCTGGCGCAATTGGTCTCCGGTTCGCCCAAAACGGCGCTCCCGACCTCGGAATTCATGAACGGCCGCGCGGAAGTGGTCCTCCCGGAAATCCGGCCACATCACGGTGGTGAAATGCAGTTCGGCATAGGCCAACTGCCACAGCAGAAAATTGCTCAGGCGCTGCTCTCCACTGGTTCGGATGAGCAGTTCCGGATCGGGCACGTCCGGCAAGCCCATGTGGGCCCGAACGGTGTCTTCTGTGATGTCCGGCACGGCGATGCCCGAGCGCACAATGCCCCGCACAGCTTCGGTCAACTCCCACCGGCCGCTGTAGCTCAGGGCCAGAACCAACGTCAGATCCGTGCAATGCGCGGTGCGCTCCTCGACGTCCCAAAGCGCGGCACGACAGGCGTCCGGGAGGCTGTCGAGCGCTCCAGTCGAGCGCAGGCGAACCCCTTTTCGGGCCAGCTCGTCCACTTCACCGGCCAGGCTCTCGACGAGCAATTCCATCAAGGCGTTGATCTCCGCTTTGGGGCGCGACCAATTCTCCGTACTGAAGGCGTACAAGGTCAAGAACTCGACCCCCAATTCTCCAGCTGCGCGAACCACAGCCCGCACACTTTCCACGCCATGGGCGTGGCCGAAAATGCGGTCCTCGCCGCGCTCCCGCGCCCAACGGCCGTTGCCATCCATGATGACCGCCACGTGACGCGGCAAGGGGTTGGCTTGGGGAGTGGTGTCGACCATGGCGGTGACCTGTCGGTCAAGAGACGGCGAAAGTGAATCGAACGCGCGTGAACTGCAAGGTAGCGCGGCCTTTCGCGCCAAGGATTGGGAGTTTTTCACCTCTTCTCACCCAAGTCGGGCAATGGGTCAATCCCAACAGGTCGTCGGCGACTTGTCAATCCGGAACGTCAGCGAGACTTGAACCACCGCAAATCGGTCGTCCAACCCGTTGTAACCGCGCATCTGGCCCACGGGGTCTTCCAGATCACCCTCCGTTTCGATGCGCTCCTCGCTCAGCAGTTCGGACAGCGGTCCAGCCTCCTCTTCCAGCACCGCCAGGCTGGCGTAATACCCCGCCACATCATCGATGTGGTCGCTCCACGTGCGGCGCATGCCCCATTCGATGTTCAAGGCGGAGAAGTGGCCGAGGTTCCATTTGAATCCAAATCCGAAGGGGATGGCAAACCCGGTCGTGGCATAGCGTTCGCCGCCAGCACTGGTGCCTTGGCCTTCCGTTCCGAGGGGCTGAAGCTCGTACCAGATGCCGTCGATTTCCGCCTCGGGCATGTGGCTGTAGAGCGACAACCCGGCAAACAAGTAGCCCGTAAAACGGTCCTTGGTGTTGCCGATCTGGTAGCGCGAGTAGTTGAATTCGGCCACGACCGAGCCTTCCGTGATGGCGTTGCGGAAATGCAAATTCCGGTTGGCAATCCACGGGTCCTTCGCGTCGGCGTCGTAATAGAGCAGTCGGGTTTGGTTCAAGGCGGCGCGCACCCCGAAGCGCCGGGTCATGTTGAACCGCATGAACCCCCCGAAACCAGGCTGGAGTCGGCCTTGGAAGTGGCCCGTCGGGTTGAGCTCGCCGAGGTAATAGCCCGTCCCAAAGGAGAAGCCCAGCGTCTTGCTTTGCTCGAATTTCCGCTGCGCATCGGCCGGGGCCAAAACGGCCAGGGCGACGGAGAGCAGGACGAGGCGGAGCGCGGAGGACATGGCAGTCGGGGTGGGTTCAACGCTCACCTGGCCAGTTTTCGTGTGCCGCTGCATTGGAGGGGCCCTCGCGGCCGTCCAATCCGAGGTGCAATTTCCGGCGCACCGTTTCGATGAAGTCCGATCCTGGCAATTCCACCAGCCGGAAAGGGCGGTCTGCACGTCGCACCGTGAACCGCGCCGGGGCGGGCAAAATGTGGGAGCGCGTGTCCAGGGTCAGCACCAAGTGGTCGTCGCGCCCCTCTGCTTGAATGTCCAACGTGCCCTGACTGGGGATGACCAGCGGACGGTCGTTGAGGTTGTGCGGTGCAATGGGGTTGAGCACGATGGCCTGACTGGACGGATGGACAATGGGGCCGCCACAACTCAAGCTGTACGCGGTGGATCCCGTGGCCGTGGACACGATCAATCCGTCTGCCCAATACCGGTTGACGAAGGTGCCATTCCGCTGAACCGAGATGCGGATCATGCTCGCCACATCCCTGCGGTGGATCGTGACCTCGTTGAGGGCGAGCCCACCTCCTTCCAGCTCCATGCCCTCGCAAGACACTTCCAGCATTTCGCGCTCGTCCACCAAATAGTCCCCGTCCAGAACGCCCTGAATGGCTTCCGCAGCCCCTTCAGCGGGCAGGTGGGACAGGAAGCCCAAGCGGCCCGTGTTGATGCCCAGGACCGGCACGTGTTCCAACCCTGGAAGCGAGGCGGTGTCCAAGACCGTTCCATCCCCGCCAAAGGACAGGACCATGTCGGGCTTCGCGCCCTGATCGGCTGCCCAGGCATCGAGTGTCGGGCGACCGGGCTGGCCCTCTGTCAAGGACAGGAATGCCGGGGTCGCCTGAAGGGACACGCCTTTGGCCGCCAGCACATCGAGGACGGCCTGGATGCTGGGCCAAGCCGAAGCGTCCACAACCTTGGCGTGGAGAAGCGCAGAATGGACGGCGTTGGACACGTTCATGGTCAGGTGTTCATGTACCGCATGAAGGCGTCCATGCGCTTCTTCATGTCTTCGGCGTATTCCTCCGCCCGGTAAAATGCGCTCACCGCATAACCGTGTCGGCGCAAGGAATCAATCAAAGGCTCGATGTCCCGAGAAGACAAACGCAGCGCCACTTCGGCATGGTCCGGCTGGGCACCATCGCTCACCAAGACCTGCAGAATCTTCACCCCCTCACTTTCCACGCGGTGGGACACCTGGGCCAAACTGTAGTCCTGCCAAGGCATCTCCAAGGTCAGGATGCTGCCTTCACTGTACGGCGTCAAACTGTGGTGAAAGGCCCGCCACAGATGGGCGCGGTCGACGCACCCTTTGTAGACCCCATTGTCCACGACCGGGACCACACTGACGTCGGCCTCGCACAAGACGTCCACCACCTCCAGGAAGTGCTGACCGGAAGCGATGGCGACCGGCATCAATTGGACATTGGTCAAAAAGGTCACCTCGCCCTCCTGATCGAGCAGGTGGTCTTCTGCGACCAGACCGAGGTATTGGTCCTCCGCCACAACCGGCAGGTGTTCCACCTTCAGCTCGTCCATGGCACGGAGCGCTTTTTCGAGCGTGTCGCCCGGGTCCAGGGAAATGAGCTCGGGATTGGTGATGCTGCCTGCGTGCATGGTGGACTTGACAACCCGAATGGTCGGGTCTTTTGCGAAATTAGCCGACCACAGGAAGTTCAACCTCCTTACGTCCATGGAAACTTTCCCCACGCGATTGAGCGTGAACGTCAACAAGATCGCCACCCTCCGCAATGCCCGGGGTGGATCCGTCCCTTGTCCCGTCCGGGCCGCCGAACATCTCCAACGCTGGGGAGCCGACGGCATCACCGTCCACCCGCGGCCCGACGGCCGACACATCACCTACCACGATGTGCGCGCCTTGCGCCCTGTGGTGCACACGGAATTCAACATCGAGGGTTACCCGTCGGAGGACTTCGTTGAACTTGTGTTGGCCGTCCGGCCCGAGCAGGTCACCCTCGTGCCAGACCCGCCGGAT
>CBFHWV010000129.1:0-3820 GCA_965659565.1 uncultured Flavobacteriales bacterium
GATGGCGATGAAGAGCTCCCGTTTCAGGAGACCGAGCTGCAAAACGAGGTCGGCGTTGCTCAGGAACTTGAAGGCAAAGCCGATTTCCAACAGACCGAGCACCACCTTGACGCTGGTCAGCCATCCGCCGCTCTGCGGCAGAGAGTTGAGCCAGCCCGGGAAGGCGCTGAAGAGGGCAAATGGAATGGCGAGGGCCAATGAGAAGCCGAACATGACCGCGATGGGTCCACCGAAGTCTCCCGTGGCGGCACCGGCCAACGCACTGCCGACCAGCGGGCCGGTGCAGCTGAAGCTGACGATGGCGAGCGTGGCGGCCATGAAGAAGATGCCGATCAGGCCACCGCGATCCGCTTGGGCGTCGACCTTGTTGGCCCAGCTGGTGGGCAACTGAATTTCGAACGCGCCAAGGAAGCTCACCCCAAACACGACGAGCAAGAGGAACAGGAAGAGGTTGAAGTAGGGATCCGTGGAGATCAAGTTCAACACGTCCACCCCGAACACCGCCGTGAGCAGCAGGCCAAGCCCGGTGTAGATGAAGATGATGCTGGCGCCGTAGATGAGGGCGTTGCGGATGCCTTCCGCGCGGGTTTTGCTCTGCTTGGTGAAGAAGCTCACCGTCATCGGAATCAGGGGGAACACGCAAGGCGTGAACAGCGCCGCAAAGCCGAGGCCCATGCCGAGCAGGAACAGGACGAACAGCCCGTCGCCCATTTCCATGTCCTCCTCCGCTTCCGTCACCGTTCCGGCGTCACCGGGGCAGAGCTCGGGCACCGCCTCCGTGCGGGCATCGTCCAAGGCGAGGTAGAACTCGACATCCGGCGGGAAGATGCACTTCGTGTCGTCGCACGTCATGTAGGTCAGCAGGCCGTCGATTGTCTCGGGACGGTCTCCGGTCCAGCTCACGTCCAGGGCCCAACGCACAGTGCCCTCAAAGGACTTGACGTCCTTGTCGAAGTTGGGGTCGTAGTGCACCTCGGGCGTGCACTCGCGCAGGTCGCCCACCTCGACGCCTTCCGTGGCGATGGTGAACGCGGTGGGAATGGGCCCGTCGAGCGGGTCGTTGTCGTGGCTGTACACGTGCCAGCCTTCTTCGATCACGGCAGTGGCGACGATGGTGGCGGCGTTGTCCCCCGTGGCGTGCAGGGCGATGTCCCATTGGACCGGGTCGTAGATGCCCATGGGGGCCTCGTCCTGGGCGTCGTCCATGCCGAACGCACCGCTGTCCCCGCCATGGCTTCCGCCGTGGCCACCCCCGCAGTAGTCGGGTTTGGCGCTCTCCGGGCGCAGGTCGGCGAGGGCCACATCGAAATCGATGTCCTCAGGCGGGAGGCATTTGCTCTCGTCACAGACCATGAAGGTCAGGTAGCCCTTGATGGAAGCGGGGATGGACCCTGGGAAAGACACGGTGTGGACCCAATGCGCCTCGTGCTCAAAAAACAGCAGGTCCAACATGAAGTTGGGGTCGTACTCGAGAATGGGTTCACACTCCGCGGCAGCCGTGTCCGCAAAGCTCAGGCCTTCCGTCTCGATGGTGAAGGAGGTGGGAATGGGACCGTCGAAGGGGTTCAGGAACTGGCTGTACACGTGCCAGCCTTCCTCGATGGTGGCGTGGAAATCGAGGTCGACCGTGCCGTCGCCGTTGTCATACAGGGCGATGTCCCATTCAACAGGGTCGTGGATTTGCCCGAAGGCAGGGGACAATGCGCCAACAGAGAGGAGCAGGGCGAAGAGGAAATGCAGGGGCTTCACGGACACGTTGCTTTGCGTGGTGAAGATAATGCCGCATTCGCGGTCGGCGTGGGCGTCGCACGCCAATGCTTGTCAAGCCGGCCGTGCGGTCAGAGTGCGATTTCCTGCCCGGGTTCCAATCCAAAACGCCGGCGGAACCAGCCCGCCCCGAGGTAGACCAGCGGGGTGTCCAACGCCGCCACCAGCACCTTGAACCCAAACCCATTGATGAGCAATGCTCCAAACAGCGCCCATTCGATTTCTCCGACGCCACACAGCAGCAACAGCACCACCACCGTGTCCACGAACTGGGAGGGGATGGTCGAGAAGTTGTTGCGCAGCCACAGCCGGCGCCCCCCGGTGCGCATTTTCCAAAAGTGGAAGATGCGGACGTCCAGGAATTGGGCGATGAGGTAAGCGGCCATGGACGCCCCCACAGCCAAGGCGGTCTGCCCGAAGACGTGGTCGAATTCGCCGTCGGTCACCGGCGACCAGGCCGTGGCGGGTGCAGCCCCGGCGAGGGTGATGACCACGAGGGTCAGGATGGAGGCTGCGAGCCCGCCTTTGACCACATCATCGGCGCGTTTGCGCCCATAGATCTCGCTGATGAGGTCGGTGACGAGAAAGGTCAAGGGATAGGGGAGCAAGCCCACGCTCGCCTCAAAGGTGTAGTCGAGGCCGGGCAGGGTCCAGGCAAAGAACTTGCGGAATGCGAGGTTGCACGTGACCAGGCTGGCGACAAACAAGGCGGCCAGCAGGAGGTACAGGCCCAAGGCGAACTCCCGGTCTTGTTCGGTGGCGGGGCGAAGCGGGGCGGCGAGGGTGGGAGCGTCCTTCTGGGGCATGGCGCGGCAAAATTAGGCGGGCGTGGGCGTCCAGCTCAGGGACAGCATGCGAGGAATGGGGCCGGCGTTGGGCAATGCGGCCCGCCGGTCGATGCGGTGGCCGACCAGCCACGCAGCCCGGCCATCGGCTTGGGTCACCAACAGGGCGTCTTTCCTTCGGGTGTGGTCCACCCCGCGCTGGGTCAGGATGTCCGAGACCGACTGGCTGCCTTGCACGCCGAGGGGCTCGAGGCGGTCGCCGTCGGCCCAGGGGCGCAGGGTCAATGGCAAGGTGAGCCGGTCAAGGTCGAGCTGGGCGGTGTGGTCGTGTGGATCGGGCGCGAGGCCGCCGGGTCCCACAGACCATGCGAGTGTGCCCATCGGGGTGTCAAAGGTTCCCTCGCCCGATGTGGGCGACCAGGTCCAACCATGGGCAGAAGGCGTGAGTCGATCGAGGGCAACCGCAGTCAAGGCGTGCCGCTCGCGCACGATCCGGTGGGTCTCGTTTCGGGCTTCTTTGCCGACCTCGGTGTCCGGCCCACAGAGGTGCGAGAGGTCGTCCAACCGCGAGGTGGGCCACTGCCAAGGGCGTGCCCATCGGGCGAGCAGCGCCCGTGGCGACGGCGCGCCATGCACGGCGTCGAGGGGAAGCACGTTTCGTGGACTGTCCAACGCATCGAGCAGAGCATCGCTGGCGTCGGCCCATTCCTGTGCCAAAGCAGCGTGTCGGACCAGCCCCCCTTCCCAACCCGGCCTCAGGTCGTCCAACAGGGGCAGCAGCTCGTGGCGAACGCGGTTGCGCAAGTGAACGGGGTCGGCATTGCTGCGGTCCTCTCGCCAGGCCCAGCCCTGGCCCTCCATCCATTGGGCGAGCTCGGCCTTGGTCAACGCAAGGAACGGGCGTCCGAGGACGATCCCGCGCTCGGTGTTCGAGGTAGGCATGCCGGCCCATGCTTCCATTTTGCTTCCGCGCAACCAATGCAGCAGCCGGGTTTCGCGCTGGTCGTCGGCGTGGTGGCCGGTCAGGAGAATGCCTTCGGCACCCATTTGCTGGCACATCCAATCATAACGGGCAGCCCGGGCCGCCGCCTCCAGGCCTTGTCCGCGCTGTGCCGCGCTTTCCCGGAGTCCATCGACCCGGTGTGCCGTGATCGGCACGCTGAGGGTGCGGGCCACCTCTTCCACGAAGGCGCGGTCTTCGCCGGATTCGGGGCGCAGTCCATGGTCGACATGCAGCACGTGAAGGTGGGGGTGCACCGCGTGGGCCG
>CBFHWV010000130.1:0-3804 GCA_965659565.1 uncultured Flavobacteriales bacterium
TCGGTGCCGGATTCAACACGCTCGGCAATTTGCTCGTGCTCGGCGGCGTGGTGGGGCTGGTCAACCGGTATGCCCTCACGCCGGCCACCGCCTGGTTCCAGAATCGGCTGCTGCCGGCCCTCGAAAACGCCTACGAGCGGGTGCTGCGGTTTGCCCTCGCCGGCGCCAAGCCTTGGCTCTTCTTTTACGGCATGATCGGCCTGCTCTTTGGCTCGCTGGTCCTGCTCGGCATCTTCCCACCGAAGGTGGAATTCTTCCCGCAGAACGAGCCCCAATACGTCAATGTCTACATCGACATGCCCATTGGAACCGACATTGAGGAGACCAACCGGGTCACGCGCGAGGTCGAAACCATGGTCATGACCGCCATCAACCGTCCGGAATTCCTGCGGACCGGGCCAGATGGACAACCCGAGCAGTTCCTGACCAATTCGGTCATTGCCCAAGTCGGCGAAGGCACCTCCGACCCAGCTGAAGGGCCTCAGCTCGGCGCCACGCCGCACAAAGGCCGCATCACGGTGAGCTTCGTCAAGTTCCAAGACCGCGAAGGCATCAGCACGAAGGCTGTGCTCAATGCCATCCGCGAGGAAGTGAAAGGCTACCCGGATGCCATCATCCGCGCCACCAAGAATTCGGACGGCCCCCCTCAAGGTCTGCCCATCAACATCGAGATCAGCAGTGCCGACTACGAAACGGCGCTGGCCTACGCCGACGGGATGAAGCAGTTCATTGACGGCACTGGCATCGACGGCATCGAAGGGTTGAAGCTCGATGTCGAGAAGTCCAAGCCGGAAATGCCCATCACCATCGACCGCGACAAGGCCCGCCGCTACGGGCTGAGCACCCAGCAAATCGGCTTCGCCCTGCGGAGTGCGCTGTTCGGCAGGGAAGTCAGCCGGTACAAGGATGGCGAGGATGATTACCCCATCAACCTCCGTTTTGCCGACGCGTACCGAAACAATGCCGACGCGTTGATGAACCAGAAGGTCATCTTCCGCAGCCAATCCGATGGCCAGATCAAGGAGGTGCCCATCTCGGCAGTGGCCAGCGCCGGCCGGTCCACCACCTACAACGCCATCAAGCGAAAGGACCTCGACCGCACCGTCACACTCAGCTCCAATGTCCTCGAAGGCTACAACGCCAACGAGATCGTCGAATCCCTCAAGGCAGAGCTCAGCGATTACCCGGCCGAGTCTGGCATCCAGTGGGCGTTCACCGGTCAGCAAGAAGAGCAGGCCAAGGAGATGGCCTTCCTGTCCCGCGCCCTGGTCATCGCTCTGTTCCTCATTTTCCTGATCATCGTCGCCCAGTTCAACAGCATCTCCACGCCGTTCATCATCGGCTTCAGCGTGCTGTTTTCCCTGACCGGCGTGTTCCTCGGCCTCGTGGTCTTCCGTCAGGACTTCGTGATCATCATGACCATGATCGGCATCATCTCCCTGGCAGGGGTGGTGGTGAACAACGCCATCGTGCTCATCGACTACACCAACCTGCTCATCGACCGGCGGAAGGAGGAGCTCGGCTTGGGCGAAGACGACCTGCTGCCGTTCTCGGAGATCGTGCCCCTGATCATCCAAGGTGGTCGCACGCGACTGCGCCCAGTCTTGCTGACGGCGATCACCACGGTCTTGGGCCTGTTGCCCCTCGCCATCGGCATCAACGTCGACTTCTTCAGCCTGCTCGCCGAGTACGACGCCAAGATGTACATCGGGGGAGACAACAACATCTTCTGGAAGCCCATGAGCTGGGCCATCATCTACGGCCTGACCTTCGCCACCTTCTTGACGTTGGTCATCGTGCCGGTGATGATGTGGTACTTGACCCGGGCGAACTACAAGTGGATCAAGCGCCTTCCCCTGGCATGAACGACGCCTTGAAATGCCCCACGCTGGTGGTCACGGGCATCACCGGTTTCCTCGGTGGCCATGTCGCTTTGGAAGCCCTGCGCCGGGGACACCACGTGCGCGGAACGCTTCGCAACCCCGCAAAAGCTGACCATGTGCGCGCCGTCCTCGGTGCGGCATTGGGAGACGCGGGAGTGGACGCCCTCGACCGGCTTTCCTTTCACCAAGCAGACCTGCTTTCGCCAGAAGGGTGGTCCGACATCGTGCGCGGTGCAGATGCCGTGTTGCACGTCGCCTCGCCCTTCCCGCTGGGCGTCCCCAAGCAGGAGTCCGACCTCGTCGAGCCCGCCCGCCAAGGCGTGCGCCATGTGGTCGGTGCTTGCATCGAAGCCGGCGTGCCCCGCCTCGTTCAGACGTCTTCCTCTGTCGCCATCGTGTACGGCCATGGCCGCGACCGGCTGGACTTCGACGAACGCGATTGGACCGACCTCGGTGGCGGCATGATCTCGGCGTACATCAAGAGCAAAACCCTTGCCGAGCTTGACTTGTGGACGATGGCCAAATCCCACCCGGATCTCGCGGTTTCCACCGTCAACCCCGGGTTCATCCTCGGCCCAGTGCTCGACCCCAATGACGCAGGGACGAGCTGCGATGTCATCCTGAAAATGATGCGCGGTGACTATCCGGGTGTCCCCAAGCTCGGCTATCCCACCGTCGATGTGCGCGATGTCGTCAGCCTGCACTTTCACGTGTTGGACGACGCCGACGCCGCGGGGGAACGCTATGCCGCCACCGAAAGCACGCTGCCCTTCCACGACATGGCCCTGGCGGTCAAAATGGCGCACCCCGAAGCCGCCCGAAAAGTCGGCACCCGGGAACTGCCGAACGGGTTCCTCCGCATTTTCTCCTGGTTTGAACCCTCCACCCGCCTCATCCTGCCGGAGCTTGGATACATGCCGAACGTCTCCCACGAGAAGGCCACGCGCCGCTACGGCTGGCAACCGAGGCCCGCAACCGAAGCCGCAGTGGCCACAGCGGACAGCCTGATCGACCTCGGTCACCTCGGCTGATTCCTCCCTCCGGGAACTACCTTCGCGCCACCGGACTAGCCCGGTCAACCGATGAGTGACCTCCTCCAACACGAGTGCGGCATCGCGCTTCTGCGGCTCAAGAAACCGCTCCAGTACTACATCGATACGTATGGGACCGCTTTTTACGGGCTCAACAAGATGTACCTCCTGATGGAGAAGCAGCGAAACCGGGGTCAAGACGGCGTGGGCCTGGCCAATGTCAAGCTCAACGTGCCGCCCGGGCACCGCTATCTGAGCCGGTCACGCTCCACGGCCAAGCAGCCCATTGAGGACCTGTTCTCGCAGGTGATGGGGCGCTTCGCAGACACCCGCGAGCACCACCCCGAACGCCTCAAGGACGCCGAATTCCTTCAAAAGGAGTTTGCCTTCACTGGTGAAGTCTTCCTCGGCCACCTGCGTTACGGCACGTACGGCCGCAACACGATTGAGCGCGTCCACCCCTTCCTGCGCCAAAACAACTGGCGGAGCCGCACCCTCGCCCTGGCTGGAAACTTCAACCTCACGAACGTCGACGAGCTCTTTGAAAAGCTGGTGGAGTTGGGGCAACACCCCAAGGAGAAGGCCGACACAGTGACCGTGCTGGAAAAGGTGGGGCACTTTCTCGACGATGAGGTCGAAACACAGTTCCGCGCGCTCAAAGCCGAAGGCCACGAAAACGCCAACATCAGCCGACTCATTCCAGACCGCATGGATGTGGGAAGTGTGCTGCAACGCGCCTCGCACAGCTGGGATGGCGGATATGTCATGGGCGGCATCATTGGCACCGGCGACGCCTTCATCACGCGGGACCCCAATGGCATCCGTCCCTGCTTTTGGTACGAAGACGATGAAGTGGTCGTCGCCGCTTCGGAGCGCCCGGTCATCCAGAC
>CBFHWV010000131.1:0-3793 GCA_965659565.1 uncultured Flavobacteriales bacterium
CGGATTGCGCGGACGTTGCGGGCCGAGGAACAACGCAAGGTGGCCTTGTGGTCTGAAGCGATCCTTCAGCGCGCTGAATTGGTCCGGTACACGGACGCTTTGTTTGCATCCCTGCGGAACGAAGAGCGGGACAAGGCAGACCTGATGGGCGAAGCGTACCGCATCATTCAGGAGGCGGACCCGGGTGCTCCCATTGATTTGACCTTCATCACCCGATTCATTCAGGGAAACCGGACGATTCCCGTCCTGGTTTATCGGGACAGCATGCTGCAGGGAGACATCAACGTGCCGGAGCCACTCCGGACACCAGAGCGCCTCGATTCCCTGCGTGCGGAGCTGGCGGCCCGGGGAACGGTCATCGAATTCGAGCAAGGTCTGGTGGTGTACTATGACCAGAGCAACCGCTTCCGCGAATTGCAGTCGGTCATGGACGACCTGATTCACTCCTTCCTCTCGGAAACGGTTCTCAACTCGGCCTCCATTCCGGTCTTGCTTGCGGACTCTACGTTGCAGCACATTTTGCAAGCAGACCGGATTCCTGAAGCGGACTTGGCGGATACCGCCGCGCTGATTCGCCGCCTGGCTGAGGTCAACCCCCCCATCGCATTGGACCTCCCGGAAAGCGGTCGCCGCTGGATCCTTTACGATGAGTCCATCGTGCTCAAGCAGTTGCGCTATTTCCCGGTGGTGCAGCTTCTGATCATTGGGGGCTTTTTGTTGCTGGCATACAGCACGTTCAGCGCGTTCCGCCGGTCGGAGCAGAACCGGGTTTGGGTGGGCATGGCCAAAGAGACCGCGCACCAGTTGGGCACACCTTTGAGCGCATTGCTGGCTTGGGTGGAGGTCCTTCGCATTGAAGGGGTGGAAGAGGAGGTGTTGGGCGAGCTCGAAAAGGATTTGGGGCGGTTGCGCACCGTCACGGACCGGTTCTCCAAGATTGGTTCAGAGCCCGAGTTGGCCGCAGGGGATTTGGGCGCGTTCGTGGGAGAGACCATGGCATATCTGGAGCGCAGAATGCCCAAGGCGGTGGCGTTTTCCGTGGTCTTGCCGGATGCGCCGGTCAGGGCAGCTTTCAATCCGGCTTTGTTCAGTTGGGTGTTGGAGAACCTGACGAAGAATGCGGTAGACGCCATGGAGGGCGCGGGGTCGCTGTCCCTCGTGTTGACGTCAGATGGCCCCCACGCTCAAATCGATGTCTCCGATTCGGGAAGGGGCATGTCGCGCCGGACTCAGCGGCAGGTGTTCGAGCCGGGGTTCAGCACAAAAGAGCGGGGTTGGGGCTTGGGTCTGAGCCTGGTGCGGCGCATTGTGCGCGAGTATCACGGGGGGCAGATCGCGGTTTTGCGCAGTGAAGAGGGGGTGGGAACCACATTCCGTTTGTCCATACCCGCGGAATCCGAGAGCTGATGGTTAAATTCGCCGTCCTCCTTGCCCGGATGGCGGAATTGGTAGACGCGCGCGACTCAAACTCGCGTTCCTTTGGAGTGTGGGTTCGATTCCCACTCCGGGTACAAACAGCACGGCTGGCGAAGGCGTGAACCGTGGCCCGTACATTGGCCACATGAACCGCAGCTTGATTTTTCTGATGGCTTTGGGGTTGCCAATGGGGGCAGCCGCGCAGGGCGTAATCCAACAGCCCACCGTGCCCGAGGCGGGCTTTGTGATGGATTTGGTGGCAGGCGCCTTTGTGACGCCGTCACCTGCATCGGATGTGGCCCAGAGTTGGGACTTTTCGGACATCGGGGGAAGCACCATTGGGCTCCAGCAAGTACTGCCTGCGGCGTCCTCTAGTCTGGCGCCAGAATTCGACGGAGCAGACTGGGTCAACACCAATGGTGATCAGCTTACGTTTTGGCGGTGGGACAATGGAGGCATGTCCATTTTGGGCAACGCGAACGCCGTCAATTTCATCACGATTCCTTTCGATGATCCCTTGGTCCAATGGACTTACCCCCTGGCCTACGGCGATGTCCACGAAGACACCTTCGCTTGTGAGGACACGTTGTTTGCGCTGCCCTACACCTTGCAGGGTGAAGTGAGCAGTGAAGTGGATGCGTTTGGTTCGATCCAGTTGCCCAACGGGACGGGGATTGACGAGGTTCTTCGGGTTCAATACGCGCAGTCGTACACCGAGACCTACGATGGAGATACGGCGGTTTGGACGCTGACACAGCAGATGTATGTGGCCCAAGATTCCTTGCTCCCCGTGTTTTTTCAGGAATACCTCGTGGTGACCGACGTCTTGGGAGACGTGCTGCTGGAGGTGGACGATGTGGCCTGGTACGACAACACCATTGTTGCGGTGCCAGAAGCACCCCTGTCGGACTGGAAACCGGCCTACCCCAATCCCGTTGTGGCGGGGGATGAGGTCCGCTGGCCCATGCGTTTCGGGCAGGACTGGCAAGTGGTGGACATGCAAGGGCGCGTTCTGGACCGCGGGCGATGTGACGCAACGGGCGAGGTCCGCCTCCAAACGACAGGTTGGACCGGCATGGTGTTGTTGATGCCCATGAGCGCATCTGGCCAGCCGGAAAATGGAGTCCAACGCCTGTTGGTCAAGGGATGCTGACCAAAAAAGCGCAGTACGCACTACGGGCATTGACGGTGTTGGCCCGGCGGCAAAAGGAGCACACTGAAACCGGGGGATGGACGAGCGCCAAGGACATCGTCAAGGTGTCCCCGATGAGTGTGAAGTTTCTGGAGCAGATTCTGGTGGATTTGAAATCCGGTGGCATCATCAAAAGTCGGCGTGGTCCCGCAGGTGGGCATGCGTTGAGCGTCCCAGCCAGCGAGGTGAAGTTGGCGACAGTCTTGCGTTTGATGGATGGACCCATTGCCCCCTTGTCTTGTGTGAGCTTGCACTTTTACGAGCGATGCGAGGACTGTGTGGAAGAAGAGTGTGGGTTGCATCGGTCGATGGTTCAGGTGCGGGATGCGCAGCTGGCCATTTTGGAGTCGCAGTCTGTTGCAGACCTCCTATAGCCTACAAAGTTGGTAGGAATAGTGTGAAATTCGTATTTTCGTGAGATGACCCACGTTCATCCGCGCATTTCCTTGTCCTCTTTGGTTTCTCGATTGAGAGAGACGGTCGGCGAGTCCCAACGACGTGCGGTTTTGACAACGTCCTTCAGCAAGGAAGACCAATTGATCCTCTGGGCCATCGTAGAATCTGGACTGGATGTGGGGGTGGTTTCACTCGATACGGGGTGCCTTTTTCCCGCTACGCTGGAGGTGTGGCGCCAAACGGAAGCGCATTTCGGCATTCAAATTGAGCGGTTGGCGCCGAGTCCAGAAAAGGTGCGGAATTTCGAAGCGGAAGGGGGCATGTCCGCCATTTATCAGGAACGGTCTGTGCGGCGGGCTTGCTGCGGTTTTCGGAAGCTCGAACCCCTGCGGACGGCATTGAATGGCAAGTCGTGGTGGATCACAGGCCTCCGCAACGCTCAAAGTGAAAACCGGTCAGGAATGACCATGGTGGAAGAGGCACCGGATTGGAACTTGACCAAGGTTCATCCGCTGATCGATTGGCCAGATGCGATGGTGGACGCCGCGATCGACGAAACGGGCGTGCCCGTCAACCCGCTGTATTCGATGGGGTACCCCAGCATTGGATGCGCACCTTGTACCCGGCCCGTGTTGCCCCATGAGTCCTCGCGGGCGGGACGCTGGTGGTGGGAATCCTCCAGCAAAGAGTGTGGGCTTCACAAGGGTTGAATACCTCGTGAGGTCAAGCGGGGTCAGTAGGCGCGCTCGGAGCGGCCTTCCTTCCAGTTGACGAAAGCGCGGTTGGCGA
>CBFHWV010000132.1:0-3773 GCA_965659565.1 uncultured Flavobacteriales bacterium
ATGAAGATGTTGAACGGAAAGGCGCCCGTTTTGTGGTTGGAGCTGAATAGGATGTGCTCTCCGTCGGGGTGGAAGTACGGGGCCCAGTTGGCGCCGCCAAGGTTGGTGATCTGGCGCTGTTGGCTGCCGTCCACCTTGGCGATGAAGAGCTCCATGGCCGTGGGTTGGACAAGGCCTTCCGAGAGAAGCTTGAGGTAGGCATCGGCTTCTTCGCCCTCGGCGGGGCGGCTGGCCCGCCAGACCAAGTATTGACCGTCGGGGCTGAAAAAGGCGCCGCCGTCGTAGCCAAGCTCACTGGTGACCTGCTGGATGTTGCTGCCGTCGATGTCGCAGGTGTAGAGTTCGAGGTCGCCGCTGCGGGTGCTGGTGAAGACCATTTTGTCGCCTTGCGGGCTGACGGTGGCTTCCGCGTCGTACCCTTCGCCTCCAATCAACAGGGTGGGCTCTCCGCCGTTGACACTCGTGGTGTAGATGTCGTAAGTCGGGTAGATGGGCCAGACGTATTCGCCCTTGGGCCCGCGGCGTGGAACCTCTGGGCAGGCCGTGTCGGCCGCATGGGTGGATGCGTAAACGATGGTGGTGTCGCCCGGCATGAAGTAGGCGCAAGTGGTGCGGCCGAGCCCGGTGCTCACTGGAGCGGGCGGCGTCTCCGATGGCGTACCGTCGGCGATGTCCATCACGTAGATCTGGTCACATTCGGTGCCCCATGCCGGGTTGGAGGCTTGAAACACCAAGCGCTGGTTGTCAAAAGACCAGTACGCTTCTGCGTTGTCTCCGCCGTAGGTGAGCTGGCGCACGTTCTTCAAGTGGACCTCTTCTTCATAACCGCGGTCGAGGCTGTCGGGCAGGTCCGTGGTGGCCGGTGCCGAAGCGTCGGCCTTGGACTCCGGTGCCGGAGCTTGGCAGGAGAAGAGGAGGAGGGCGCCGGCGATGGTCAATGCCGGAAGGGACAGGGAATTTTTCATGGCGAAAAAGCGACGCGAATGTAGAACTTCGCGCTCCCAACCTTGATTCAACGTCCATGAAGTGTTCACGCATCGCACTTGGCCTGTCCATCCTGCTCGGAGTTTCCGCCTGTCAAACCAGCCCTGAAGGCACCGCTGTGGTGGTCCGCGATCAAGGCGATGGCGCCAGTGTGGCCGCGCTTCGGGCGGACGTGGAGGCCCTGACGGCCGATGGGTTTGAGGGCCGGGAGACGGGCCAGCCTGGGGCGTATGCTGCAGGTGAATGGGTGGCCGGCCGCATGTCGGCCCTCGGGTTGCAGGCCGCAGGCGACAGTGGGTTTTTCCAAACGTTCCGCTACAAGCCGCATCCTCCGATGCAGGTCCACGGTCACGGCGACACGACCGTGTCGATGGGCATGGCCGTGGTGAGCGAGGTGGTCGGCAAGAACGTGCTGGGCGCCACGGCGAATCCGGCCGATTCCGCGTCCGGTTGGGGCGTGGTTGGCTGCCACCACGACCACCTCGGATGGGGCGATGAAAACAGCCTGTGGCGCGGCGCCGCAGAGGGGGATTCGGCCATGCACCCGGGCGCCGACGACAACGCAAGCGGCGTGGCGATGGTGTTGGAACTGGCCGCTCGGCACACGGTTGTGCCGATGACGGATGCGCCGCTGCTCATGGCGAGCTTCAGCGGTGAGGAGAAGGGCTTGTGGGGATCCAACCATTACACCAACGAAGCGACCGTCGGACTGGACAACATCGATTGGATGATCAATTTCGACATGGTCGGTCGCCTGCGTGGCGACACGTTGGCCGTGTATGGCAATGGCACCTCTCCGGTCTGGGACGAGATCCTTGAATCCTGCAATGCTGCCGACGGTGCGGGTTTTGAATTGGTGTTGAGCGAAAGTGGCGTGGGGCCATCCGACCACACGTCGTTCTACTTGGAGGACATCCCCGTCTTGCACTTCTTCACCGGCCAGCACGAGGACTACCACAAACCCACCGACACCGCGGACAAACTGAACTACGAGGGCATGGTGCGGATTGCCGATTTTGCGACGTGCATCATTCGGGAACTCGGCAAGCAGGATTCCATTCCGTTTACCAAGACGAAAGACAGCTCCAATGACGACACCCCCCGCTTCAAGGTAACCCTCGGTGTGGTTCCCGACTACTTGTTTTCCGGGACGGGGATGCGCATTGACGGCGTGAGTGACGACCGCCCTGCTGCCTTGGCGGGCATGAAAAAGGGGGACATTGTGGTGAAAATGGGCGAGCATGAGGTCGGTGACATGATGGGATACATGGAGGGCCTGGCCATGTTCGAAGAGGGCCAAGTCACGCCTGTGGAAGTCCTCCGGGGCGGCGAGTCCCTCGTGCTCGATGTCACTTGGGACTGAGTATCTTTGTCCTTCAAGGTGTTCCACCGCGCTGGCTTTGGCTGGTGAGGAAAGTCCGGACAGCACAGGGTACCGTACTTCCTGAAAGGGAAGGCGCCCGCAAGGGTGACAGACAGTGCTTCAGAGATTCAAACCGCCGATGGCCTTCGGGCACAGGCAAGGGTGAGAAGGTGGGGTAAGGGCCCACCAGCGTGTCGGGTGACCGCACGGCTTAGGCAAACCTTTCGGGCTGCAAGACCATGTAAACCAGTGTTTGAGGGCGACCCGTCCGATGCTGGAGGGTAGGTTGCGTTAGATCAATGGTGGAAGTCCTTCGGGACCACAGAATCCGGCTTATAGCCTTGACGTCCCCGGGGCTTGTCCCCGGGGATTTGTTTGTTTTTGGAATTGGGTGCAAACATGTTTGGATGACTTTTTGTTGTTTTGCACCACCTAGCAAATACGAAACGACGTATTTCACCCCCAATTCACCATGGCCAAAAAATCCGCCATCTCTTTGGACGCCAGCGAGCTCCAACAAATTCGAAGCTTCTACGAGCAGGAGCGCATTCAATTGGCAGCCCGCCTGCAACATGTCGACCATGTGATCGCCCGTCTTGGCGGCGCCACGGCTCCCATCGCAGACATCAAAGTGGCTGCCCCTGTGGTTGTGCCAACAGCGCCAGCAGCGGCCCCTGTGAAGCGCGGCCCTGGACGTCCGCGGAAAACCGAGGCCGTTTCAGACACGAAAAAGAAAGCCGGACGCCCCAAAAAGCGTGGACCCAAAAGCGTGTGGGGCAATTTCATCCTTCGCCGCTTGCGTCAGTGTGACCGTCCATTGAGCTACGGAGAGCTGGTTCGCGACGCGATGGTCTTGAAAAACTTGCCTGCAGAAAAGGAGAAGAACGCCAAGGCCAGCGTGCTGAACGCCGCTTTCCGTTTGCGGAGCACGCTGGGCAAAATCGACACCGTTGGTTTGCCGGGCAAAAAGGAAAAGTTCCTCGTTCTGAAGTCGTGGATGAATGCGGAGGGCGGGTTGAAGGCGCCTTACGACAAGCTGTTTGAGACGGTGGCTTCAAAGCCCATGGATGACCGGGGCCGACAGCCTCGCCGTCCTTCAGAAGTTGTTGCCAAGGAGGCTGCGGCTCCAAAGAAGGCGGCTGCCAAGCCTGCGGCGAAAAAGGCGCCCGCCCGCAAGCCGGCCGCGAAAAAGGCACCCGCCAAGCCGGCCGCCAAGAAGGCGGCTGCCAAGCCTGCGGCGAAAAAGGCGCCCGCCCGCAAGCCGGCTGCCAAGAAGGCCTGACCGACATCATTTCTGTTGACGAAAAAGGGCGCCCCGATGGGCGCCCTTTTTCATGTCGTGTATTCCCGGCTCACGCCTGATGGAACGGGTAGCGGTAGTCGCGCGGTGGGGTCAGGGTCTCCTTGATGGTGCGCGGGCTGACCC
>CBFHWV010000133.1:0-3753 GCA_965659565.1 uncultured Flavobacteriales bacterium
CCGTTGTGCTTCATTTCCTGCAGCACCTGCGTGGTGATGCGTTTGGCGGAGGCGTGAACAGACATGGACATGCAAGGTACGCCGCGCCGGGATGCGGACGCTTCAGCGGAACTGTCGAAAGGTGAGGTTTAACCGCGGGGCATCGACCCGCGCCCGCCTCGGCAAGGCGTGGTCATAATCGGCCTGGAGGTGCTCCATCGCCAGCAGGTCGCCATGCCCCAGCGAGACGGTCCAGCCCGCTTTGGTGTCACGGTGCCTCATTTTGAAATCGCGGGCCGCCCCGAAGCTGACCGAGGCGATGACGGCGGGATCAATTACGGGCTCGTTGTCCCGATGCCAGCCCATGGCGTCCTGCCCATCGCGGTACAGATTGCACAACACGGCATCAAACTCACGGCAATCCAACTCGCTTGAAACGAGCTGGTTGAGTGTTTTTAATTCAACCGGGATCTGGGCGGCGGGCCAGTCGATGGAGCTGTACCGATAGGCCGGACCGAACCACGCGGTGAGGCGTGGCTCGTCGTAGGTCTTGCCGTAGACGGTGATGCGGTTTTGTCGCCACGGGATGCGGTCCACCCAAGCTTCGAGTGACTCCGAAGACAGGAGTCCCGGCCAATGCTGGCAGCGGGCAGCGCCGGCCGAGAGGACGGTCAGAGGCCCGTCCACGTCAAGGCCGTGTAGGTGAAGTAGCCCAAGAGGAACAGGGCGCCTTGCCACCGGCCGAGCCTCGGCATGTTCATTCCGCCCAACATCGCGAGCGGAATCAAAGCGGCGGCGGTGCCCAGCACCCACCAGACATCCCACGTCAGGACTTCGGGTCCCATGGGCAGGGGCGTGATGGTCGCGGTGGTGCCCAAGACGAGCAGCAGGTTGAACAGGTTGCTGCCGACCACATTGCCGACGGCAAGGTCGGCTTGTCCCCGCCAGGCGGCGATGCCCGAGGCCACCAACTCAGGCACGCTGGTGCCAAAGGCGACGATGGTCAAGCCCACCACGCGGTCGCTGACCCCGGCTTGCAAGGCCACCCGGCGGGCGCCGTCCACAAAGCACTCCGCCCCGAGGTAGAGTCCCCCGACGCCCACAGCGAGGGCGCCGAGCAGAAAGAGCGCGGAGCGCCCAGCCCATTTTCCGGCTTCTTGCAAGCTCTCCACCTCTTCAGAGTCTTGGGCGTCCTGGGCGCCTTGGCGCTGGGAACGCCAATAGAGGTTGGCCAGGAAAGCCGCCATCAGGGCGAGTCCGACCACCCCTTCGGTCCGGCTGATGGCCAGGTCCGATGCGGCGAAGAGGAAGAGCACGCTGACGCCGAGCATCAGCGGGATGTCCAGGCGCAACGCCATGCGATCGACCGCCAAGGGGCGCAACAGTGCTGTGATCCCGAGGATGAGGGCGAGGTTGGCGACGTTGGAGCCGAGGACGTTGCCGACAGCCAATCCGGGAGTGCCGGACAGGGCGGCTTCCACGGAGGCAAACAGTTCCGGAGCGGATGTGCCCATGCTCACGACGGTGAGGCCGATGATGAGCGGCGGGATGTCCGCTTTCAGCGCCAATGCCGCCGCACCGCGCACAAGCAACTCGCCACCGCCGACGAGAAACGCCAAGCCCAAAACGAGGGCCAATGCTGCGGGTATGTCGGTGATGAATTCCATTCAGGCGTCGGACTTGGCATCCGAATCGCCCTCTGCCGACGGGCTCTCATCGTCTGGGGGAATGCCATCGGATGGGGTTCCGCTGTGGGGCCCCTCAGCGGTTGAATGGGGGCGCGAACCAGTGGAGGAACGGGGGGTGCCCGCCGGGGCCTTCATCGCGTCGTCGAAGCCCTTGGTGGCCGCACCCACAGGATCGCGAAAGGCGGCCGCGCCCTTGCGCAGGTCGTCCGTACCACTGAGAATCTCACGCTGGATGTCCTGCTGGGCATCGCGGACTTGCCGCATGAATTTGCCCATGGATTGCGCCATGGAAGGCAGCCCCTTCGTCCCGAAGAGGAGCAGGTAAATCAGCAGGATAAAGACGATTTCCGTCGTGCCCATGGGGTACAAAGGTAGCCGCGTCCAAGGGGACTCTCGGCGGGTGGGGATTGGGCCATGAGGTGGCAGCAAAAAGCCCCGCTCGGTGGCGGGGCTTTTGAGGGATGGACATGCGTTCCGTTTACGGCTGGGGGCAAGATGTGTTGGCCGGGTCAGCGTAGTTCGGGGCGCTCTTGTCCGTGCAGTTGTCTTCATCGTCGCAGATGCCGTCGCTGTCGACATCGCTGACGCCGCAGTCGCAGCAGAGATCGTAGCTGACCACCACATTCAAACTGTTGCTTACACAGCCGAAGCCATCCGTGACGGTGGCTGCGTAGTACCCTGCAGCCAGGCCATTGTAAGTGCCGGGGTAGGAAAAGGAGGCATCGGTTGTTCCGTTCAGGCCTTCCAGATCGAGTGAGACAGGCGTGCCGCTGTCCACGGTGACGGAGACTTCTCCATCTGCCGCAGAAAGGGACGTCGTGCTCAGGACCAGATCCACAGCACTGATGACCGGTGCTGGATCGAGGCTGCAGGAGCCGTCGTTGGCGTTGGCGTCGGGGTCGAAGTTGCAGGCAGAAGGCAGGGTACAGCCTTCGTATTGGCAGGAACCATCGTCGATGCTGACGGCGGGGTTGTAGTTGTCCGCCTCACTGTCGGTGCATCCTCCGCAATTGGCGTAATCACAGGTTCCGTCATCGATGACAGCTGTGGCGTCATAGTTGGACGAGCAATCGCTGGTGCAGCCTGAGCATCCTGTGTAGGTGCAGGACCCGTTGTCATACAAGGCTGTGTCGTCGTAGTTGCAGGCACCTTCATCCGTGCAACCGAGACAGTAATCGCATTCGGTGTACCCGGAAGCGGCGGCATCATAGTTGCAGGCAGAAGGGTCTGCACAATCCGTGCTGGGCAGCATGAAGGCAGCATTCCATGGGAAGATGCAGTACGCCGAGATGGGTTCGCCTTGAACGTTGACGGTAGGGTCGTAGTTGGTCGCCGATGGAATCAGGCAGCCGGCAAGGGTGTAGGTGTAGCAGCTACCATCGTCCTCTGTGGCGTCCGGATTGTAATTGGTGGCGGTAGCATCGGTGCAGCCTTCGACGCCAATGGCCTCCAGCTCGTCACAGATGTTGTTTGAATTGGTGTCATTGACACAATTGCCAGCACAGTCCTCATACAGTCCAGGGTAGGTGCAGGTGCCAATTGGCCCATCCAATGTCGCTTCAGAATCATAGTTGCAGGCGTCCTCGTCCCGACATCCGGCACAGGTGGTGAACTCACAACTGCCATCGTCTACCAGCGCCATTTCGTTGTAGTTGCAGGCATCGGGGAAGGTGCAGCCGATGAGGGAGACGGTGGCATCCGCAAGCACGAGGTATTCGATGTTGAGCAAGGTGTCTGTACCTGCGGTCGGGCTGGTGATGATGATGCAATCGTCCGCTGCAGTCAGGGTCACGTCCGCCTCATTGTCTGGGTAATTCACCTGGTCAGTTCCGTCACCACCGTTGATGTAGTCATTGCCTGCGCCGTTGAAGTCGCCGGTCACGGTGTTGTCATCGGCACCGAACGTGAGGTTGTCCGCCCCGTTTCCGCTGAGGAACGCGAGGTTGCCGTTGGGGTCGTCGATGTCGCCGGCGCTGTTGCCGGGGATGTAGCCGAGGTCGGAATAGTAGGTGCTGTTGCCCGGGATGGCGAGGTTGTCGCTGGTGGCGAGGTTCCAGGTCACAGCCTGCGTCAGGTTGCGGAGGTT
>CBFHWV010000134.1:0-3694 GCA_965659565.1 uncultured Flavobacteriales bacterium
GCTGGAGGCCAACCCTGCCCTCTCATCCGACCAGGTCCGCAGCGTCCTCGAGGAAACCGCCCGGGAGGACAACAACACCGGCACGCTGCCCGAAGAAGGCGACCCCGTCTGGGGCCACGGCAAAGTCACCGCGACCGCCGCCATCCAAGCCGCCCTCGCCCTGAATGCCGTGGAGGACCCCGACCCTTCGACCGATCGGTTCACGGCCTACCCCAACCCCGCTCAAGACCGCATTCGCATCGATGTCGCCAGCACGCAAACAAAACCGGTCGATTGGGTCCTCATCGACCTGCTAGGACGTCCCGTCCAACGCGGGACGGATTGGGCACCCTTCGAGATGGAGCTCAGCGTGCTCGCCACCGGCGCTCACCTGCTTCATCTGAGGCAGGGACAGCACACGGAGGTCATCCAGATTACCAAGGCAAACTGATCCACGGTACCGTCATCGACCCCCTAGAGAGGAACAACGCAAGGCAAACCTGAACGGTTGCATGTCAATGAGTTACGCAACTTCCTGCAAAAACGGGGCGTTGTGAAGGCATGCGATTCCTTTCCCACCTTCTCGCCATCACGGCCCCCTTGTTCCTGTTGAGCTCCTGCACCCAGGAAGAACCCGATCTGCGCACCTGCACCTCCCCCACCATGGATGGCTACACCTATGAGGTTGTCCGCATCGGGGAGCAATGCTGGTTTGCGGAAAACCTCAAGACCACCGAATTCTCCGATGGCACACCCATCCCGGAGCTGACCAAGGCGCAACTCGTGGAAATCGATGCCCCAGGACGCGTCGTCAACCCCAATCTCCCAGAGGCCTACAACACCTTCTACAACGGCTGGACCCTGCTCACCTCCAAGGGCGTCTGCCCGGAGGGATGGAGGGTCCCCACCGCCAATGAATACACCGACCTTCACCGGTACACGCGCAGTCTCTCCACCGCGGATTGGTCCAACGTGACCGGAGCTGAATTCTGCGACCCCACCGATTGGGACTTCACCCTCTCGGACGTCGAATTCAACAAATTCGGCTTCAGTGCCCAACCCGCAGGAATGGTCGATACGCTGGCTTCGACCCCCTTGCTTGACCTGGATGACATTGAATCCGTCTGGTTCTGGACTCGCCTGAACAGACCGCAAGCAGGTCCCTTGACGCAGGTGCCCATCGTGTTCATCACAGAGGACAGGTTCCATGAAGCCTGCGCAGCCATCGATCCAGCTTTCGGGCTCTGCCTGCGCTGCATCCTGGACGAATGAGCCGAAACACATCTGTTCATCCTGAAACGGAGGCCCATGCGGCCTCCGTTTTCATTTCACACCTCCTCGCTTCCACGATGGGGCCACGACTTATTCAAATTCAGGGGCACGGCGTCAAGAAGCCGTTGAGTCAACGGCATCAAAATCAGGGGATTCGCCTCATTCCGTGTACTTCATACACGACTGAAAATCAGTCATTTGAGAAAAGGAGGGCGTAATATTGGCGCGTCCCTCTTCGCCATGCCCAACGCCATCATTGCCGGAACCGGCTCGTACGCCCCCGAGCACGTTGTCCCCAACCAGTACTTCGACCGCGTCGGATCCAACGATGCCTGGATCCAAGAACGGCTTGGCATCAAGGAGCGCCGCATCAGCCAGGGTGAGACCACCAGCGAATTGGCCACGAAGGCCGCACAACGGGCCCTCGACATGGCCGGGATGGCCGCCTCGGAATTGGACCTCATCGTGCTCGCCACGGCCACACCAGACCGTCCGGCCCCAGCCTCTGCGTGCATGGTCCAAGAGAAACTCGGTGCGACAAACGCCGCCGGGTTCGACATCGCCGCTGTTTGCTCCGGCGCCCTCTTTGCTTTGACGACTGGTTGTCAGTTCATCGCCTCCGGCCTGTACCGCAACGTCATGGTCATCGGAGCGGACACCTTCTCCAACATCATCGACTGGGACCGACGCGACTCTGTCTTTTTCGGAGACGGAGCCGGCGCCATCCTGTTGACCGCCACCGAGGAGGACCGCGGATTCATCGGGTTCGACATGAACACGGACGGCTCCGGCCGCGACGGCTTCACCGTGCCCGCCGGCGGATCCGAACGCCCAGCCAGCGAGGAAACCCTCGCCCAAGGCCTCCATTACTTCCAGATGGACGGTCCGGCTGTCTACAACACCGCAACACAGGCCGTTCCGGAGTCCATTCGCACGCTGCTCGACCAGACAGGCGTCACCATCGACGACATCGCCTTCATGCTCCCCCATCAGCCGAGCATCAAAATCCTCGAAGAGGTCGCCCGCCGAGTGGGCCTGCCCTGGGAGAAGGTCAAAACCAACATGGACCGCTACGCCAACACCTCAGGAGGCACCATCCCCATTGTCCTCGACGAGACCTGGCGTTCCACCGCATTCGAACCGGGTGACCACCTCCTATTCGCCGCCGTCGGCGCCGGATGGACGTGGGGCACCGCCCTCTACAAAGTCTGACCATGCTTCAGGACAAGCGCTTTCTCATCACCGGCATTTCCGACGCCGGCTCCCTCGCCCTTCACGCCGCCAAGGCCATCGTCGAACAGGGCGGTCAGGTCGTCTGCGCCGGCCTTGGCGTCACACCGCACCACGAAGGACTCTCGGAAAAGGCCCGGACCTACCTCGACGCCAACGAAGCCACCTTCCGGGAGACGGTCGAAGCCGAATTGGGCGAGGACACCCCCATCATCATCCTCGACGCCACGCAGGAGGACAGCATGGCCGACCTCGCAGCTGGCCTCGCGGAGAACGGACTCCATTTGGACGGGTTCCTGCACTCCATCGCCATGGACCGCACCATCCGCAACAAGCAAGTCAAGCCGTTGCTGGAGGTCACCCAGGCCGAGTTCTGTGACACACTGGGCGTTTCGGCTTTCTCTCTGGTCCGCATCACCCACCACCTGCTCAAGACGGGTGCGCTGCGCGATGGGTCCAGCATCTGCTCACTCAGCTACATCGCAGCAGAGAAAGTGACCTTCCACCCCTACCGCAACATGAGCGTCGCCAAAGCGGCACTGGAGCGCATCACCATTGAATTGGCCGACGAGCTGGGCCGCAGCCGCGGCATCCGAGTCAACGCCCTGCGCTTCTCCCCCTACCTCGGCAGCAAGGCGGGCACAGCGACGCTCGAGCCGTCCGATGTCGAAAAGGCCGAGTCGATGAGCCCGCTGGGCAATGCCGGGCCGCGCGACCTTGCGCTGGAGATCGTGCACCTCATGCAGCCGGGACTCCGCATCACCGGCGAGATCCGCCACATCGACGGCGGCTACCACATCACGGGCTGACCCGAATCGGCAGGTCCATCCCATCGGCGGGTTTTGTCACCCATACCCCTGATTCTGCAGAAACAAGTCGGCTGAGCCACGGTTGTACCACCAGAACCGTCCTCCCTACAGCATGACACTCCTCCGAATTCCAAGCTTTCTGGCTGCCTTGTTCCTGTCGACAGTGGGCCCTGTGCTGGTTGCCAATGCCCAATGCGAGGCCGACCACACCATCGTGATGGCCGACTACTACTTCGCACCGTCGGAGTTGACCATCCTGCCCGGTGAGACCGTGGCCTTCGTCAATGTTCAAGGCATCCACGACGTGGACGGATTGATCAACACGCTGACGGGTGAGCCCTGGAACAATCCCGCGGGGTTTTACCTGCCCCAGACGGTCGGCACCGAGCTCGGCACGTGCATGG
>CBFHWV010000135.1:0-3546 GCA_965659565.1 uncultured Flavobacteriales bacterium
AGGTGACGCGCTTGAATTCAGGGCGGGCCTGAGCTCCGCCGAGCCGGATGTTGCCGTAGGGTCCCAAGGCGAAGTACAACACGGCGAACAGCGCCACATTGACCGAGAGGACGAGCATCCAACCCAGGTTGTTGTAGGCGGCGGATTGGAACGTATCGAAGAAGGATCGGACTTGTGCGCCGAACAGGAACGTGGCGATCATGAACCCGCCCACGAGGGCAAGGGTGGGCAGAACGATGGGCCAGCTCAGGTCGAAGTTTCGGTGGAACCAGCGTCCGAATCCCGTTTGGGGGTCGGCGTTGCGACCGCCTCGGCTGCCGTAGGCTTGGATGCCAGCGTCTGGTGTGGGGTCGTGTTCTGTGGGGGTGTTCATGCGCCTCGGGCGGTTTTCGTTCGTTTCGCAGGGAAAGTAACAACGCCCGGTCGCGTGGACCGGGCGTTGGTGTTGCGGCGCCTCAGTGGGGGTCATGTCCCGGGCTGAGGGCCTGAATGGGGTTGGCGATCAGGGAGCGACCAGCCACATGGCGGCGTTGAAGCTGTTGCTTCCGCCGAGGCGCTCCACGGCCGTGAAGTAGTTGTCTCCGTTGAGGCTCTGCTCTTCACCGGGGTAGATGAAGCGCAAGGGGAGCATGTCGTCGTTCGTGTTGTTGCACGGGGGCGTCAGGAAAGGAACGCCATCCCAGCCGCCGCCTGCGGTGTACCACCGCCGCACTTCGAAATAGGGCTCCATGCCGTGGAAGTACAGGGCCAACCATTTCTGCTCGAACAATCGGGCCGGCGTGTCGTTCCAGGCCACGTCGGTTTGGGCGAGGAAGTCGGCGACGCTGCCGAGGCCGGTGTCGGCTGGATCGGCGCCGGCATCGACCATGCTGGCCGTCACGCCTTGCTCGTAGTGGGCGGCGGCGTCACCGGAGGTCCAGCCGCGCCACGCGCCTTCGGACAGGATGAACTCCTGCTCGGCGTAGCTCATCCAAATGCCGGGGGCCTTGCTGGATGCCGTCGGGTGGCCGGGGTAGTCGTAGTAGGCCAATCCCAAACGGGAGCCAGTGTCGTCACAGCCCTTGCCGCCATTTTCCCAGCCTTCGAAGGCCTCATTGTCCGTGCCGATGGTGGCGTCCGTGGCCCGGGCATAGCGCATCAGGCGGGGGTCGTTCGTGGAATCCATCAGGGCAAATGCCGCTTCACCGAAGCGGACCGACTCAAAGTCGCCCTGCTTGAGCGGGACGATGGGGAATTGGTTCGGGAACGCATTGAGGTAGTCGAGCTGCGCATTGTGGGCGTTGCCTTCCATGAGGGGGCGATCGGCCACGGCGGCAAACTCTGCGCTCACGTCCGTTTGGGCATGGCAGTGGACGAGCAAGCGCAGGTGCAGCGCATTGGCGAAACGGTGCCAGAGGTCGCTGTCTCCATTGAAGAGGATGTCTCCACCGATGGTGCCGGGGCCTGCGTTGCTGAACAACGTGTGGGCTGCATCGAGCTCGTCGAGCAGTCCACCTTCACCGAGGTAGATGTCCTCCTGAGTGTCGTACGCCGGGAAGTACGTGCCGGTGTTGCCGGACAAAGCCTCGGAATACGGAATGTCGCCGTAGGTGTCTGTGAGGACGGAAAAGGCAAACACCTTGAGGGTCTTGGCCGTGGCCAGGAGCCGGTCGTCCCCTCGCTCGATGGCGGCGGCTTCGATGTTGCGGATGTCCCGGAGGGCGCCGTACATGGCGGGCCACAAGGCGTCAAAGCCGATGATTGGCACGGCGTTCCAGTCGTACACGTCCACCTCGTTCCGCAGGCTCTTGGCGCTGAGCTGGGAGGCGCAGTTGCTGATGTAGAAGGCGTGGCCGACCAGCACGTCGCTCATGTCCCGGATGACACCGGGCAACAGGACATCTGGCGAGACCGCCTCGGGCTGGTTGGGGTTTTCGTTGAGTTCGGTCAGTTCACCACAACCGAACATGAGAAGGATGGCCAGGGTGGCCGGAATGAAGCGCGAAGTCATGAGTTTCATCGTGCGGGAGATCAGAAGTGGAGGTTGATGGCGAGGCCCATGGTGCGGGCGGTTGGGAGCGAGGTGCTCTCAAAGCCAGGAACAATGCGTCCAGCCCGGATGCTGTAAGTCTCTGGGTCGATGGTCGGGACGTCCGTGAAGAGCAGGAGGTTGCGGCCGACCAGGCTGACCGTGGCCGAGGTGGCGGACAGTTTGTCGCTGAGCCAGTCGGACGGGATGTCGAAGCCGAGGCGGAGTTCCTTGAGTTTGATGAAGGTGGCGTCGTAGAGACCGGACTCGATGTTGTCGCGGCTGAAGCCGTTGCCGTAGTAGGACAGGATGTAGTCCCGGGTCGGAACGACGACGTCATTCTCGACGAGGTTGCCCTCACCGTCGTACATCACACCTGGGCCCACCACACCCCATCCGTCTTGGTTGACGGCAGTGTAGACCGGCGTACCATCGGCGTCGTAGCTGATGTCGTAAGTCTCGCGGCCTTCGAGGGTACTGAGCGGCAGGTTGGGATCGTCATTGTTGGTGATGCCGCCACCTGTGGCGTACAGGGCATGTGAGCGGCTGAAGATTTGGCCACCAATTTGGCCGTTGATCAAGAAGCCGGCCGTGAAGCGTCCGAAGCGGAACTCATTGTCCCATCCGAAGAGCAGGTCGGGCTGGTAGGTGCCGGCGTTGACCTTGTTCTCGGTGAGCAACGGCAGGCCGTTTTCGTGAATGATGTTGCCAGTGTCGTCGCGCTGGAAACCGAGGCCGACCAAAAGGCCGTAAGGCTCGCCGACGCGGGCCTCGAAGCTGAGGTCCTGTCCGCCGTCGTTGGGGTAGAGGTCGGGGATGATCTGGTAGCTCGCCACGCCGTCGGCCAACGAGAGGACCTCGCTGCGATTGCGGGTGAGGTTCAGGTTGGAGGTCCAGACGAGTTTGTCGGTCTTGATGGGTTGGCCGCTCAGGACCAGCTCGATGCCTTGGTTGCGGATCTCACCGCTGTTGAGGATGCGGCTTGAGTATCCCGAGGTCGAGGCCATCGGCAAGTTGATGATCTGGTCGCGTGAATCCATTCGATACCACGCCAAGTCGATGCCAAATCGGCCCTGCCACCAGCGGAGGTCGGTTCCAAACTCGAGGGAGCTCGTGCGTTCGGGCAGAAGGCCGGAGTTGGCCAACTCTGCACTTTCTGCGGCCACAGGTTGGTCGCCCCAGGCATTCTCGTATACGTAGACGTTGCGGATGTTGTAAGGGTCGGTGTCTCCACCCACCTCGGCATACGCGGCGCGCACCTTGGCGAATTCGAGGCCATCGCCGAGGTCGAGCATGTCGCTCAGGATGGCGCTGGCCGTGGCGCTCGGGTAGAAGTAGCTGTTGTTGTCCGCTGGAAGGGTCGAACTCCAGTCATTTCGGCCCGTCAGGTCGAGGAAGAAACGGCCCTTGTAAGACAGGTTGGCCACACCGAAGGCGCTGTTGATGCCCTTGCGGTAGGTGAAGTCATCGGCGATGACTCCGCTGCGCGCATTGCCCAGGTTGTAGATGCCTGGGATGAGCAATTGCGGTGCGTTGGC
>CBFHWV010000136.1:0-3537 GCA_965659565.1 uncultured Flavobacteriales bacterium
ATGTTCCCGGGCGAAACCGACCCCAATGCCTGGGGCACAGGCGGCATCAACGTGGAGCCTTGGACCGAGCAGACCGCGGGCAACCCGGCTGCGGACCGCCGCTTCATCCAAGCCGCTGGACCCTTTACACTCGAGCCCGGCGACTACAACAACATCACCATGGGTGTGGTGTGGGCGCGGGCCACGGCCGGTGACCCCTTCGCTTCCGTGGAGCTGATGCGCATCGCCGACGACAAAGCGCAGGCGCTGTTTGACAACTGCTTCGAGATCGTTTCCGGTCCCGACGCACCGGATGTGACCGTGCAGGAATTGGACAAGGAATTGATCCTCTACCTGACCAACGACAACCCGATTTCGAACAACTTCCAGGAGGGCTACATGAAGTTCGACCCGGGCACGCCGGAATTCAACTCCTCGGGTGAACCGCTCGACAGCGCCGACCGCAGCTACGTCTTCCAAGGCTACCAGATTTACCAACTGCGCGACGACGAGGTCGGTCCGGACGAGCTCGACGATGTGGAAGCCGCGCGTTTGGTTTATCAGTGCGACGTCCAAGACGACGTCGACATGATCATCAACTACGACCAGGATCCGGAGATGGGCTTGCCCGTGCCGTCCCTGATGGTCAACGGAGAGAACGAGGGCATCCGCCACAGTTTCCGCGTCACCCTCGACGCGTTTGCACAAGGCGACAACCGGCTGGTGAACTACAAGACGTACTACTTCATGGCCATCGCGTATGGCTACAACCAGTACGAGCCGTACGACCCCGTGCTGCTGACCGGCCAGAGCAAGCAGTACCTCGCGTCGCGGAAAGCGGCGGTCGGGTCCATCCGGACCTACAGCGGTTCCCCGCACCCGCCGGTGACCGAGGCTGGAGGTACGATTGAAGCTGCGGCCTATGGCGACGGCGTGGCCATGACCCGCATCTCCGGAAAGGGCAACGGCACCCACGTCATCGACATCACCCGCGAGAGTGAGGCCAAGATCCTCGCCGACAACTTCATCGCCGAGCTCGAGTATGAAGCCGGAGCCGGTCCCGTCGCCGTGCGCGTCGTCGACCCCCTCTCCGTGCCCAACGCCGAGTTCGAACTCGCCCTCGCCCTCGGCAACGAGGACCTCGACCCCGAGGACGATGCCGACGAGTGCTTCTGGACGCTCACCAACCTCACTTGGCTCAGCGACGACGACCCAGACAACGATGTCAACGCCGTCCGCACCTCCGCCGAGGCCATCTCCATCCGCAACGAGCAGCTCCTGCTCGACTGGGGCCTGGCCATCACGTGGGAGCAGTACGAGTACGGCAACGACGGCAAGTTCACCGAGCCCCTCGAGAGCTCCATCGAGTTCGCCGATCCCGAGATGCCTTGGTTCTTTGGCATCCCCGACGGGGAGGGCCTCGGAAACGAGCTCAACTGGATCCGCTCCGGTGCACAGGAAACCCCGGACCAGACCCCGGAGGAAGAGGCCGTCTTCGACGACTTCAAGCCCGGTGACCCCATCGACGAGTCCGAGCTCTGGGAAGGCGTGCTCTTCGGAACATGGGCCCCCTACCCGCTCGTGTCCTGGACCGCCGATGTGACCTTCGCCGACGGGTCCTCTGCGCCCTACCCCACGGTGGCGCCCACCATCGACGGCCTCGACGGCAACCTCGGACCCATCACCGATGCCGTCCCCGGAACCAACAACGTCGACGTCGTCCTGACCTCCGACAAGTCCCTCTGGACCCGCTGCCCCGTCTTTGAGATGCAGCCCAACGCCGACCTCGCTCAGGACATGGACACCCCGCTCGGGACGCCCGAGAAGATGGGCCTGCGCCGCCACGCCTCCGTGGACAAGAACGGAAAGACCGTCGCCGAGGGCGGCGATCCCTTCAACGCCACCCTCAACGGGCAGCAGCCCTTCGGCATGGGATGGTTCCCCGGATACGCCATCGACGTCGGAACCGGTGAGCGCCTCAACATGGCCTTCGGTGAGGACTCCTGGGCCGCCGCCGACAACGGCGACGACATGATCTGGAACCCCTCCTCCCGCATCGCAGGCGGACTCGGCAACGTCTACGCCGCCGGACAGCACTGGATCTACGTCTTCCGCAACCAGCGCTACTCCGACGACAACGACACCCGTGTCCCCGCGTACGACCGCGGTCAGTACCTCTACGGCAAGTTTGGTCCCGACAGCGGGTCCAACGATGACCGCAAGGCCATGCGTGGATGCACCTGGGTCGGATCGGCCTTCGTCAACCCCGACTTTGAGATGCTCTCCGTCGAGCAGGGGCTCATCCCCACCGAGACCCGCATCCGACTCCGGGTGGCCAAGCAGTACCGCCGCTACGCCCACGACCGGTCCGATGTCGACGAAACCGAAGGCACGGCCAACAACAACAATCCGTTGTACCGCTTCTCCACTGCCGATGTGGCCACCGTCACCGGGGACAACCCCACCCTGACCAACGCCCTCGACAACGTCCGCGTGGTGCCCAACCCGTACTACGCCTACTCGCAGTACGAGACCTCCAAGCTCGACAACCGCGTCAAGATCACCGGACTCCCCGAAGTCTGTACCGTCCGCATCTACAACATCGGTGGTACCCTCGTCCGAACCTTCGACAAGGCCGATCCCCTCACCTACCTCGAGTGGGACCTCAAAAACGACCGGAACGTCCCCATCGCTGGTGGCGTCCACATCATCCATGTCGATGCCCCAGGCGTCGGCGAAAAAATCGTCAAGTGGTTCGCCGTCATGCGGCCTGTTGACCTCGAGAACTTCTGATCATGCAACGGATCCTCTCCTCCACCCTCGCCCTGCTCCTCGCTGTCGCTGTTGCGGCCCCGGTCCAAGCGGGCAACCCTGACCGCTCCGGTTCTGCCGGCGCTGGACAACTGCTGATCCTGCCGTGGGCCTTGAGCTCTGGCGTGGCGGGCGCCAACACGGCGCTGGTGACTGGTGTTGAAGCCAGCTTCTCCAACGTCGCCGGTCTCGCCTTTGTCAACCGCACCGAACTCGCGGTCTGCAACCAGCAGTACCTCGTCGGAACCGACATCCAGCTCAACTCCGCCGGCTTCGTGCAGGCGGTCGGCGGCGGCCACCTCGGCCTGACCGTCACGAGCATGACGTTTGGCGACATCGAGATCACGACCGAAGACCTGCCGGAAGGCGGCATCGGAGCCTACCGCCCGACGTTCTCCAACATCGGCATCAGCTACGCCAAGGCGTTCTCCAACTCCATCTACGGCGGCCTCACGGTCCGGATGATTTCGGAGAGCATCAGCAACGTCCGCGCCAACGGTGTGGCCTTTGATGCCGGCATCCGCTACCTCGCTGGCGACGATGGCCGCCTCAAGTTTGGCATCTCCCTCCGCAACGTGGGTGCGCCCATGCGCTACGGTGGAGACGGCCTGACCCTGACCGCCACCCCGCAAGGTGCCGCTGAAGGCTTGACCATCATGCAGCGCAGCGAGCGGTTCGAACTGCCCTCCTTGGTCAACATCGGCTTCGGATATGACCTCATGCGCCGCGAAGGCATGACCCTCACGG
>CBFHWV010000137.1:0-789 GCA_965659565.1 uncultured Flavobacteriales bacterium
AGTTGAAGTCAGAGCAGACTTCGTAGTCCATCGCATAGTTGTCTCCATCCGGCGTGAAGGTGATGTAGAGGTTTCCTCGTTCGGCACAATTCTCAACGAATTGCTGAGGCGCCATGCCCAATGTGCCGTCCTGATTTGAAATGCCCGTGGTCATCGGATCATCACAATCGTCTGGCAGGTAAGCATGGTATCCAGAGAAGATGTCCACTTGGCCTGTGGCTTCATACAGCACGGCCTGACCATCATGGCGAATGTCGTTGTCCTCATAGTTGGACACTTGGCTCCAGCTCACGACGAATTCGCGGTTCGGAGCAGTGCCCAAGGTCTGGTAGTAGATGTTGGCGTCATCCCGCTCATCCGGATCCAGGTCTGTGTGGATCACGGCAATGGCCGCCTCGTAATCGGAATCCGGAATCGCTTCTCCGTCGCAACACTCAGAGCTGCTGCTTTCGAATTGGAGGAGACCGTTGGAGGAGATATACACCTGGTTGTAGGTCTCTCCGTAGAACGTGAAGTCAAAGCCGAGTGGCACCAGCGATGTGCAGTCGTCGCAGTTGCTGGTGTTGGCATCGAGCGTTCCTGCAGTGAGTCCATACTTCGGCGCAGCACCGCAGCTTTGTCCGTCCCATGTCATCTCCGCTGCGTAGCTGCAGTTGTCCATGGTCGCATCGCCCAAGACGTCGCTCACATTGAAGTAGCCTTCGCCGGCCTCACTCAAATAGACAGTGTGCGGCTCGAGCACAAGCGTGGGAGCGAGGTCGTCGATGACCGTGGCATACGTGGTATCAA
>CBFHWV010000137.1:1004-3503 GCA_965659565.1 uncultured Flavobacteriales bacterium
ATCCGCTCGTAGGCGAAACCACCTCCATCACCGCAACAGGTCCAACTGGAGAAGACCAGATCAAAGCAGAGGTCACCTTCCGGAATGTAGAGCGACAAGGTGTCTCCCGGGAGGTCGTTGGCGTTGTAATCGTTGACCTCCCCGAAGTCGGAGATGTAAGCGCCAGCGCTGCCAGTTGCGCCTCGCTTGTAGTAGATGCCTCCGCCAGAAAGGGCATTGTATAGACCGCCATTGTTGGAGCGGAAGAGGGCTACGTTGTCGGTGATGTGGTCCCAAAGGGCACTGTCATCCGTTTCGGCATCGTCGGCCTTCACGAATTGGACTGTGTCCGGTATGGCGCAAGAAGGATCGTTGCAGACATACGGCGTCGCAGCAGGCAACTCCTCGAATTGAGGCAGCCCCACTTCTCCATTGTCCTGACCCAACCAAAGCTGCCCGTCGTCGAACCACATGGCTTCGGTGTCGTCGTCCAGTTCTCCCAGATAAACGAGCTCTCCGCTCGACATGACCAGCATCCACAACTCTTGGCTGCTTGAACCGCCGTACAAATCGTGGTCTCCCACGAGGTAGGCGATGCCGCCCTCCAGGTCAACGGCCATGGACTCAAAGTCATGCGAATTGCCATTGACATCAGAGGCGAGGGTGTGCAGCAACTCGGCTTCAATCTCGCCGATTCCGTCAAAGCGGAAGCGGAAGAACCTCAGGCTGTCCGTGACGGCACAATCGGAACGCTCGATGGCGTAAATCCAGCTACCGGCTTGGTCCACGGCGTGGACACAGTCCAAGTTGATGTCGCCATCGGCGAAGCTGCCATCGTCCAGAGCACCGGTGTACAGCACCTCGAAGGCATCGTTGGTCACCGCATAGTTGCTGTACCCGTCAGTGAAGAGGAACCCTCCAGCCGCAGCGTCGTACATCATGATTTGCGCATAGCCGTTCAAGACGTCATGCACCGGATCGATGTCGATGAACTCCGCTTCCTGGTTTTCGAGGTCGAGCAAGATGAGGTTGCCATCGTCGTCCTCCACCACATACAATTCAGGGTTGCCGCCCACGCTGAGGTCCACGGGACCGAAGTCATCGGTGGCACTCACCACGAAGTCTTCGATGGGCACCACAGCCATTCCAAATTCGTCGAGGGACACCGTCACCGGCTGCACTTCCAATTCAGGAGCGGCCGTGTTGATGATGACGCTGAGGAAAGCGAAAATGCTGGCCTGGCCACAATCATCGATGTGGCGGGCACTGAAGGTGACAGCACCATCCGCAAATGGTCCCGCCTCGAATTCCACATATCCGTTGTCCACGTCGGACTGGTCGATGGTGACCGATTCCGTCAAACTGCTTTGGATGTAGAACTCCACCACATCTCCCGCTTCAGCGGACTCCACGCCCATTCCAGTGAACAGAACGCGCAGGGTCGGTGAAGGGTCGTTGGTCACATTGTCTTCCTGACTTGGACCATCGTCGTTGGCGTCCATCAGATCGATCAGCGGGCAGCTCGGCGCGTGGTCGTCGATCACCGTGAAAGTGGCTGCCGTCGTGCTGGAGTTGCCGTGAATGTCCGTCACGGTGAAGGTCACCGTCTCGGTTCCCGTGCTTCCGCAATCGTCGCTCAGTCCCGTGCTGTTGTCGGACCAGGAGGCGATGCCGCAGTTGTCCGTCGCCGAAGCACCACCGTAGCTCGAGATCCAGCTGGAGAAGGCTGCAGCCTCTCCGCCGTCACGCTGATAGGTCTGGTCAGCGGCCATCGGGCTGATCGCGGGATTCTCGTCGTCCGTCACCGTCACCGTGAAGCTGGCTGAAGTGCTGTTGCCGTGGACGTCCGTCACGGTGTACGTCACCGTTGTCGCCCCCACTGCAAAGGAATCTCCGCTGTTGTGCGTGGACGTGATGCTCGCCACGCCGCAATTGTCTCCCGCAGTCGGTGCCGTCCAGGACACATCGGCCGCACATTCGCCAGCGTCGTTGCTCTGGCTGATGTTGGCGGGCATGCCGCTGATGGCCGGGGCCTCGGCGTCGACCACCGTCACCGTGAAGCTGCTGGTCGTCGTGTTGCCCTCGGCATCCATGGCCGTGTAGGTCACCGTCGTGGTGCCCACGGCAAAGCTGTCGCCGCTCTCATGGCTGGACGTGAAGCTGGTCACGCCACAGTTGTCGGACGATGTCGGCGCCGTCCAGCTGACCAACGCGCTGCAATCTCCTGCGTCGTTGTTCTGCGTGATGTTGGCCGGCATGCCGGCGATGGCCGGGGCCTCGGCGTCGACCACCGTCACGTCAAAGCTGGATGTCAACGTGTTGCCTGCGGCATCCATGGCGGTGTAGGTCACCGTCGTCGTGCCCACGGCAAAGCTGTCGCCGCTGTCATGGTCGGACGTGAAGCTGGTCACCCCACAGTTGTCCGAGGCCGCAGGGGCCGTCCAGCTCACGAGGGCGCCGCAATCGCCTGCGTCGCTGTTCTGCGTGATGTCAGCTGGCATGCCACTGATGGAAGGATCC
>CBFHWV010000138.1:0-3400 GCA_965659565.1 uncultured Flavobacteriales bacterium
AGGTCCAGTTCTCGTGGTCGTCGAGCAGTTGGTCGCAGTCCATTTTGGAGCTCGTCGGGAAGTCCTGGTCGGACCAGGTGTCGTAGTCCATTCCGTCGGACAGGGTGAAGGCCACATCCCAACCAGCATCTGGGTTGCTGTTGTCGACCACGGTCTTCTCGATCAACCAATCGCCGTTTGGCAATTGACTCACCAGACCTGCGCCTTGGATGGAGTAGAACTCTCCGCCAGCGAAGTTGAACATGCGGACGGCGTGGGTTTCATAGCCGTTGCAGGTTTCTCCGTCTTCAAAGGCTTCCGGCGTATCCACCGTGCAGTATTGGTCCACGCTGTCATTCGGTGCGAACTCGCCCAAGGCGGTGGACACCAAGTCCAAGCTGACGTCGCCGCCGCAATTGTCCATGGCCATGGCGTCGCACGGTGCCGTTTCTGGGAGGAGAACACCACCCGTGTAGTCCTCTGCACACACGTCGACCATGTCTCCGTCCTCAAGGCCGCACACATCGATCCAGGTTGGGGCCTCCTCGTCCAGCACCGTCACCACGATGGTGGCCTCGCTCATGTTGCCGCAGTCATCGACCGTCATGTAGCTGTAGGCGATGGTGGCATTGCCGCATCCGTCCATGTTGGTCGTGTCGACCAACGCTTGCAGGAACGGAGAGTCGTCACAGGCATCGGTGCTCGTGGCGTCGAGTTCTGGGGCATCCGCGAGGCAGGACACCGTGGTGTCTTGCGCGGTCATGCCGTTGGCGAACGTGACGGTGAGCTCCGGTGCGAGGGTGTCGATCACGGTGATGACCTGGGTCCACTGTGTGGCGTTTCCGGCGCAATCTGTGACTGCCCATTCGCGGGTCAGCTGATAACCATCGTTGCAGTCGCCGCCTTCGAAGGTCTCACTAACATAGCTGTAGCTCAAGGCGTCGTCGCAGTTGTCTGTGGCTTGAAGCTCGGTGAGCTCGGCAGCAGCAGGAACGGCATCACAAGACACGGTCATGTCCTCCGGACCGCTGGTGAAGACCGGGGCCGTCGTGTCCACCACAGTGACCACTTGCACGTGCATCTCCTCGTTTCCAGCACAGTCGGTGACACTCCAAGTGCGGGTCAAGGTGTAGTTGTTCGGGCAGGCATCGTCATCGGACAAGGCCTCCTCGAATTCCACCATGATGTTCGCATCGCAGTTGTCCTCCGCCGTCAAGTCCATGGCATTCGGCACGGCATCGCAGGTGACGGTGGTGTCAAGCGGCAGGGCCGATGTGAACACAGGGGCCATGTTGTCCACCAGGACAATGAGCTGTTCCACGGTCTTGTTGTTTCCGCACTCGTCCAAAGCGGACCAAATGCGGGTGACTTCCGCTGTACCCGCGCAGTCGTTGATGAGCGAGATGGAGTCCACGTAAGTGATTTGCACCTCGGAGTCACAATTGTCAATGGCCTCTGCGGCACCCAGGCTACCCACCGTGTAATCGTGGTCACAAGACAGGGTGGTGTCCTGTGGAACGAAGGTGAAGACAGGCGCCTCAGTGTCGATCAGGTTGATGACTTGCGTCAGGGTATCGCTGTTTCCGCAGGCATCCGTCGCAGCGTAGGTGCGCACATAGCTTCCAGCACAAGACCCACTGATTTCCATGTCGGACAGCACCTCCAGTTCGACGGTGGCGTCACAGTTGTCGCTGACCATGGCAAAGAGCGTGTCCACGCCCCAATCGGCACACGGCATCTCGACCTCGAGCGGGCCTTCAATGACCGGGGCGACCGTGTCGACCACCTGAATGGTCTGCATGTGCATGATTTGGTTGCCGGCACAATCGGACGTGCTCCATGTGCGGACCAGGGTCTGCTCCTGAGCACAGTCTCCATCTGTGGCGTTTTCTGCGTAGATGACCTCGAGGTTGTCGTCACAATTGTCGATCGCCGTGAGCATCATGGCTTCTGGAATGGCGTCACAGGACACCGTGGTGTCTGCAGGCAACGCACCCACCCATTCCGGGGCGAATTCGTCCGTGACCTGAATGGTCTGGCTGTGGCTGTGGCTGTTGCCGCAGGCATCCGTGGCCGTCCAGGTGCGGAGGATCGTCTGCGTGCCGGGGCACTCGTCCAATCCAAGAATCTCCTCGGAGAAGGTCACCGTGGGCGCCGCATCACAGCCGTCGGTGGCCATGAGGTCCTCCACAGCAGGAATGTCGAAGCAAGGCACCGTGAGATCCTGTGGGAGTGGATCCTCGAACTGAGGCGCCGTCGTGTCCACTTGAGCAATGTTTTGCGTGCAGGCGGCTTCTGCGACGTTGCCGCAATTGTCCGTGGCTGTGACCATGAAGGTCCGTAAGAAGCTGAACGAGCCCGCGCAGGTTTCCACCGTGTCGTGGTCCATCCAAGCCACCTCGACCACAGGCGCATCGCCTCCACAGTTGTCGAAGGCGTTCACGGCCACCTCTCCGAGGTCGGCCACCGTGAGGCTGGCGACACAATCTGCGTCTGCTGCAACCGTGGTGTCTGCAGGGCAGGTCAATTCGATGGTCGGCGGGGTGTTGTCAAACAGCTCGATGATCTGCTCGAACATGTTGGCGTTGCCGCAGTCGTCTTCGAACGTGTAGGTGCGCATGTACATGCCCACAGGCTGCACGCATCCACCGCTGAATGGGGTGTCGAAGAAGGTGATGCTCACCTCGCTGCCGCACTCGTCCATCACGTCGATGAAGATGTTCTCCTCGGTGACGTCACTGCTGTAATCCTCGCAGGAGACCATCATGCTGGACTCACCGGCAGTGAGAATCGGAGCCGTTTCGTCCACCACAATGATGGTCTGTTGGGCGGTCGTCTCGTTTCCGCAATCGTCCACAAAGGTCCAGGTGCGGGCCACGGTGAAGCTTCCGGCACAGAGTTGCGCATAGACGCTGTCTTCCACCCATTCATGGGCGACGTCCGTGTCGAAGTTGTCCTCGGCCGTGAATGCGCCATAGCTGGTGGTGGGGTCATACTCGAGGCAGGAGACCGTCACATCCTCCACGGTCACCATGGGACCGAGGTTGTCGATGAGCGTGATCGTCTGGCTGCAGGATGCCGTGTTGTCGCAGTAATCGGAGGCGGTGAAGGTCCGGACGAACGTCATGGTGCCTTCTGGTTGGTCGTCGTCTCCCGTGCAATCCACATTGAAGTCGCTATCGGTATAGACAATGTCGATCTCAGACCAGGCGCTGCAGTTGTCCATGGCCTCCGCCATGCCCAGGGCCGTCGTGGTGGTGTCGTCCGCGATGTCTTGGTCCAGAATCAGGATGGTGTCGGCGGGACAGGTGATGACCGGGTCGGTGTCGTCGTACAAGGCGAGGTATTGCTCTGCCATGGCCACGTTGCCGCAGTCGTCCGTCGCGGTCCAGACCCGCATCCAACTTCCCGGGCAGGAGCC
>CBFHWV010000139.1:0-844 GCA_965659565.1 uncultured Flavobacteriales bacterium
GCGATGGAAGACACGAACAGGTTGTTTTGGATGGCGTGGCCGGCTGCCGTGGTGGCGTAAATGGTGCTGGTCTGAGCGCTGTTGTTGCTGAGGAACTGCAGTCCGTCGAGTGTCACCGCTGCGGCTGCACTCAAGGTGTGCTCCCCGTCGAGGATGGCCTCGGCGCTGCGGCTTCCGTCGTGGGCAATGCCGGCGTTCGGACCGTTGAAGGTCAGCCCCTTGTCGAGGGTGAGGTCCTCTTCATACGTGCCTGCGGCCACGTCGATCACGTCGCCCGCCTCAGCGCGGTCGATGGCGTCCCCGATGGTGAGGCCGGGGCTGACTTCCCACTGGTCGGCGGTCAGGTTGTAGACCGCGGCGTCTTCGAGGCCATAGCCGGCCGCGTCGAGCGCCTGCGCCGTTCCGATGGCGGTGGCGAGGTTGCCAGCTTCGACGAGCGTGGCCAAGGACGCCTCGTTGTACGGCGGCGGCAAGGGCAGGCTGGTGTAGTTGGCAAAGAACACGCGGTCGAAAGAAGATGGGATCTGCACGTCGGCTGCACTGCCATCGATGGCGTAGGTGATCTCATCGGCGCCAGCGAGTTGCTCGATGACGAAGCCGCCGGCGAGGTTGAACGTGCCGGTGAACGCGATGTCGGTGGCGGATTGCGCGTACGTTCCGGTGCCCTTGTAGACCCCGACGTTGCCGCCGGAGATGTCGGACGCGGAGACGCCCACGGACCCGGCGATGCCGAGGATGTACTGGACGTTGCCGGAGCCGGCGATGTCGCTGACCGTGGCGTTCGTGACGCCGGAGAGGCCGATGCCGTTGGAGCCGGTGTTGTTGATGGTCAGGCCCGACAATG
>CBFHWV010000139.1:854-1519 GCA_965659565.1 uncultured Flavobacteriales bacterium
GGCCTCCAAAGTGAAGTCCTTCAAGGTGGCGCCCGCGGTCACCTGAATGCTGTTGGCGCCGCCGAGGGCCGCCTCGCACGTCAGCACGGTGCCGGCCTCAGACTGGCCTTGCAAGGTCACGGCCTTGTTGACAAGGATGGGCGTGGCAATGGCGTAGCTGCCGTCGAGGATCTCGATCACGTCGCCAGCAGAAGCGGCGTCGATGGCGTCCTGGATGCTCGTGTGGGCCGAGCCTGCGGTGAGGTTGGTGATGTCGGCACATGCGTCGCACGTGTTCCAGCAAACCACAGGCAAGGTGGCGGCGGCACTGACATTGACCACACGGTTGACGAATTCAGCCGGGGCGGTGGTGCAAGCCTCCGTGCCGTTGAAGTACTCCTGGTCGTTCCATCCGTTGATGGTGAACTTGTATTCCTGGTCGCCGCCCGGGACGTTGAACGTGCCTGACCACAGGCCGTTTCCAGCGTCGGTCAGTGCATTGCAAGGGCCGCACCAGCCGTTGTAGGTGCCGTTGACGTAGACGATGTCGCCATCGGCGAGGCCGCGGTTGGTCATGTCCACTTGGAACGTCACGGCGTAGAGGCAGGAAGCGTCGTCCACCGTGGCCGCGTCGCTGTAGTTCACAGCGCCTTGGTCCATGCAGCCCGGTGTCTGGGCGCAATCCG
>CBFHWV010000139.1:1526-3377 GCA_965659565.1 uncultured Flavobacteriales bacterium
GGAAGCGTCGTCCACCGTGGCCGCGTCGCTGTAGTTCACAGCGCCTTGGTCCATGCAGCCCGGTGTCTGGGCGCAATCAGAGCAGCTGTTGTAGCACACCGTGGCCAAGTCTTCGTGGCCGTCGATGGTCAGCACCCGGTTGGTGTAGCCACCATTGGTGACGGTGCAAGATCCGCCGGGTTGGAACTCTTCTTGCTGGGTCCAGCCGTCGAGGGTAAACTTGTATTCAATCGTTCCGGCGAGCAGGGGCAGGGTGACTTCCCACACGCCGTCCTGGTCCGCATCGGCCATGGGGTTGCAATCGCCACACCAGTTGTTGAACGTGCCGTTCACGAAAACACCGCCAAAAGCAGCGCCAGTGAAGTTGGCCATGTCCACGCGGAAGGTGACGTTGTAGGTGCAGGTGGCGTCATCGACCGTCGCCGCACTGTTGTAGTTGACCGCATTTTGGTCCATGCAGCCTGCCACCGGAGCGCCGGCTTCTTCGTAGAAATACAGGTTGTCGAGGTAGACGTCCCATCCTGTGGTGTTGGCGGAACCATCTCCATTGAATTGGCCGTCAAACTTCATTTGGAACACATTGTCCCAGCTCATTCCAGTGAAGGCGGACTTTGGCAGGTCGACACTGTTCCAAGAGCCCGGGGTCAAGGGGACGTTGACCAACACTTCGCTTGCGCCAGAACCGTTGTTGACCGGGGTCACTTTGAGGAGGCGGTCGGTGCCCTCGGCCACCCAGACGTCCACGTGGAGGTGGGTCATGGAGGAGGCGTCGGTCGCCGCAACGTCAGTTCCTTGGTAGTTGAGGTTGGCATACTGCATCACCACATCGCCGGTGCCGGGGTCGTAAGCGGCGTTCACTTGGGTGCTCTGGCCCCAGCCGGGGTTCAGGTTGGTGGCAATGGAGGTGTAGCTGTCGCCATACACGGAAATGACGTCCGCCGCATCGCGGGTGGGGGCTGCCGGGTTGTCGGTCGGCGCTGAAGCCACAGGGGTGGTGTCGCCGCCATCGCCGGAGTCACCTCCGCCATTGCTGGTCAGGGCGAGGTTGTCAACGAGCAGCGTGCCGCCTGCACCGGAAAAGGCGCCGGCTGCGAGGTTGAAGTGCACGCGAAACAGGCTGCCTGCCGTGAGGTTGTCGAAGGTGTAGCTGTAGGAGGTATAGCCTGCGTCGTTGAGGCCTTGGGTCTGCAGGTCAAACGTGTTGCCCGTGCCCACGCCAGGAAATTCCGTCTGCAAATGGACGGCCGTACCGGCCAACGCACCCACGGTTTTGAGATCGAAGGTGAGGGTCACGCTCGTGGCCCCTTGGAAGTCAAATGCGCCGTCCGAGAATTGGAAAATGTAGGCACGACCGGCATCGTCAGCGGAGTTCACACCGGTGAGTGACAGGGCGCCTTCCGCATTCCAGTCAATGCTGGCTTCTGCGCTGTTGGTGGCATCTGCAACAGGGGCCCATCCTGAAATGCTCGCGGCATCGTCAAAGGTGTTGGAGTACAAGGATTGTGCGGTGGCAATGGTGTTGAATGCACACCAAAGCAGGGCGCTGAACAGAGCGGTCAAGCGAGAGGTCTTCATGACAATTAGGTTCTTGTCCGAAATATAGGGCGCTTCAAATCATTATATACAATGCTCGTAGAAAAATTCGTGAGCGTCAACCTGACGCTGGTTCTGCCAAGCTTGAAAAATGGGGGGCCATGACGCAGGGTCTCAAACGCCTTCACTGTGGGTGTGCGAAATCCTCAAGGTTTTCCGTAAATTCGCGGTCCGCTTTCCGAAGGGAGGGCGCAAACGGAGAGGTGGCAGAGTGGTAATGCAGCAGCCTGCTAAGCTGTGACCGATATTTTTGGTCCC
>CBFHWV010000140.1:0-3323 GCA_965659565.1 uncultured Flavobacteriales bacterium
TGAAACCGGTTTGGTGACAGGGTGGGGCGACGACCATGTGGTGGGGGCAGTGGGCCTTTGGTTGACCCAATGGAGTCGGTTCACCCTCGGCGTGTTGGGGTCCGTGTTGGCATTGACCGCGGGCTACATGATTTGGGCGGTGTTGCAGCCCGGTGTGGCGACGTTCCTCGGGGACTTCTTTGCCCGGGAAGAGGTGCCATGGATGGAAGAGGATGAGGTGGAAGAAGACGTGGTGAAGCGGCCCCTGAACAAGTCCGCGCGCGAATTGGCGGAGGAAGAGGAGGCCGACTGGGACGCAGAAGTGACCGCGGACGCGCCGGAGCACGGCTCGCCCGTCGAGGTGACGGCGGTGGAAGAGCCAGTGTCCACCACCGGGTCCGCTGCCGAAGCCGACGATTCGGCACCGGAGCCGGATGCCACAGCCCCTGAACAAGCACCTGCCCCTGTGGATGAGCCCACGCCTCCCACAGATCCCATCACCCCAGAACCCAAGGCATCAGAACCGGCAGCCGAGCAGGAGCCCACCTCCACGACCACCATGGAAGTGGAAGTGGCGGAAGAGGAGGCCACCTTGACGGAGGACGAGATCGATGCCAAGGTTCAGGCCTTTGGCGAATACGACCCCACGCTGGACCTCAGCCGGTTTGAGCTGCCCAACATTGACCTCCTCGCCGCCCACGGTTCCGGCAAGACCGAAGTGAGCCCCGAAGAACTTGAGGCCAACAAGAAGCGCATCGAGGACACACTGGAGAACTACGGCATCAAAATCGCGAGCATCAAGGCGTCCATCGGCCCCACGGTGACCTTGTACGAATTGGTGCCAGCGCCCGGCGTTCGGATCTCCAAGATCAAGAACCTCGAAGACGACATCGCCTTGAGCCTCGCGGCGCTCGGCATCCGGATCATCGCGCCGATTCCCGGCCGCGGCACGATCGGCATCGAGGTGCCGAATTCGAATCCGGACGTCGTCAGCATGCGGTCGCTCATTGCCAGCGACAAGTTCCAGAACAGCGATGCGGCCCTGCCCATCGCCATTGGAAAGACCATCTCCAACGAGACGTACGTCTTCGACCTGGCCAAGATGCCGCACATGCTCATGGCCGGTGCCACCGGTCAGGGTAAATCCGTGGGCCTCAACGCGATGCTGGTCTCCTTGCTGTACAAGAAGCACCCGAGCCAGCTCAAGTTTGTCCTGGTGGATCCGAAGAAGGTGGAATTGACCCTCTTCAACCACATCGAGCGCCATTACCTCGCCAAGCTGCCGGACAGCGAAGAAGCCATCATCACCGACAACAGCCAGGTGGTCAGGACCATCAAGTCGCTTTGCCTCGAGATGGACCAGCGGTACGAGCTGCTGAAGAATGCGCAATGCCGCAACCTCAAGGAGTACAACGCCAAGTTCGTCCGGCGCAAGCTGAACCCGGAGAACGGCCACCGGTACCTGCCTTACATCGTGCTCGTCATCGACGAGTTCGCCGACCTGATCATGACGGCGGGCAAGGAGGTGGAGATGCCCATCGCGCGTTTGGCGCAGCTGGCGCGGGCCATCGGCATTCACCTGATCATCGCCACGCAGCGTCCGTCGGTCAACATCATCACCGGCACCATCAAGGCCAACTTCCCCGGCCGCGTGGCCTTCCGCGTGACCTCCAAGGTCGACAGCCGGACCATACTCGACGCCGGCGGGGCCGACCAACTCATCGGCCGCGGTGACATGCTGCTGTCGACGGGCAATGACCTGATTCGCCTGCAGTGCGGCTTCGTCGATACGCCCGAAGTGGAGGCCATCACGGACTTCATCGGTTCCCAGCGCGGCTATCCGGACGCCCTGATCCTGCCAGAGGTGCCGGACGAGCACAGCGAGCAGATGGCGGACATTGCGGGCGAGGAGCGGGACAGCATGTTCGAGGAGGCCGCGCGTGTGTTGGTCTTGCACCAGCAGGGGTCGACCTCGCTGTTGCAGCGCAAACTGAAGTTGGGCTACAACCGGGCGGGCCGACTGGTCGATCAGCTGGAAGCGGCGGGCATCATTGGACCATTTGAGGGGTCCAAAGCGCGCAAGGTGTTGATTCCGGATGAGGCGTCTTTGGAACAGTTGTTGCGTGGGAGTGGTTCTGAAGACAACCCCACCCCGTAATTTTGCCCTCCATGATTCGCCTGACTTTGCCGCTCCAAGCGGTTCTTTCTGCCTGTTTTGTTCTGTCGGTCAACCTGTTGGCGCTGCCTTCCGCGGCGCAATCGGACCCGGAAGCCGACGCGTTGCTCGCCAAGGTCAGCGCGGCCATGAAGGGGTATTCAACCGTCCATGCGAAGTACGTCTCGACGATGATCGACCGCCAGAGCGACTTTGAAATGGAGCAGGCTGGAGAGGTGTGGGTGGCAGGCGAGCGCTACCACCTGCAGCTCGGCCAGTACACCATCATCAGCGATGGCGTGACGGTCTGGACCTATGAGCCCGAGATGGGCGAGTGCTATATCGACGACGCCGAGGTCATCGCCGAGGATGGCATCGACCCCGCCAAGATGTTCACCATTTGGGAGGACGGATTCAAGAAGGTGTCCAAGGGCGATGCCGAGGTGGATGGCCAGGTGTGTGCCCGCATCGATTTGCACCCGGAGGGTTCTGAGGACAATGGCTTTCACACCATCCAATGCTTCATCGATGAAGCTGAATTGGAGGTGGTTCAGCTCATTGTGAAAGGCCGCGAAGGCACGGATGTGGTCTACCGCATTGCGGAATTCGAAGGCAATGGGTTGGTTCCGGAGGGGGCGTTCACCTTTGACGCTGCCAAATACCCCGGCACCACGGTCATCGACAACCGCTTCTGACGCTTATCCGAGGTCGAGCGTGATCTCGTCGCTGGCGGGGCGCTCCTGACAACACAGGATGTACCCCTTCGGCGGGGTCCGCTGGGATTCCCGGGGGCCGGATGCGGTTCTGCCTTCGAGCAACTTCGCTTTGCACCGGTGGCAAATGCCCCCCCTGCATTCCGCGGGCACTTCCACACCGGCACGGTCGGCCGCTTCGAGCAAGGTCAAGTGGCGCGGCGCCCCTTCGATGTGCCGGGTTTGGCCGTCTTTGACAATGTGGATGTTGACGCCCCGACGGGAGTCGGAGGGGTCTTCGGGGTGGCGATGGGGTTGGCGTCCAAATTGGAAGTCCCGCACCTGCACGTGCGGCGTGGTCTCGCGCAAACCCGCCATGACGGCATCCTGAAATCCTTCAGGTCCACTGACAAACGCGCATTCCTTGAGGGTCGGGTGACCGAATTGGGCCAGCAGCCCTGCGACCCGTTCTGCCGTCAAGCGGCCCGAGCTGTTTT
>CBFHWV010000141.1:0-3282 GCA_965659565.1 uncultured Flavobacteriales bacterium
GCTGGAATCGCTCATCGAAGACGACCCACGGATGGAGTGGAATGAATCGCTCAACGGCTTTCTGATTCAGGATGTGCCCGGGACACAGGCCCTGGAATCCTTGCCGTTTGAGGTGCAGCAGGAGATTTGGGGAGAGGACCTGGAGGAAGCCCTGGATTCGGCCCCACGCCTCGAGCTGGTGGCCTTGTCGCCGGAGATGGTGCTCTTTTACCGCCGGCTCGATGAGATCCGCAATGGCGGGGGCGGCTTGTTCTTCTCAGAACCGATTTTGGCCTATAGCAACGTGAGCAGCGGGTACGGCTGTTTCGGGCTGTACACCTCCACCGTCATCGAGTTGGACTGACCATGACCACTTCGAGGTTGATGGATTCGGCCAGCCATTTTTGTGGGACATGACATCAGGGAAAGAAGCTTTTGACGTGCTCGCCAGCCTGCTGCTGGATGAGCAAGTGACGGAAGGCAAGCTGTTTGGCCACCGCTGCCTCAAGGTGACGGGCAAGGCGTTTCTGGTCGATTTTGATGTGGACCTCGCCTTCAAATTGGGGCGCGACGCCATGGCGCCGTTGTTGGAGACCCACGCCGACTTGGCAGGTTTCGACCCTTCAGGCAAAGGCCGCCCTATGAAAGATTGGCTGCAGGCCCCCTTGGCCCATTCGGACCGTTTCCAGAACTGGGCGGAGGCGTCGATGGCGTTTGCCCGAGACACCGCCTGATCAGAACATCCAACGGTGCCCGGCCGTGATCATGCGCAGGGATTGAAGGGAAGCTCCAGCCCAACGGTCTTGGAACTCTGCATCGGTGAGTCCCTTGCGCATTTCGGGAAAGAGGGCTTGAAGCCCGAGCATGGAGATTTCGAAGGAGAACACCCACTCGGAGCACTTCAGTTCAGCGGGGGTCTTGCCCTGACGGGCCAGCCTGCGCTGTTTCCGCTCACTGAGGTCCCGGTTGCACCGTGCCGTCGGCACGCCGGTCTGCAGGTACCCGTGGAGAGGAAACACCCGAATTCCAGTGGACAGGCTCCATCCGGAGTCCCACTTTTTGCCACCCCCCACCTTGGCGGTCAGAACCGAGGGGAAGGCCAGTCCGCCTTGCACTTCCAGAAAGCCGCAGCGGGAGATGAAGTGGCGCCCTCCAGCCAAAACAGAGGTTCCTGGAAAGACGGCGTTGTTGTCTGAGATGCCAATGCCCACGATGTTGGCGAGCCCCCAATTCGATTCAATGAAGCCCTCGGAGCGACCGGGCTCTTGAGCATGGAGCAAGGCGGTGAAGGCCAGGCCAACAATGAGGGAGGTGCAGGATTTGAGTGTCATGATGGAACATCGCCCAATGTCGCGCATCGTTGGGCGGAGACAACGAATGGGTTGTGGGCGTCAGCGTTCTGTTTGTGGACGGATGGAAGCCACAGCGGTCGTGTGGGCCTCGATGTCGGTCCGGTCCATGCGCATCTTCCGGAATTGGCCGGCATGATAGAGCGGGGCCTGGTTGTCGTAGAAGTCGCTGAAAGGGTTGCCGGATTGGCCGGTGGGGAGGATGCTTTCGGCGCCGTCGACATCGGCAAAGTCGATGCCGATGCGCTTGGAGGGGCCGGAGAAGATGGTGTAATCGACCGCTTTCTTCAGCTTGAACTCGTATTTGCACAAGGCGTCCTTGGCGGCGGGCAAACCGTAGGGCCCGACGTTCAGCCAGTCGCCCAGCACCGGCACGTCCGTCATGGCATGCGGGTGGGTGGCAGTATGAAGCCGGTCATAGCGCCATCCACCTTGCCCACCCAGGGCGCGGCTCAAGTCTTCGAAGGCCAGCATGAAGGCATCCGCCACAATGTCTGCTGGGGAGTCGATGCGCTCGGTGGTCACATCGTCCCACCAGTGCGAGCCCGGGTTTCGAAGCAAGCGCGGAAAGGTGTTCTCGCTGATGACGGTTTTGTGCCAGGCCTCGAATTTTTCGTCGCCGCTGTCGCCAGCGGCTTGCTTGAACTCATCCGCCATGATTCCCTCAATGGTCCGGTACATCCATCGGTAATAAAGCGTGGGTTCCGTCTGCGCTGCAAGGTGACTGCCGTCCCATTGCCGCAAGGCTGCCACTGCGGCGGCTTGGTCGGCGGTGAGCGCCTTCTCGCTGGCATCAAGCAAGGCCACGAGCATGGTGCAATTCTGCGCGTAGACCCGAGAATGGTGGTCGAGCTGCAAGTCTTGCGCTTCGGCGAGCGTCCAGTCGTCCTTGGACTCGATGGCGTCCACGATGCCCACTCCGCGAGTGTTTCCGGAGTAATAGTGCCCAGGATAGTGGCGCCCGGCGACGCTGTCTGGGGCGTTGTTGGCGGAGTACACGTAGCCCGATTCGGGGTTGACCGATTTAGGGTTGAACCGGAAGGGCAACCAGTCGTTGTAGTCGTTGGCAGGGTCGGTGCCGTCGATGGCGGTTTTGGTGTCGAGTCCTTCGGGGCGAACAGGCAGTTTGGCGCACGCCCACCAAGCGACGTTGCCCGAAGAATCGCCGTACATCAGGTTGATTCCTGGCGCGTGCATGATGGATGCTGCCGCTTCGACATCCCCCATGTCCTGGGCGCGGGAAAAACCGAAGAAGGCTTCGTGAATTCGGTTTTCGGGGTACTGGGTAAACGTCCACCACATGGCGACCGAGTCTTCGATGAGCGGTCCATGGTGGGTGCTGCGGATGTCAAACGTCACCGGATCGCCGCCGGCCACCTTGATGGTCTCCGTCCGGATGTCAAGGTCCCGCCATTCTCCGCCATGCAGATACCGGTCTGCCTCAATGGTCTCGCGGTAGAGGTCGATGTCGTCATTCTCAAACATCGTGATGCCCCAGGAGTGGTGTCGCGTGTGGCCAATGGCGGGAAAGGGGAGTCCGGCCAAGTGGTTGCCGTAGTATTCGACCTCCGGGCAGACGATGTGGGCCTCATACCAAACGGAAGGCTGGGCAAAGGCCATGTGGGCGTCGTTGCAGAAAATCACTTTGCCCGAGGCGGTCTTGTTTTGGCCAATGACCCAGGCATTGGACCCCAACCATTGCGGAACCGGGCGCAAGGCATCCAGTCGGTGCACCCGAGACGCGATGCCCGAGATGTCCGAGGCACTGCGGTTGGCGACGGGTGTCGGTGCGGAGGCGGTGACCGGAATGAGGGCCATCAGCGAATCCCACCGCGCATCGGCGGGCGACCCGGTCACAGGGATGGTCGTGAAGCCATCGACCCCGGTGGCGAGGTCTTCGAAGTACTTCGGGTCGAGGTTGAGCTTCATCCAGTCGAGGATGGGCTCAAACTTG
>CBFHWV010000142.1:0-1290 GCA_965659565.1 uncultured Flavobacteriales bacterium
GCCGAGCCGCTTCGGACGTTGCAGCCGCCCGCTCTTCTTGACGTCGGGCTCGTTGTTTGCGGGCCCGATGGCGGGCGCGACGATCCGAGTATTCGGCAATCCGATCCATGTGCACGAGGTACCGGACGGCACTTCCAAAAAACGCCATGCCCGTCATGAACAACACGAGACCGAGCGTGCCTTCTCCCACCCAGATTTCCCACTGGGACTCGCTCAGTCGCCGCACCGCCGCATCCAACGTCACGGCCAACCCGGCCCCAAGAAGGAGGAATCCCGTGGTGCCATGGCTCCACCAAAGCTTGCGAGCGGTCTCTTGGTTCATGAATGCGACAACAGTAGAATGACAGATTATGGGTCAAAAGTAATGGACGACGGGGAAGCAACCCTTGCTGTTCCCACGGTGTTCGCCACTGCTCAAGGCAGCCAGCGGCGCTGTGCACGTTGGGTTCGTTCGCCTGTCACCTGAAGGATGCCCCCTTCAGAGCTGAATCTCCCATCGGCAGCCCAACCGGACTCAAGTTTGCGGCCCGTCACGTCATATCTCGCCCAATGGCAGGGTTCACCAAAGGCATGGAAATACTGCCCATTGGAGGGGCGGACGGTCCAAGACACGGGCCCGACTTCCTGTCCTCCGGAAAGGGCACCCGCATCGAATTCGGGAATGGTGATGCTGTATACGTCGTCCATGAATTCATCCGATGCGACTCCATTGGAAAACACCTGAAGATTCAGGTATCCCGACATCACCCCGTCAGTGGTGAATTGGCCAACCAACACCTTGAGGTCTTCTCCGGCCGTCCCATTGGAACTGCCCAGCGTCACAAACCAAGCCCCGTCGATGTCCATCACGAGATCGCCACCGGCCTCGAAGTCGTCCACCCAATAACTGGTCTCGGGCGGAAACAATCCCACCGGAATTTCTCCGGCTGCGCCGACTGGAGCGGCATCGATCCCGATGGTCACCCAAGAATCATAGCGAAGCGTGGGCAGGATGTCGAACAGCAGGGGATTGTTGTTGTTGGGCGTCGCCCACCCATCGGGGTCCTGATAAAAGGAAGTCGTGGTTTCCACCCTTCCTTCCATCTCGTCCCATCCCGAGACTGAGGTCAAGTAATCCTGTGGGTTGACCAAAATGGCATACAACCTCGCCGTGGTCATGCCTGGAATGCTGTCCACCGCCACCACTTCCCATTCAAAGGAATAGGGGGCTGTGCTGAGTTGACCTGCCATGGACAGGGCACTGCACAGGGCCAAAAAGAAAGCTGTAAACCGCATCATGGAGCGTCTGAC
>CBFHWV010000142.1:1299-3239 GCA_965659565.1 uncultured Flavobacteriales bacterium
GCTGAGTTGACCTGCCATGGACAGGGCACTGCACAGGGCCAAAAAGAAAGCTGTAAACCGCATCATGGAGCGTCTGAAACCAGAACGAGGCCGTCCATGCGCACCTCTTCAAACAAATCGTCGTAGCCCGTCACCCGGCCCTTGAGGCGCAATAGTTCGCCCTCTTCAAGGGATCGGTGAGGTCGGGTGCTGTCCCAGGTGGCCACAACTCCACCTTCCAAGGTGACCCGCCGGCCATCGTCGGTCGCGACCACGCCGTAGAGTTCCACCACCGCATCCAAATACGCTTGGGCCGAAGAATCTCCTTTGGCCAGCACACCGGCCAATTCTTCGGGCACCATTTGAAATTGGGCCGGCTCTCCGCCCACATCCCGGTGGGGGCGTTCCAGCAAAAGCCAGCCGATCCCGGCCAGAATGGCGGCCCCGAGGGGCAACACGACGCGCAGCAGCTTGCGGTTCTTCATGGCTCGAATCTACCGACAAACTGCGTTGTAAAGAGATGGCCCGGAACGCGTTCGTCCCGGGCCACCAAACCAAAACCTGTCTTGTCATGCGCGCAAGGCGCATTGCCAATGTTCAGACTGAAATGTGGTCAGGACGTCCTGCACCGACAGTGACCCAAGTCACCGCAACGAATGACATTCGTCACCAGCGGGCCTCACAGCCCCAAGCCTACGGTGAGGCCAAACCGCCACCCAGGCCCACTGTTGGCCGTGAGGTAGGTGCTCCAGTTGGACCCGTTGAAGACGCGGGGTTCGAGGCTGTCCTCGGAGTCCTCGATTTGCTGGTTCGTCAGGGACGCATCCGGCGTCCAGCTGCGGCTGTAGCTCCGGAACATGGGGCCGGTGTAGACTTCGATGCTGATGCCGTTGTCGCTGTACCATTGGTAGCCGACCATAACACCCCCTCCCCAATGGAACTGGTTGTATCGCCCGTCCAACTCCCCCTGGAACTGAGAAGCCGGGAATCCATTGAGATCATCGGCGTCCTCATCGATGGTGAGGGACCAATTCTCCACCCGGCCCTGGACACTCACGAACACCCCTTCCGGCATGCCGCCATACACCCAGGCATAGCGCCGGATCTCCGGGGTGAAACGCCATCCTCCGTGGACCACTTCAAGGTCCGCCACGGCGTCCCGACCCAGCTCATTGTTGTAGTAGTACGTGGTCCGATCCTCTTCCGCTCCAATGCCGGCAAAGGCGAATTGGATGGACGTGGATTCGTTGAGCACGTGCTCATAGCCAAGCTCGTAACGCGCCCAATACCAATCGCTCAAGTTGAGCTTGAGCAAGGAGCGCGTTTCGATGTTCTCTTCTTGAGCCGACGCCGACAACCCCAAGAGGGCTGAGACAAGGAGGAGAAAGGAAAGACGAAGGGTCATGTTGAATGGGGTCATTCGCACGCTGTGCGCGTGTAGGTGATGCCCAAGATCCGCCAAGCTCCGTTGGGGTTTCGGACGAGTTGAATGGCATCATGGCCGCAGTGGCTCAAGGAGTCTGCAATGTGAAAGTCATAGTAGGTCCACACGTGGGCAAAGTCGCCAGCATGCTCGACCTGAGGGTCCATCATCCGCTCAATGTAGGCCGGACCAGGCTGCCCCACAGAAGAGGCGAAAGCCTCTCCTTCGACCCGCCGAATGGCCGGTGCGTCGCCGGTGAGGTTGACACTGGTGAACACCGCATCGGGATGCAGCGTCATCCGAATCCGGGTCGAGTCGCGGGCCTGCATGGCCTGGAACAAGCTGTTGACCACGGTCAATACCTCATCCGCAGTCTCATCTGTGACCAATGCCGCGGTCTCTTCTCCACCCGCATCATCGGAAGTCGCTCCGGGTCCGCAGCTGAAAAAGAAAAATGAAAGGGCAGCAAAAGCGGCCACCGAAGGAAATGCCAAGGTTTTCATGGGTTCATCCAAATGCGTTGCGTGAAAATACGTCC
>CBFHWV010000143.1:0-3161 GCA_965659565.1 uncultured Flavobacteriales bacterium
GATGACGTGGTCCGGACGTTGGACCTGACGTTTCCTGCGGCATGGGACGGCGGGGAAGTGCGGGCATGTTTTGGATTGGACGCTTCGGCATGTCCGGGATGTTCGGACCCGGATGACGCGTCATTCAGTCCGTTTGCCACCGATGACGTGCTGTGTGGAGCCGGTCCCACGGGGTGCACCGTCGAAGGGGCTGACAACTTTGATGCGACGGCGATTTTTGACGACGGGAGTTGCACGTTTCAAGCCGAATCCGATTGTCCAATGGACTTGACGGGCGATGGCGTCATCGGAATCTCCGATGTCCTGTCCCTGCTCACGTATTTCGGGCTCGCCTGCGACTGATTCAGTCGTCTGGGTCGCATTCCAACCGGAATCCCACGCCGTGAATGGTGTCCAGTCGGACAGCAGGGTCCGCTTTGAGGATTTTCCGAAGCCGTGCGATGTACACGTCCATGCTTCTTCCGACAAAGTGTCCGGATTCTCCCCAGACCATTCGGGTAATGAGGTCCCGCTCCGTGGTGCGCCCCATGCGTTGCATCAGCAGCCGGAGGACATCACCTTCCTTGCGGGTGAGGCGTTTCTCCCCTTCAGGCCACCGCAGGAGATAGGACTCGGAGTCGAGCCTGAACTTCCCCACCTCCAGGATACGGGGGCCTTCATCTGAACCTCTGCGTTCGGCGCGCTTCAGCAAAGCCTGTATCCGCAAAAGCAGCTCTTCGTTGTTGAACGGCTTGATGACATAATCGTCGGCTCCGGCCTTCAAACCCCGCACGCGGTCTTCCACCCGATCTCGGGCGGTCAGCATCAGAATGGGCAAGTCCGGGGAGCTGCGCCGCAATTCTTCTGCCAATTGAAAGCCATCCTTGCCCGGCAGCATGACATCGAGGATGGCGATGTCGAATTGGCCTTGGGCAAAAGCGGGCATCACTTCCCGCCCATCTCTGAGCAATGCAGGCTTGTGGCCCTCCAATCGGAGGAGGTCGTGCAGCAGCAATCCGAGGCTGGGGTCGTCCTCGACCAGCAGAATCCGGGCGGTCAAGCTCATGGCGCGAGGGCGAATTCAATCCGAAACAACGACCCTCCATCCGGGCGAGGGAGGCACCTCACGGAGGCCCCGTGGGCGTGAAGAATGGTCCTCACGTAATGCAGCCCAAGCCCGAAACCTTTGACGTCGTGCCGGTCTCCAGTCGGGACACGGTGGAAGCGCTCAAAAATGCGCTCCCGTTGTGCCTCCGGAACCCCGATGCCCCGGTCGGCCACATCGAGGGTGCCCTTCCCAGATTGGGGGTCCAATTGAAGGCGGATTTCCAGTTCAGGCGGCGCATCGCCGCTGTATCGGACCGCATTGTCCAAGAGGTTGCGCAGGACGCCCACGAGGTGGGTCCGATCTCCATCGATGGCGAATTCGCCCACCCCTTCTGGCAGGTCGACGGTGAGTTGTCCATCGCATTGTTCCAGCATGGGGCGAATGGAGTCTTCGGCGTTCCGCACCCATTCCTCGAGGGGGATTCGTTCGCGCTCCATCGATTCGGCACTTTGGTCCAGCACGGCCATCTCCATCACTTTGTCCACTTGGCGCCGCATGCGCAGGTTTTCGCGGAGGATCAGCCCGAGATAACGCGCCCGGGCTTGCGGATCTCCTCCGATGTCTTCCCGCTGGAGCAGTTGCGCTCCGGATTCAATCGACGCGATGGGCGTCTTGAATTCGTGGGTCATGTTGTTGATGAAGTCCTCTCGAACTTCGGACAACCGCTTCTGGCGCAAGACGATGACCACCGCATAAACAAAGGTGCCGAGGACCAAAATTTGAAGGGCGCTGGCCAGAATCCAACGGTCCAGCGACATGACCACGTCCCCGCGACGGTCGGTAAACCGGATTCCAAAGTAATGTCCGTCTTGCTCCAGTCTCGGAGGTCGGGGCGAGTCGACTTTGGCTCCACCGACCCTGCCTCCGTAAACGATGCTGTCGCTGAAGCAGTCATAGATGGCATAGTCGAAGGGCACGTCCAAGGCGGCCCTGTCGAACGACTCCTTCAACAGGGTTTCGAGCAGAAAGGGGTGAAGGGTGTCATTCAAGTTGGCCACGAAGTAATTCGAGGCCTCTTGGCGCACGGGCTCGACCACTGCGCTGTCTCCCCGCATCGCTTGCACCCGGTCGACGACTTCTGTCAATGCAATGACCACGCGATCATTGAACTCCCGTTCCCCGAGGCTGATGGCTTGCTGCAGCCAGATGACTTGAAGAACCAGGGTCCCGCCGATGGAGAGCAGGCCTGTGATGATGAGAAGTCGGATGCGTTGCCGAGACACGAAACGAAGTTAAGCGGGCCGGTCGTTGCGGTTTCGTAGTTTCGAGCCCGTGCAGAAGGTATTTGGCATTCTCGGTGTGGTGTGGCTGGCATTCGCCTGGGCTACGATGGTCCAAGCCCAAGGGGTGGTGGAACTCAGCGGCTCTTACCAGGGGGAAAACCTGTTGGTGGTCAATGAAGTCAATCCGGATGGGGTCGGTTTTTGCTGCTACCAGGTGCGCGTCAATGGCCAGTTGACCGCAGATCAAGTCAACTCCCATGCGTTTGAAATTGACTTGGAAGGACAAGGGATTCCACTGGGCAAAGGGGTGGCCATCAAGCTGTTCCACCGCGACGGGTGTGTTCCGCGCGTTCTGAACGCTGACGTCATTCTGCCTTCGCCGGACTTTGAGTTGGTGGAATTCCAAGCCTGGCCCACCGGCGAAGTGGCTTGGGTCGCCTTGAATGAGCGAGGCCGCATGCCCTACATCTTGCAACAATTCAAATGGGGCAAATGGGTCGACATGCTCCGTGTAGATGGACAGGGCGGAGAAGGTGAGCGCATCTACAAGGCGCAAATGGACCCCATTCGCGGAGAGAACCTGTTGAGGTTGACCCATCTCGCACCAGACGGATCCCTGGCAGTCAAAGGGGAGGTGGGGTTCTTTGCCGATGTGCCTGAAGTGAATGTCGAATACGACCCAAAGTCGGCCGTGATGACCTTCTCCGAGCCCACCCAATACGAAATCGTCGATCCCTATGGCACGGTGGCTTTGAGCGGGCGTGGTGACAATGTCATCCTGCGCTATCTTGCACGAGGCGAGTACTTCGTCAACTTCGGCGCCAGGTCTGAGACCTTCAAGAAGCGCTGAG
>CBFHWV010000144.1:0-3148 GCA_965659565.1 uncultured Flavobacteriales bacterium
GGAGCCGTTCGAGATCCTGCTCAGCGAGAGCCAGGAGCGCATGCTCGTGGTGGTCAAGAAGGGCCGCGAGGCCGAGATCGAGGCCATCTTCGACAAGTGGGACCTGCACGCCGTGGAGATCGGTGTCGTGACCGAGGGCAACACCCTCCGCTACTTCGACGGAGAGGAGCTCATCGGTGAGGTGCCGGCGGACAGCCTCATCCTCGGCGGTGGCGCCCCCGTCTACGAGCGGGAGTACAGCGAGCCCAGCTACCTCAAGGACATCGCGGCCTTCGACCTGGACAGCATCCCGGAGCCGACCGACTACGTGGCCACCTCCAAGGCGTTGGTCTCCCGTCCCAACCTGGCGTCCAAGCGCTGGGTCTACGAGCAGTACGACAGCATGGTCGGCACCGTCAACCGGTCCACCAACCGCCCCGGCGACGCCGCTGTGGTGCGGGTCAAGGGGTCCAAGAAGGGCCTCGCCTTGAGCGTGGACTGCAACGGCCGCTACGTGGAGGCCGACCCGCGCAAGGGCTGCGCCATCGCCGTGGCGGAAGCCGCCCGAAACATCGCCTGTGTGGGCGGCACGCCAAGCGCCATCACCAACTGCCTCAACTTCGGCAACCCTTACAATCCTGAGGTCTACTGGCAGTTCGTCGGGGCCATCCAAGGCATGGGCGACGCCTGTCGCGCCTTCGAAAGTCCGGTCACCGGCGGCAACGTGAGCTTCTACAACCAAACCGTCGATGCCGACGGATCGGCCAAGCCGGTCTACCCGACGCCGACCATCGGCATGCTGGGCCTCATGGAGGACGCCGACCGCCAAATGACCCTCGACTTCAAGGACAAAGGCGAGCTCATCTTCATGCTGGGCGAGTCCCGCAACGATCTCGGGTGTTCCGAGTATTTGTCCGCCATGCACGGGGTCCGGTACAGCCCGGCGCCGCACTTCGACCTCGACTTCGAGGTCAAGTTGCACGCTGCCATCCGCACCCTCATCGACCGCAAACTCATCGCGTGCGCCCACGATGTGAGCGACGGCGGTCTGTTCACGGCCCTCGTCGAGATGGGCTCCCCGCGCAGCCTCGGCTTCGATGTGGAGAGCGACAGCGAGGTTCGCCTCGACGCCTTCCTCTTCGGAGAGGCGCAAGGCCGCATCGTGATCACGACCACCGAGGCCGACCAGGAGGACTTCCTCGACGTGCTGGCTGAGGCCGGCATTCCGGTCACCCTGCTCGGCCACACGACCAAGGGCAAGTGTGTCGTCGATGGCCAGCATTACGGCTTCATCACTGAGTACGAGACGGCCATGGAGACGGCCATCCCGGAGGCCATGGCCCAATAATCCCGTTCGACCCGCGTTTCCCTGCCGCGCATGCGACTGCTCCGTTTCATCTTCAGCCGAACCTTCTGGGTCCAAGTGGGCTTGGCGGTGGTGCTGGGGGGAATCGGATTTGTGGCCATGAATCTGGGCCTGCGGGCCTACACCCGCCACAGCGAGCGCATCGCGGTTCCGCAAGTGGTGGGCCTCGACCGAGCCGGTGCCGCTGTCAGCTTGGAGGCAGCAGGACTGCGTCCGGTGGTGATCGACAGCTTGTACAACGCCGACGGGCAGCCTGGAGCCGTGGTCGAGCAAGATCCGGCTGCGGGGGTGGAGGTCAAAGGCACCCGCAACGTGTACCTGACCGTCTACCGGTCGACGCCCCCGAGCGAGCGTCTCGAAATCGAAGAGGGCATGGACGCCAATGTGGCGCGCATCCTGTTGGACGTCAAGGGTTTTGGCTTTCGCGAGCGGTATGCACCCACCGATGAATTGGCGGGTTTGGTCCTTGGGGTGGAAACGGCCGCTGGAGACTCAGTGGGGCCGGAGGACCGATTGCCGAAAGGGGCCGCGCTCGTGTTGGTCATCGGAGAGCGGACCGAGCGGCAGGTGGTCTTGCCGGATGTGGTGGGGCTGTCCCTCCGCGATGCCACGCGCTCCTTGGAGGAGGCCGGCTTGCTCCAAGGCCGTTGGCGTTGGTCGCGCCCCGCCGTGGATGCGATGGACAGCGCCCGGGCCGTGATTTCCAGTCAACTGCCGGAATTTGTCCAAGGCCGCCAAGTGCGGGCCGGCTCTGAAGTCGACCTTGAGATTTTCCTGCCCGAACTTGGGGGCGGAGAGGATTCCGAATCCCTGTTTGAATGAAGCCCATGCCCCTTCGCCCGTTATTGATGATGATCGCCCTCGCATGGGGGACGCTGGCGCTGTCCCAAGAGGTGGAGCGCGACCTGCAGTACGTGCCTGTCGAGGCTGGCCGGACAGATGCGGCGTCTTCGTCCCAACGTGGCGGTGGCAGCCTCACGCTGCCCTTCTTCGACGATTTCGCCTCGCCCACGTTCGCGGCGGAGAACGGCCCTGCGGAGTTGGTGCGCTGGTCGGACGCCTCTGCCCGCCGGACCATGACCTACGCCATCGATGCGCCCACCATTGGAACGGCCACATTGGACGGCCTGCGGTCCAACGGATTCCCCTACGCCTTCAATCCCGACGCCACCGGATGGGCGGACACCTTGACTTCGGAGCCCATCAACCTCGCGGGTCGGACCCCAGAGGACAACATCTACCTCACCTTCTTCTACCAGGGCGGTGGGCGCGGCAATGCGCCGGACGACAACGACAGCTTGGTGGTGGAATTCCTCGCGCCGGACGGCGGTGACGAATTCGGATGGACGCAGGTGTGGTCGGCCATCGGTGCAGAGATGGACACGTTTGCCGTGGCGGCTGTGCATGTGGACCAGCTCGTCCACCTGCAGGACGGTTTCCGCTTTCGCTTCCGCAACCACGGCGCACTGGCCGGCAATGTCGACCTGTGGCACATCGACTACGTCTTGCTTGACGACAATCTGAATCCGGACAACCTCGGCTACTTCGAGGTGGCCTTTGTGGATCCGCGGCACGCCTTGACCGCGCCGTACTCCATCATGCCATGGTCCCATTTCCTGTCGGATCCGGCCACCTTCATGCGGGACAGCATGGAGACCCGCCACCGCAACATGAGCGCCTTTCAGGCCGACAACGTCACCTGTGGCCTCAAGGTGCGCAACACCGAAACCGGTGTGGTCGAGGATTTCCTCAACCCCTTCTCCAACACGTTCGTCGCCCCGTTCGAGGTGTTCCAAACGCCGT
>CBFHWV010000145.1:0-3147 GCA_965659565.1 uncultured Flavobacteriales bacterium
CCAAGTCCAACACCCGAACGACGGGCTGCATGGGCGAGGCCATCTCCCCTTCCTTGGCGAAGACGCGGTCGACCGTACCGGCGAACGGGGCGGTGATGCGGCCGAGGTCCACCTGCTCGTTGAAGGCGGCAATGCCCTCTTCGAGGGCTTCCACATTGGTGCGGGCTTCGAGCAACTGAACCTCGGTGCCAATGCCCTGCTCCCACAGCCGCTCCTGGCGGGCGAGCACATCGCGGGCGAGGTCGAGTCGGGTGTCCAGCTCGTCGCGGTTGCTGGCCACCACATCGTTGTCCAGATCGAGCAGGGTTTGTCCTTTCTGGACTTGCTCGCCTTCTGCGACGCGGATGCGTTCGACCGTGCCTTGTGTCATGGGGAAAACGCGGGCCATGCGGTCGGTTTCCACGTTGCCTTGGACCGTGAAATAGTGGTCAAATGGCGCCGTCTCAAGGGTGATGGTGGTCACTTTTCGGGCGTCCGATGCGACGGAAGCGCCGGTTTCCGGGGCGCTGTCAGCCGGTGCTTCGGGGGCGTTGCACGCGGCGAGAAGGAGGGCGGGAACCGCCAGGAGGAGGAGGGTGCGGATCATGGGATCAGGCGTTGAGGGAGCGTTGGAGACGGAGGTGTGCGTTGAGCCAGCGGAGGGTGGCCTGGGTCAGGTTGCCTTGGGCGTTGACAAGTTGGTTTTGCGCCTGGGTCAAGTCGAAGCTGCTGGACAGCCCTTCGGTGAATCGGATGCGGGTGCGTTCGAGGATGCGCTCGGCGAGGGCGAGGGCGCGTTCAGACTGCTCGCGTTGTGCCAGTGCAGAGGTGTATTCGGTCTTGGCTGCGCGGTATTCCAGGGTGGCCGCTTCGGTCAGTTGGTCCAACGCCACTTGGGCGCGGTCGCGGGTGATGGCCGCTTGATGGACCCGCTCTTTTCCGGCAAAGCTGGACCAGATGGGAACGTTCATTTGAACCCCCACGAGTTGGATGGGGTACCAGCTTCCGTCTCCGAAGAAGTCGAAGGCATCGCGTTGGGCGTTGCGTTGGTTGGTATAGAAAGCGCCGATGCTCGGCAAACCCGCGGCCTTTTCATTGCGAATGCCCAATTCGGAGAGGGCCAGGTTTTGCTGCTGGGTGCGGATTTCTGGAAGGCGGTTGGCATCGAAAGGAGTGCCGAGGACGGTGGCGCCGGCGAATTGCCCTTCGAGGGTGTCAAAGGAATCGGCGAGGATGAACCGGGTCGATACCGAGACGCCCATGGTGAATTTCAGGGCGTCCATGGCGACTGCAGCCATGCCCTCTGCGGCAGTCAGTTGCTGCTGGACTTCAGCGAGGCCGAGCTCGAGTTGGTCGGCGTCGGTTGCTTCGGCCAGCCCTTCGGCAACCAGCGCGCGGGTTTGGTCGTGGGCGTCGCTGGCCAATTCGACGGCGCGGCGGAGCACGTCCACATTTTCTCGCGCGGCCAATGCCGCGGCGTAGGCTTCACCGGCGGCCCTGCGCGCATCGGCCACTGACCGCTCTTCTGCGGCCTCCATCGAGGCGGCATAGGCTTTGGCGGCTTGGACGCCGACGAAGTAACTCGGGCTGAAGATGAGTTGGGAGGCTGTGATGCCGGCGGTCACGGTTTGGGTGGCACCGAATTGGAATTCGCTGATGGCGTCAGGATCGGTTTGCGGTGCGTCGAGCGGCACCCCGGTCTCCTGCGCCACGTTGCCGAGAAACGCGGTGAGGTAATCCGGAAAGCCAAAGGCGTCGGCGGGTGCCACTTGTGTCGGGATGTCGATGTAGCGATTGTAGTCGACGGCTCCGCTGATTTGGGGGAAACCCGACGCGACAATTTCACGGGTGTTGCTTGCGGCTTCCTGCCGGTCAAAACTGGCGTAGCGAACGCCAAATGCGCGTTGTGCGGCGAGGTCCTGCGCTTCGGACAAGGTGATCCGGGCAGCGGCACTGTTGCCGGCATCCTGTGCCAGGACTGTGTTGACAAGCAGGCTGCCAGCGATGAGGAGGAGAAGTCGGTTCATGTTGAAGGGAGGCCGGATTCGGGATTCAGTCGATTGCGCAGGTATTCCAATCCTTTGGGCGACGCGATGCCATGGAGGTGGTAGGCGTGGAGTTGCAGTTGCAGATCGGAGAGGGGTTGGCCCAGTTGTCGCAAGGTTGCCGGGTCGGTCATGAATTGGACCATGGCGAGGTGCAGGGACGCAATCACGGTAGGATCGACGTCGTCCCGGTACAAGCCCTCCTCCTGACCGCGCTGGATGTTGCGCAACAGCAGGCTGTGCATGGTTTCTTGCTTGTGGTTTTCAAGCGCGCGGTGGGCATCCGGGTAGTATTTGCTCAGGTCGAAGAGCACGCTGGGATGCATGTCCCGGAGTTCCCCTTGGATGAAACTGGAGGAGGCGATGAGGGCCTCCATCGCATTGGATTCGCCCTCTTCAAGGTCGGCCATGGTGAGGGTCTGGCGGCGACACATGTTGGTGAAGACCTGGCGGACGAGGTCGGCCTTGTCTTTGACAAAGAGGTACAATGTCTTTTTGGACACCCCGAGCTCACGGGCGAGATCCGCCATGCTGATGGCCCGAACTCCAAACCGCCGAAATGCATGCTCACACCTTGTGAGGATGGCACCGTGCTTCTCGTCGGATGTGCTTCCGGATGGGGCGGGACTCATGACAACAATGCGCTTTCGGGCCGCAAAAGTACCCGTTGATGTCCCGAGTGGAAACGAAATCGGTGTTAAATCGTTTCCATCGTTTCGTGATCACAGGGTCAATCGAGCTGGATGCCGAGGGACTGCACGAGGCCGGTCAGGTCGTTGGCATCGAAGCGGGCTCCGCGCAATCGGTTTTCAGCGGGGTCAATGGTCCAGCCGGTTGCGCCCCGGAAGTCGGCTTCCCGCAGGTCGGTGCGGTCAAAGACAACATCGCGCAGCCGGCAATCGGTCCATGCGGTCTTTCTCGCATCGGTCTTGAAGAAGTTGCCTCCACTGAGGTCACTGGACTTGAATTGGATGCCTTGGAGGTCCATCTCCCCCCAGTCGCCCATGGGGGCGCGGCAGTCGACGAGCGTGAAGTCGAGGACGAGGGTGTCGAGGGTGGACCACCGCAGGCTGGGCAGGGTGCAATGTTCGAACCGGACGCCGTGAAGCCGGACGCCCGTCAA
>CBFHWV010000146.1:0-3109 GCA_965659565.1 uncultured Flavobacteriales bacterium
TGGACGCCTGCGGCATTTGCAACGGGCCTGGTGCCATCTACGACTGCGGGTGCGCGGAACAGCCGGCTGGAGATTGCGACTGTGGCGGCAATCAGTTGGACGCCTTGGGCGTGTGTGGTGGGGATTGCCCCGCCGATGCCGACGGCAACGGCATTTGTGACAACCTCGAAGGATCGGGTTGTGCCGACGAAACGGCGTGCAACTTCGACCCGTTTGCGGAGCCGGTGGTCTCTGAACCCATCACCGACTACTGCTTGTTGACGGAAGTGGTGGCCACCCACACCAGCGGTGATTTGGCTGGCATGACGACCTATCGGGTCTCCATTCAAACGCTGCATCCGACGGATTTCATCACCTCGGTGTCGGGCAATGCAGAGAACCCCACCCGCGTGTTCACCACCACTTCCTTTTATCAGGATGTCTTGGGCGGTGTGACCCCGGAGAATGTCAATCCGTTGCTGCTTCCGGCCTTCCCGAATTTGGCCTATGACTCTTGGGTCACCATCGGATTGGAAGCCCCCGCAGATGCTGCGGCAGGGGAGAATTCCGTTTCCGTGGTCAATTCACCCGAGCAAAATTGGGGCTTGGCCTTCGAGCCCGGATTTGGTCAGCCTGGAGGCGACTTGATCATGGACGAATTGGTGGGCGGCGTGTGGTACATCCTCAATGGTGATGCCAATGGCTTCCCGGATGAGAACGGCCGGGTGCTGTTGGGACAATTCACCACCGACGGTGAGCTCACCGGCAACATGCAAGTGCAAGTCTTCCCGCAAGGCGACAACGAGAATTTCCTGTTGCTTGACCTTCCGCTTGGCATGGGTGTCGGCTGTCCCTCCACAGGTGGGGGAGACAACTGCCTGTATGACGATGCCTTGGGGACCTGCGGCGGCGATTGCACGGCGGATGCCGATGCAGATGGCATTTGCGACGACGAGGACGATTGTGTGGGGGCCTTGGATGACTGCGGGGTGTGCAATGGGCCTGGCGCGATCTACGATTGCGGGTGTGCGGACATTCCAGCAGGAGAATGCGATTGCGACGGCAATGTGAGTGACGCCCTCGGAGTCTGTGGTGGCGCATGTGCGGCGGATGCAGACGCGGATGGCCTTTGCGACGATGTGGACGACTGCATCGGTGTGGTGGACGACTGCGGCGTGTGCAATGGCCCGGGTGCCGTGGGCGATTGTGGTTGTGACGACATCCCGGACGGCGCGTGCGATTGCGACGGCAACACCTTTGACGCCTTGGGCGAATGCGGCGGAACCTGCACGGCAGATGCAGACGCCGACGGCATTTGTGACGATGTGGACGACTGCATTGGTGCCCTCGATGCTTGCGGCATTTGCAACGGCCCTGGCGCCATCTACGATTGTGGCTGTGCTGACACCCCGGCTGGGGATTGCGATTGTGGCGGCAACCAGCTCGATGCCATCGGCGTGTGCGGCGGGGATTGCGCAGCTGACATCAACGGCAACGGCATTTGCGACGACGTTGAAGAGCAGACCTGCGACGATCCAGGAGCCTGTAACTACGATCCGAACGCCTTGCCTTACACCCCGCCCGTGGTGGAGGACGGCTACTGCTTGGAATTGCAGACCGTGGCCGCGCACACGGCGGGAGACCTCGCTGGCATGACCACTTACCGACTGGTGTTCCACACGGAGCACCCGACCGATTTTGTGACCTCCGTCTATGGCAACAGCATTGAGCCCTTGGACATTTCCACCAGCACCACCTTCTATCAGGATGCGCTGGGTGGGGTCACGCCAGAGGCGGCCAACCCCGTTCTCTTCGCCAATTTCCCCAACCTCGCCTACGACAGCTGGGTCACCATTGGCATTGACGGCCCCGCAGATGTTGGGGCTTCCGAGGCCGGAGCAGAAACGGTGCAGTCGCCCAACCAAGCGTGGGTTCCCGGGTTCGAGCCGGGCCTGGGCCAGGCTGGAGGCAACCTTGTGATGAACGATGCCGTGGGCGGCGTGTGGTACATCTTGAACGGCTCCAGCAATGGTTTCCCTGACGAGGACGGCACGGTCCTCCTTGGTCAATTCACCACCGACGGCGACATGAGCGGCACGGTGAACCTGCAGGTATTCCCGCAAGGCGACAACGTCAATTTCATCACGGTGTCGTTGCCGATTGACGGCACGTGCACCGCGTCGGATGTGAACCCGGCTTGCACCTATCCGGCCAACGACCTGGTGGACTGCGACGGCAATTGCATCGACGACCTGGATGGCGACGGCATTTGTGATGCGCTCGAAGTGCCCGGATGCACGGACAACGCGGCCTGCAACTTTGACGCTGCAGCCACGGACGATGACGGCTCTTGCCTGCAGCTCGACGAGTGCGGCGAGTGTGGCGGATCCGGCATTCCCGACGGCGCCTGTGACTGCGACGGCAACGTCCTCGATGAGTGTGGCGTGTGCGGCGGCGATGGCATCCCAGCGGGCGACTGCGACTGTGACGGCAACCAGCTCGACGCCCTCGGCGTGTGTGGTGGTGACTGCACGGCCGATGGCGATGCGGACGGCATCTGTGACGACGTCGACGACTGTGTGGGCGCCTACGACGATTGTGGCATTTGCAACGGGCCTGGCGCCATCTACGAATGTGGCTGTGCTGACATCCCGGACGGCGATTGCGACTGTGACGGCAACCAGCTCGACGCGATCGGCGTCTGTGGCGGCACATGCACGGCCGATGCGGATGCGGACGGCATCTGCGATGATATTGACGACTGCGTGGGGGCCTACGACGATTGCGGCATTTGCAACGGACCTGGCGCCATCTACGAATGTGGCTGTGCTGACATTCCGGCGGGCGATTGCGACTGTGACGGCAACCAGCTCGACGCTTTGGGCGTCTGCGGCGGGGACTGCCCTGGCGATATGGATGGCGACGGGGTGTGCGACACCGATGAGGTGCCGGGCTGCATGGACAACACCGCGTGCAACTACGATTCGGACGCCACGGATGACGATGGCTCATGCCAGCAGCTCGATGAGTGCGGCGTGTGCGGTGGGGGAGGCATCCCGGATGGAGACTGCGATTGCGATGGCAACCAGCTTGATGCCCTCGGGGTCTGCGGTGGGCCGTGTCCGTTTGA
>CBFHWV010000147.1:0-2987 GCA_965659565.1 uncultured Flavobacteriales bacterium
CCTTGAGGATGAGGTTGAGTTCCTTGAATTCGCCCACTGCAATCCGGCGACCGAGTTCCTCGAGGGTGACCTGCTTTTGCGTCCGGATGCCTTGCTCGCGCTGCAATTGCTGGCGCTTCTGGGCAATGGTGCGGGCCTCTTTTTCGCCTTCGAAGATGTGGAATTCGTCACCGGCGTTCGGTGCGCCGTCGAGTCCGAGAATGGAGACGGGTGTCGAAGGACCCGCTTCCTTGAGCGCTTCGCCACGCTCGTTGGTCATGGCGCGCACCTTGCCGCTGTATTGTCCGGCGAGCATGGCGTCCCCCACACGGAGGGTGCCGGCGGAGACGATGAGGTTGGTCACGTATCCGCGGCCCTTGTCGAGGCTGGATTCGATGATGGTGCCGACTGCCCGCTTTTCAGGGTTGGCCTTGAGCTCGAGCAATTCGGCTTCGAGGGTCACCTTTTCCAGCAACTCCGCAATGCCCATGCCGGTCTTGGCGGAGATTTCTTGGCTTTGCGTCTTGCCGCCCCACTCCTCGACTTGGATGCCCAGCTCGGCAAGCTCGGTGCGGATTTTGTCGGGGTTGGATTCCTCGCGGTCGCACTTGTTGATGGCGATGAGGAAGGGGATTTCCGCAGACTGGGCGTGGCTGATGGCCTCCTTCGTTTGCGGCATGACCGCGTCGTCCGCCGCCACAATGATGATGGCGAGGTCGGTGACTTGTGCACCGCGGGCACGCATGGCCGTGAAAGCCTCGTGACCCGGGGTGTCGATGAAGGTCATCCGAGAACCGTCCTCCAGCTCGACGCTGTAAGAACCGATGTGCTGCGTGATGCCGCCGGCCTCACCGTCGATGACGTTGGTGTTGCGGATGTAGTCGAGCAAGGAGGTCTTTCCGTGGTCGACGTGGCCCATGACCGTGACGATTGGTGGGCGGGCGACGAGGTCGTCCTCGCTGTCCACTTCCACATCGATGGCCTCTTGCACTTCTGCGGAGACAAAGTCCACGCCATAGCCAAACTCTTCGGCGATGATGCCGATGGTCTCTTTGTCCAGGCGCTGGTTGATCGAAACCATCATGCCCAGCGACATGCAGGCGGAAATGACCTCGTTGACGGAGATGTCCATCATCGTGGCCAATTCAGAGGCTGTCACGAATTCGGTCAGCTCCAGCGTATGCGCCGCTTCCATTTGTGCGAGCTGCTCGCGCTCGGCACGTTCGGCCTTGGCGTCGCGCTTGGCGCGGCGGGTCTTCGCACTGGCTTGGGTCTTCTTGCCTTTGCTCAGACGGGCGAGCGTTTCCTTGATCTCCTTCTGGATGTCCTTGTCGGAAATCTCCTTGCGGGGTGCGCCGGTGACGGTGCGACCGCGCTTGCCGGCCTGCTTTCCAGCGGCTTCCACATCCACCTTGGTGATGCGCTTCCGCTTCCGCTTTTCTCCGGCTGTGGTGGGTTTCTTCTCGACGGGCAATTCAATCTTGCCCACGACGGTCGGTCCAGTGAGCTTTTCCGCTTTGGCCCGAACCACTTCAGCAGGTGGCGGTGGTGTCTTGGCAGCTTCTGCCGGCTTTTGGTCCTTGGCCGGCGGAGCCGCTGGGGCTGCTGGCGCAGGAACTGCTTTGGCTGCGGCTTTCTCCGGAGCGGCTTCCGTTTTCTTGGTGGCCGCCTTTTTGGTCTTCTTCTTCGGCGCGACCGCGTCGAGGTCCACTTTGCCGACCACCTTCACATTTGACGCTGCCTTGGGCGTTTCTTGAGCCGGGGCCTCCTCGGCTTGGGCTTCAGGCTCTTCTGCAGGCGCCTCTTCTTCTTTGGCGGGCGCTTCCACCTTTTCCTCCGCAACGGGTGCTTCGACAACCGGTTCCGGTTCAGGTGCTGGTTCTGGCTCTGCGACGGGCTCCGGTTCGGCAACAGGAGCAGGAGCGGGAGCGGGAGCAGGAGTGGGCTCTGGCTCGGGTTCAGCCGCGGCCTTCTTCTTGGAATCCACCGCGACGGCTTCCATTTCGAGCAGCGTCTTGGACTTCTGCATGGCCTTTTCCTTGGCCGCTTTCTCGTCGGCAAAGTTGGCGCGAACCAGGGCGTATTGCTCCGGCTCCAACTTGGTGTTGGGCTTGCGCTCGACTTCGATGCCTTTGGAGGCGAGGAATTCGACAATGGTGTCCAACCCGAGGTTGAATTCACGGGCGACTTTGCTCAGGCGTACCGGTTTGGAGACTTCAGACATGTGGGGGGTGCCGGGGTGTGGGATTGGGGGTTGAACGGGGCGTGGAGGAAGGTCAGGCGTCGAATTCGGCCTTCAGAATGTTGACCACATCTTCGATGGTCTCCACTTCGAGGTCCGTCCGGTTGGCGAGGTCCTCCACAGTCAGGTTCAACACGCTCCGTGCGGTGTCGCAACCAATTTTTTCGAGCTCTTCAATGATCCAAGCTTCGATTTCATCTGCAAACTCCTTGAGTTCGACATCGTCGATTTCGGTTTCTCCTTCGCGGTAGACATCGATCTCGTAGCCGGTCAATTTGCCGGCCAGCTTGATGTTGTGCCCGCCCTTGCCGATGGCCAAGGACACTTGGTCAGGTTGGAGGTACACTTCTGCCCGCTCACCCTTGATGGTGATCGAGGAAATCTTCGCCGGGCTCAAGGCGCGGGCGATGAGCAGCTGCTCGTTGGCCGTGTAGTTGATGACGTCGATGTTCTCGTTTTTCAACTCGCGGACAATGCCGTGGATGCGGGAGCCCTTCATGCCCACGCAAGCGCCCACCGGGTCGACCCGGTCGTCGTAGGACTCGACCGCCACCTTGGCGCGATCGCCAGGAGCGCGGACCACCTTCTTGATGGTGATGATCCGCGGGTTGTTGTTGCGGATGTCCACCTCAGCGACCACGGCACGGACGGCGTCGCCCTTGCGGAAAAAGTCGCCGGGAATCTGCTGGTCGCGCGGCATGATCAGCTCGTTGTCGTCGTCGTCGACGAGCAGGATTTCCCGCTTCCAGATTTGGTACACCTCGGC
>CBFHWV010000148.1:0-2944 GCA_965659565.1 uncultured Flavobacteriales bacterium
CCCGCGTGCTGTGGCGTCGGCCAGCTGTGCGCACGGCCTCTCAATGGCTGCGCAACGCCGAAATGGACGGCCGTCCCTTCGATGCCTTGGTCACGACGGGGCCGCCCCACAGTGTCCACCTCATCGGCCTCGACTTGAAGCGCCGCCATGGCCTTCCTTGGGTGGCGGATTTCCGCGATCCTTGGCGCGAGATGGATTACCTCGCGGATTTCCTGCCCACAGCCCGCACCACACGGAAACACTTGCGCCTCGAAGGAGAGGTCGTCCGCCACTGTGACAGCGTGTTGATGACGAGCAAGGGAATTGAATCCTCCCTCGCCATTCACGGTGTGGCCTCCAAACTGCACCTCATCCCCAACGGATGGGACACGGCGGATCTGCCCTCCGACCCTCCTTCCGACCGGGCGGCCGACGGCCGATGGCACCTCGGGCATTTCGGGTCGGCTTTTCCCATCCGCAACGCACCCGGCCTTTGGCAGGCCATCGCACGTTGGAACCGCGAGCGGCAGCGCCCCATTCACCTGGACTTTTATGGGGTGGTCAACCCCGAAGTCGCCCGAGTACTTGACGACGCATTGCCCGAGCAATGGACGGACCACGGCTACGTGTCGCACAAAGAAGCCGTGGCTGCCATGCAACAAATGGATGGCCTGCTGATGCTGCAAAACCGATCGGAAAGTGGCCGCCATGCCATCCCTGGCAAGGCCTTTGAATACCTCGCCTTGGGCAAACCGCTCGCCGTGGTCACCCCCTCTCGGAGCGACCTGACCGACCTCCTCGCCGAATGGGGCTTTCCCACCATCGGATACGAAGACGAGCCCGCCGCCATGGCCTTGTTGGAGCGGCTTCACGGCCACCCGGGACCAGACCCCAGCATCCGACAAGCCTACACCCGACGTTCCTTGACCCAGAGGTTGTCCGCGCACCTCTGCGAACTTGCTGCTGACTGACATGGCCCGCCACCGCGTTCCCGATCAAGCCCTGCGCAATTTCCTGAGCATCCTGCTCGCGTTCATGCTCGGTGGGTTGAACAACCTCGTGGTCTTGCCGTGGGCGTTTGAAGACAACCTGGAATCTTGGGGCCTCGTCCGGGTTGCAGCCGCATGGGGCACCCTCATCGGGCCCATCCTGGCTTTTGGCGCCCCTGCAACCATGAACCGCTTCAAAGGAAGCGCAGACCAGTCTGGACGATTCGCCGAGCTGATGGGCACCTTGGTCTGGCCGCCCATCGTGCTGTTTCTGGCCTTCGTGGCGCTGCCGGCGCTGGCCTTTCCTTCCGGTGTGGCCGACCTGATGGGCCTCGAAGCGCACAACCGCGCCGCCGTTCGGCCCATTGCCATCCTCGCCGGCATTCAAGCCGCACAAGGGTATTTCGCAGGATTCCTGTCGACCCGACTCAAAACGGCCTTCGCCACGTTTGCGCGGGAGACCTTTTTCAAATTCGGCTACCTCGCCCTCGCTGTCGCCTTGGGCTTGGGATGGCTGGGCGACCCCCTGTTCCTGCCGGCCTTTGTGGCATTGAATGGGCTCGTACTGTTGGCCCTTATCGCACAAAGTCTGGCCAACCAATTCCAACTGCGCTGGACCGGCCTGCCTTCACCAGAACAACGGCGAGAAGTCCGCACCTATGGGGCCACCATGATTTTGGGCGCGAGCGCGCTGGTCATCCTGAGTCAAATCGACATCATCATGGTCGGCAGGTTGCTCGATTTGGGACAAGTGCCCGCCTTTACCGTCGCCCTCTTCATCGCGGCGGTCACCCAAGTTCCCCAACGGGCCTTCCAACGTTTGCTGCAACCCCTCATTTCGCAATCCCTTCACCGACAGGATGAGGCCGAAACCTGGCGGCTGGTCCGGTTGACCCACCGCAGCCTGCTGCTCACAGCCGGGTGGATCCTCAGCTGCATCTGGGCCGCCACACCGGAAATCAACCGGCTTCTGCCCCCCGCATTTCGCGGATTGGAGTGGGTCATCCTCACTGCCGGTGCGGTCCGCATGCTGCAGGGCAGTGCCTTGGGCTCCCAAGTCCTGTTGGGACAGTCCGACCACTTCAGGAAAACCATCGGCATCCATTGGGGCATGGTGGCCATCGCGATCCCACTGAACCTCTGGATGATTCCAGACAGCGGGCTCGGGCTCGGGCTCTGGGGCGCAGCCCTGGCGACCCTGAGCGCCATGTTGTTTGCCGTCATCGTCCGTCAAGTGGTGGTCTGGCAGATTTGGCGACAATGGACGCCCAACCTGCACAGCCTGTTCATCGTGATGCTCGTCGCCTTGCCGGGCCAAGCCCTCCATCTCTGGACACCGGAATGGCACCCGGCTCTTGGCGTGCTGGCCAAAGGGGCCATCGCAACCCTGTGGGTGGGGTCAGGCGCCTGGTGGCTGAACCTGGTTCCTGAGGGAAAAGCCCTCGTTCAGCGTCGCATCCTGGGGACCCGCTCCTGAATCCGGCCCCGTCGGGGTGCCAGGATCACTGCCGGATCCACTCCTGCGTGCGGTACAGGAATCCCCAGTATCCGCGCACCTTCAGGACGTTAGGCTCGCCCTCGTCAAACCACATCTTGCAATCGTAGATGCGGCCATTCTTGGGGTCACAGATGGTGCCCTCGTCCCATTCGCCGTCCTTGGCCATCATGCCACGGACGATCTCCATTCCCAGCACGCGTTGGTCCTTGCGGTCGTCTCCACACTTGTCGCAGTGGGGATCCTGGTCCTCGTCGGGAAGGCGGAACAACTCGACCACGGTGCCAAAGTATTGGCCATCGCGCTCGGTGATCTCCACGATGCTCTTGACGCGACCCTCGATTTCGTCATCGATGGTCTTCCATTTGCCCGTGACGTTCTGGGCGGAGAGGGACACGGCCATGGCCGTGAACAATGCGGTGAGGCAAATGCGATTCATGGGGTCAAATTAAACGGCTTCTCCTTGTTCCTCATCCATCCA
>CBFHWV010000149.1:0-2936 GCA_965659565.1 uncultured Flavobacteriales bacterium
CGTTGCCATCGGAATCGGGATCATAATTCGGGTTTGGAGAATCCATGCCGGCATCGTCGGGCATCAGAATGATGAGCAAGGCCAACACATCCATGATGGTGTAGCACGCATTGTCATCGAAGTCAGGGTCGTATTGGGCGTTGTCTTGTGCAAACAAAAGCCCAGGCAACAGCCACAGAATCAGCATGAATTGGCGCATGTCTAAAAGTCCAGCGGTTCTGTTGTAAGAACCAATGAATTAGACCAACGAATCGATAATGTCAATGCAACGACTCGGATGTTCAGTCGTCCTCGGGTTGCCCCTGACAATTGGAGCCAAAGGCCTCCAACATCGTGAGGATGTCGGGGATGTCCACTGCACCACTGCCATTCAAATCCGCTGGGCATTGCGGTTGCGCCACCACGCATTGCTCGGCCGCGTCGGACCACACCGTCCCCGTGCCGCAAAATCCTGGATAGGCGCAGGACCCGTCGTCAAATTCTGCCGTTGGCGCGTAGTTGTCGGCCATTGGATTGGTGCAGCCCGATTCGACCCCGAGCAGTGCCGACCAATCCGCGGATCCCGCGAGGGAAAAGAGGCCCTGGAACCACTGGCCCTCCCAAGTGAGCGGGGTTCCCACGGGGCCCGTCCACGTCAAGGTCTCACCGGCAGTGCCATTCCACGTCACCCCCGTCCACTTCGGCGGGAGCGTCAATTGCAACGTGGCTTGATCGCCGTCCAACGACACCATCGACAGGGCCACCTCATCGGCCCCTTGCACGAACCGGCAAGCGCTGTCGGCGGCCACGCTGAGGTGGACCTCACGGTCGCCATTGGGCCAGAATACCTCCACACTGTCGGCCGCTGCTGCAGTGCCGAGTCCAAAAAACTGGGTGGAGCTGTGTTGGGCAAACAGGTCCTCCCCGGCGCGCAACACCCGCTGTTGGGCGTGGCCATTGGCATGGACCACCACCCGGGTGCCGATGGCTTCGGAATTGGAATGCGTGCCGCACACCGACACGGTCATCCCGTGGTGGTCCGGGTGGCTCTCCTCTCGGGCATTGTCCCACACCGTCAGAAACTGTCCTGTCCCCAACCCCACCATGTCCGGATCCCCGTCCTGGTCGAGGTCTCCGCGCACCAAACAAAACAGCGGGGCTTGTTCCCCCGGCCATTCCGTGGGGTGGTCGGAATAGGCCGCTTCCCCGGTGTTCAACCCCGCCCCAGGGTGCTGCATCCAGTAATTCTCATAGAACTCGGTGTCCGTCCCATCCCCCGGCACATGAAACGGGTACGTGGCCACCATGAGGTCGTCCCATCCGTCCAAATCGGCGTCCACCCACGTCGCACTCCACGACCAACGGTCGAGGGCCAAGCCTGCTGCTGCAGAGGCCTCCTCGAACACCCCCGAAGTGTCGCGGTCAAAAAACGCGGACGAGACCTGCGGATAGGTGTAAAACGGCTCCGGACTCTGGTTGGTCACAAACACCTCTTCTTGCCCATCCGCATCGGGATCACCCACCGTGGAGGACATGGACGACATGGTCACGTCCAGACCCAACATCGCTGAAGCTTCGGTGAACGTGCCGTCGCCATGGTTGAGGTAGGCCTCGTTGGTGGGGGTGCAACCGCCTTCCACACCGGCATCGTTGATCACGAAGAGGTCGATCAAGCTGTCGCCATCGAGGTGCATCCACACGGATTGAAACGTGGGGGTCAACCCATTGGCAATGCCCGATGCCACGCTCACATCCAAAAAGGTGCTGTCCTCCTGTTGGAACAGGACGTTTTCGGTCAACCAGAGGTCGGAGCAGGGCAAGGCGTAATTGGACACCATGCCATCGAGGTCCCCGTCTCCGTCCATGTCGTGGAAGGCAACACCGGTACAGGGCCGGTTTTCCAAGATGTCCCACCCCCACTCGGTGGTGCGGTCGACAAAGCCCTCCTCCTCGTTGATCCAGACCTCACTGCGGGAGACCAAGGTGGCGCCCCCGAAAAAGGAGATGGACATGGAGCTTGTCATCAGGAAATCGCGGTCTCCGTCGTTGTCGATGTCCAGCCAGACCACCGCAGTGGGGCGTCCAAGGGAAGGCGTGATGCCGAGGTTGACCTCCGTGAACCCGTTGGGGCCTCCTGCGTGGAAATGCACCGCGCCCGTCGCGTCCGGAACGGTCAGGTCATCCCAACCGTCGAGGTTGAAGTCCACAAAACTCAACCCCTGGCCCAAAAAATTGGTGAAGCCTTGGACCATGGGGTCTGGCGAGGCGAGCTGCCATTGGCCCTCAGCCGGCATGGCCCACAGCCAAGCCAACACCGCGAGGGTCCACATGGGCAGCTTCAGTCCAGTCATGGTCTCTCCAAAATACAGCGCACTTGGGACGATGAGCGTTAATCGAACTCCGGGAATCGGTCCACAAATTCGTTTCTGCGCGACCGCGACGGCAACACCTGGTAGATGAACCGCTGGTTGTCTTCCTTGATTCGGCGCTTGTCGTCCTTGAGCTCGGTGATGGCATCGATGAAGAGCTGGTCTTTGCTCGTGATGTTCATCACCCCGTTCCGGTATTCGAAGTAGTACCAATTCTCGTCGTCGAGGTGCAGGTACATCCGGAGGATGCCCCCTGCTCCACCGAGCGCCCATTCGATGCGCCCGGGAATCCGTCGGAAAATCGGCTGCTTGTCCATCGAGACGATGCCGATGCCGTTTTCGCCGCTGACAAACGCGTCCTCGCTGGCATCCCAAGTGAGGTCAAGCCCGGTGAACAGGAAGCGGTGCTGGATGCTGGCCGGGGTTTTCTTGAAGGCCCCCATGAGGGTCATGCCGCCCAGCACTTCGTCCGCACCTTCCAAGCCCAGCCATTCGCGCAGGGCTGGCTCAAACGTGGTTTGCGTGATGTCCAGCGGAATGGCGGTGGGCCAAACTTGGATGCGCTCCGCCAACGCCTTCCACACCGCA
>CBFHWV010000150.1:0-2853 GCA_965659565.1 uncultured Flavobacteriales bacterium
TCCAAGCCCCCCACGACGCGGTCCACAGCGTCGAGGAAGTCCTGCTTCCCCACCTTGTCCGCATCCCGCCGGGCAGCAATCAAGGCGGCCTCGTTGCAGATGTTGGCGATGTCGGCGCCACTGAAGCCCGGCGTCTGGCGGCTCAAGAAATCGACATCGATGCTGTCGTCCGTTTTGAGGGGGCGGAGGTGCACCTCGAAAATGGCCTCCCGCTCCTTGAGGTCGGGCATGTCGACATAGATCTGTCGGTCAAACCGCCCCGCCCGCATCAGCGCGCGGTCCAAGATGTCCGCCCGGTTGGTGGCCGCCAAAATGATGACCCCACTGTTGGTTCCAAACCCGTCCATCTCGGTCAGGAGCTGGTTCAAGGTGTTTTCCCGCTCATCGTTGGAGCCGATGCTGGCGTTCTTCCCGCGGGCACGGCCCACGGCGTCGATCTCGTCGATGAAGATGATGCAAGGGCTCTTTTCCTTGGCCTGCTTGAACAGGTCCCGAACGCGACTGGCCCCCACCCCGACGAACATCTCCACAAAGTCAGAGCCGCTGAGCGAGAAGAACGGCACCTTGGCCTCACCGGCAACCGCTTTGGCCAACAGGGTCTTTCCCGTTCCCGGAGGGCCGACGAGCAGCGCACCTTTGGGAATCTTGGCCCCGAGGTCGGTGTACTTCGCTGGGTTTTTCAAGAATTCGACAATCTCTCCGAGCTCCTCTTTGGCCCCATCCAATCCGGCCACATCCTTGAAGTTGACCTGGGTGGAATTCTCCTTGTCAAAGAGTTGGGCGCGGGACTTGCCGACATTGAAAATCTGGCTCCCTCCGGCACCGCCACCGCCGAGCCGGCGCATGAGCACCATCCACACCCCCACCATGACGGCGAGCACAATGATGTAGAAGATGAGCTGCTGGCCCCATTCATTGGGACGGTTGTACGTGACCGGAACCACCCCGTCTGCCGAAAGCTGGTCCAATCGGTCGATGTTTTTCTCGGAAGGTGGAATCTCCACCACCAGGTCTGCGCCTTGGATGAAGCCCCCGCCCAGCGGGCCGCGCTCCTTGCCCTTCATGATGGAGTCCCGGGCCGCATCCGTGTACCACGCCTCCGCGACCATGCCATTGTGGGAGAGCTTGCGGAACTCTCCGCTTTCGGCCTTGGCGATCAGCTGCTGAAAGCTGACGCTTCCCGCAGAGGAGGACGACCCGGACAGGATCATCGCAATGAGCAAGGCGCCGATGCCAGCATATACCCAGTAAAAATTGAGGTTCGGCCGGGCCGACTTCTTGGGGTCCTTTTTGTTCGGTTCCATCAGGTGTTCAACCGCTTGAGCGCCCTGCGGTTCAGTCCGGAACCAACCGATTGAACCCAGAACGGCGAAACACGAAACTACAATGCCCCTCTTCCCCTGCGAAGTCAGGCTCATGGGCGGGCCCATATCTTCACACCTGTAGGGGAAAAAGCGGGTCCTCATGACCGAAGTCATCTGGGCACTGGCCGCTCAGAAGTAAAATTGCGTCATGTGGAGGACCGTCCTGATTCGACCCCGTCATGCGCTTGCACCCGATGCGGTGGAGGTCGAAGTGGTGCCATTGCACGGCCGCATCACCTTCAAGCCAGGACAGTTCATTGTCTTGGAGGTCAAGGTCCGTGGCGCGAAACGGCGGAGTGCCTTTTCCATTGTCGCCGCTTATGGGCGCGGGGTGTTGCTCGGGGTCAAGAAGGCCGGGCCAGACGGCATTTCCGCCCTCCTGCAAGATTTGGACAGCCCCCTGAAGGCGAGCATGGCGGGTCCCTACGGCGACTTCTCCCTCATCGAAGGCCCTGAGGACCACATCTTCATCGCCGGTGGCAGCGGGATCACGCCATTCCGCAACCTGCTCGACCCGCTCTTTGAAGCCCGGATCGTTCCCACCGTCATCCTGGCCAACCACGATGCGGAAAGCGCGATGTACGGGGCCGATTTCCGCCGGCTCCACGAAAAGGGATACATCCGCCTGGTCGAGGTGTTTGGGCGCGACATCCGTCCCGCTGTGGTTGCTGAATCAAAGCCCGGAGCTGCCCACTACTTGTGCGGTCCTCCCGGCCTCGTCGATGCCGGCGAGCGCATCCTCACCGACATCGGCATCCCGGCCGACCTCATCGAGACCGAGAAGTATGGGATTTCCGTGCCCCCAAAAGGCCATGCGGGTGCCTTCATCTGGACCTCCCGATGGCGCCGGCCCATGCGCATCGAACAACGCGCCAACAGCACCCTGCTGGAGGCCGCTCTGGAATCGGGCGTCGTGTTGCCGCACGCATGCGGAGTGGGCGCGTGTGGCGCCTGTCGGGTCACCTTGCAATCCGGCACCGTTCAGTGCGGACGCGAAGAACGGGGCGCAGGAGATGAAGTGCTCACCTGCATCAGCCAAGCGAGCGGGAATACTCCGCCCGTCATCCGCTCTCCCCGCGGCGCCAGGTCAGAAGTCGTCAACCTCGCCTTGGTCTTGGCCGCCGTCTTCATCGGTTTGTGGGCCATCCCACCTGCGCTGGGGTTCCGCTCCAAAGGGCCGATGAACACCTCCCACGAGAGCCTTTCCTGCGAGTCCTGTCACCGGGAGGCACCGGGCTCGTTGCGCCAGCAATTGGGGCACAACGCCAAGACGCTCATGGGGTTCCACGATGCAGACTGGGTGCCGGTGGGCTATGCTGAGGTGGACAATGCAGCCTGCCAAGATTGCCACAACCGGCCCAATGACCGCCACCCGGTCAGTCGGTTCATGGAATTGCGCTATGCGGAAGAGCAGGCCAAATGGGGTGTGCACGAATGCAAGGGCTGTCACGGGGAGCACACCGGAAAGCGCGTGGCCAACTTGGAGATC
>CBFHWV010000151.1:0-1545 GCA_965659565.1 uncultured Flavobacteriales bacterium
CGCGGCGAGCATGGCCACCGGCAGGGTGCCGAGCATCAACAGGGTCAACTTCCAGCTGAAGGTCATCAGCGCCAGCAGGCCGCCCCCGATGATGATGGACTGGCGGATGAGCTCGGCCAGGACCACGGTGAAGGTGTCGCGGATCGCCTCGATGTCGGCGGCGATGCGGCTGCCGAGGTCGCCCACCCGGCGGGTGTCGAAGAAGGCCATCGGCTGGGTGATCATGCTGGCAAAGGCATCTTCGCGCAGCGCTTTGAGCATCCGCGTCGTGATTTCACCAAACAGCCAAATGCGGATGAAGCTGAACGTGCTCTGCACGACGAGCACCGCGAAAATGGCGAGGCCGATGTGCTGGAGGTTCCCCGGATCGATGGGCAGGGGCAGGTCAAATCCAGCACTGCCGGCAGTGGGGTCCACGCCCACACCGCCCAGCTGCCCCCACAGTCGCGTGACGACCAGGGTCAGGACGCCAGAGACCGTGATGAGCACCAGCCCGACGGCGAACTTGATGCGGTGGGGCCGCAAATACGGGGCCACGCGCCCGAACTGACGGAAGCCGTCGCGGTTCAGTTTGCCTTTGCGGGGAGGTTCCGCGTTGGGGTTAGAAGGGGTGGAGCGGCGTCGGGCCAATGAAAAGCGCTTTCCGGATGGTGGGCAAAACTACTCCGCGCCCGAAATTGGGCCCGTTCGAGGGGCGCGAATGGTTCTGTTGGCCAGAACGCAGGTTTTCTCAAGTCCTTGCCTATCTTTGCGCTCCCGATTTTCGAAACCCATTCGTCATGAAACGGACATTTCAACCCTCAGTTCGCAAGCGTCGCAACAAGCACGGATTCCGCGAGCGCATGTCCACGGCTGCTGGTCGTGCCGTCTTGGCTGCCCGCCGTCGGAAGGGCCGCAAGAAGCTGACCGTCTCTGACGAGCGCCGCCACAAGGGCATCGAGCGCTGAGACTTCGGCCATCCCAAACCCATTCAAGGCGTCCCATCCGGGGCGCCTTTTTTCATGCCTGCACTTTGGCGATGGCCACGGCCAGCCAAACCGGGTTCAAGTCGGGCGCCCCGGGGAGCGGGTGCCAGGTGAGGTGCACGTGTCGCTGGTGTTGGACGGCCACCAGGTGGGCCTCCGAGTCTTGAACGTCCGTCCATTCGATGCCCGTCAGGAAATCGACCGAGGTGCCAAATGCCTTGAAGACGGCCTCCTTGGCGGTCCACAGTCGACACAGGGTGTCGCGACCTTCGCCGAAGTGCGCGAGAACGGGTTGGTCGAGGTCGCCACAAAACCGCGGCGCCACGTTGAGCAGCCGTTCCGAAGCCGCTTCGACGTCGATGCCGATTGGGCGGGCGTGGCGGGCGGCCATGGCCCAGCCGCCGCCATGGGAGAAGCTGCAGTGATCGGCGCCCATGCGCGGGCGGCCGGTGGCTTCCTTGTGGGCCGCAGGCCAGCCCGTTTGGTCCAACAAGTCGGCCAAAGCGGCGCGTTGGGTCCGGATGTCCCCGACGGCCGGGCAACCGACCACAGGATGGGGGCCGTCGGCAAGGGGCATGGA
>CBFHWV010000151.1:1552-2841 GCA_965659565.1 uncultured Flavobacteriales bacterium
ACAGCGGCGCGTTGGGTCCGGATGTCCCCGACGGCCGGGCAACCGACCACAGGATGGGGGCCGTCGGCAAGGGGCATGGAGAAGGGAATTCCGGGCATGGAAGGCGCAAGGAAACAAAACGGCGGCAAAGCTGTGATGTTCCTGTTTTTCAGCACCAAAGCCACGGCTATCTTTGCCGCAAATTCCAGACACGCATGAGCGTCACCAACACCACGACCGCACTGCCTTACAAGGTCAAGGACATCAACCTCGCCGAATGGGGCCGCAAGGAAATTCAACTCGCCGAGGCCGAGATGCCTGGTCTCATGGCCCTGCGCGACCGTTACCGCAATGAGAAGCCCCTCGCGGGAGCCCGCATTGCCGGTTGCTTGCACATGACCATCCAAACGGCGGTGCTCATCGAGACCCTCGTGGAGCTCGGTGCCGACGTGACCTGGTCCAGCTGCAACATTTTCTCCACCCAGGACCACGCCGCCGCGGCCATTGCTGCCGCCGGCATCCCGGTCTACGCCTGGAAGGGCATGACCGAGGAGGAGTACGAGTGGTGCATCGAGCAGACCCTCTTCTTTGGAGAGGAGCGCCAGCCGCTCAACATGATCCTCGACGACGGCGGTGACCTCACCAACGTCATTTTGGACCAGCATCCCGAGCTTGCTGCCGGCATCAAGGGCATCTCCGAGGAGACGACCACGGGTGTGTTGCGCCTCTACGAGCGGGAGAAGAACGGCACCCTGCCGATGCCCGCCATCAACGTCAACGACAGCGTGACGAAGAGCAAGTTTGACAACAAGTACGGTTGCCGGGAGTCCTGTGTGGACGCCATCCGCCGCGCCACCGACATCATGATGGCCGGCAAGGTCGCCTGTGTCGCGGGCTTCGGTGACGTGGGCAAGGGTTCCGCAGACAGCCTCCGCAACGCGGGTTGCCGCGTGATCGTCAGCGAGATTGATCCCATCTGCGCGCTGCAGGCGGCCATGGAAGGCTACGAGGTCAAGAAGTTTGTCGACGCTTGCGCCGAGGCTGACATCGTGGTGACGGCCACGGGCAACAAGGACATTGTGACCGAGGCGCACTTCCGCGCCATGAAGGACAAGGCCATCGTCTGCAACATCGGACACTTCGACAACGAGATCGATGTGGCGTGGCTCAAGGAGAATTACGGTTCAACCCACGACAACATCAAGCCGCAGGTCGACAAGTACACGGTGGACGGCAACGACATCATCCTTCTCGCGGAAGGCCGCTTGGTCAACCTCGGTTGCGCCACGGGCCACCCGTCTTTTGTGATG
>CBFHWV010000152.1:0-2791 GCA_965659565.1 uncultured Flavobacteriales bacterium
GCTGTCCCACCAGGGCCCGGTGCTCATCACCCACTGGGGCATGAGCGGCCCGGCCGTCCTCAAACTCTCCGCGTGGGGCGCCCGCGAGCTGGCCGAGCGCGACTACGGATTCACCATCCAGGTCAACTGGATTGGTGTGATTAATGAGGCGGAGGTCTTGGCACAATTGGAGGAGAACCTGCCCAGCATGCTGAAGAAGAAAATGGCCAACGCCTGCCCCTTCGACCTGCCGAAGAACTTCTGGATTCACGCGCTGGAGAAGGCCGGCATCGACCCCGACGCCCCGTGGGCGGAGCTCGGCAAGAAGCCGCGCAACCGGCTCATCAACGGCCTGCTCAACGACACCTACACGGTCGCCGGCAAGACCACCTTCAAAGAAGAGTTCGTGACCTGTGGGGGCGTCACCCTCGGCGAGGTCGACTTCAACACCATGGAGAGCCGGGTCGTGCCCGGCCTGCATTTCGCTGGCGAGGTCCTCGATGTAGACGGCATCACCGGCGGCTTCAATTTTCAGGCCGCCTGGACCACCGGCTTCATCGCCGGCCGCCTGCCTTGAAACCGAGGCGGAGACCGCCGGAAACGCGCAGTCCCGACGCTTGGGGAAAGAGCGGCAGGTCCTCATAGAAAATGCCCATGTCGTCCTCAGAAGTCCACGTTCCGCCCAGGTATCCGTCGAGCAGGACCCGGCCGAGGCTCAACTGATGGCCCAGATGCAGAGATGCGCCCCCGGCCATCCATTCCGGCGGGGCCACACCCCACGGTTCTCCATCCACCCGATCGTACCGGGCATGCCCGAAGAATCCGGACAGGGCGGTGTACGTGCCGCGACCAGACTCTGCGCCGGGATACCACCGCACCTGCGGCTCGAGGATGACGCCCCGCTTGTCGGAGTACCCCCCGGGATACCATGGATGGTCCGACCCCACGAACACGCCGCGCGCGATGTAGTCGACGTCAAGTCCAACGGACAGCTGGGGATTGAGGATGAATTCCGCACCAAGGGAGTAGCGGCCGACGACCAAGTCAGTGAGGTTCGTTCGGACGATGGGACCGTCCTGCGCCGAGGCTTGCAGAGTCAATCCGCAGAGGAGAGCGAGGAGAATCGAAGGGGTCTTGAACATGAAGATGGTTTTACAGACGCCGGAAGGCCTATTTCCATGCCAAGGTTAAGCCTCGCTGCCTGAGTATTGAATGGCACAGTAAAAGTGTCGCTCTTGGGCTGAAGCTTCCTCGACTGTAGTTTGGGTCCTCCCTTGAACTGAGAACCTTCATGACACGATTCGCCTGCATTCTCGTGGCCCTCTCTGCGTGCCCCTTTGCCTTGCTCGCCCAAACCGACTGTGACGGAGAGCGCTACCGCTACACCTCTGCCTACGACAACGTCTCGGTGTCAGAAGGCCACGTCTACGGAAGCAACCTCGATGCGCTCGGCATCGACACCGAGCTCGATTTCGACTTCTACGAAGCCGTGGGGAACAGCGACACAAATCGTCCCCTGCTGCTGATCGCCCATGGCGGTTTCTTTCTGAGTGGCTCCAACGACGGCCTCGACGTGGTGCCCCTTTGCGAGGACTTTGCCCGCATGGGCTATGCGGTGGCCAGCTTCTCCTACCGCTTGGGCATCGCCAACTTGCTGGATCTGGAAAATGAATTGGTCAAGGCCGTTTGGCGCGGCGTCCACGATGGCCGCGCCGCAGTGCGCTACTTCCGCAAGTCGGTCGAAGAGGATGGCAATCCGTGGGGCATCGATCCCGACCGCATCTACATGGGCGGCGTCTCAGCTGGCGGCTTTCTCGCCGTGCACCACGCCTATGTGGACGAGGATGCCGAGATCCCGGCCAACATCGACCAGAGCGCACCTGGCATGGGCGGCGGACTGGAAGGAGAATCGGGCAATCCCGGATACAGCTCCCAGGTGGCGGGCGTGTTCAACATCTCGGGCGCCCTCAAAGATGCCGACTGGATTCAGGCTGGCGACGAGAACCTCGTGTCGGTTCATGGCACAGCTGACGGCACCGTGCCTTATGGAACGGGCGAAGTGACCCTGATGGGATTCCCGGTGACGGAGGTGGACGGCAGCGCCACCCTCCACGAACAAGCCGACGCTGTGGGGTTGACCCATTGCTTCACCACCATCGAGGGCGCAGGCCACGTGCCCCATGTGACGGACAACGATGCGTACGACGTGACACTGTCCACCGTCGCGGGCGCCCTCTCCTCTTGGATCTGCGCCGACTACCCCGACCAGTGTGGCGAGTACGACTACACCAGCGACATCCGGGAGCAGCTGGCGAAGGCGGTGCGGATGTACCCAAATCCGGCCGACAAGGGACAGGTCACCCTCGTGCATTCAGCCGACGACGGGGACTGGCAAGCCCGCATCCGCGACGGCCAAGGCCGGGTGGTGGCCACCCACAGCGACGTTGGCCCGCAGGCCACCCTCGACCTCAGCGGTCTGCCGAGCGGCCTTTATGTCGTGGACGTCGCCGAATGGGGTTGGCGCAAGCCGCTCGTCGTCCGCTGAACGCATTGACCTCCTTATCTTCAACACATGATTCGCCTCCTTCTTCTTCTCACCATGGTGCCCGCGGTGGCGTTGGCCCAGTCGCACTCCATCGATTCTCACGAGGTGTACATCACCGGCAATGCCGATGCCGCGAACGTGGCCAACAACACCTACTACCAGGCCATTAACCAAGTCCAGGTAGACTGGTCGATCATTGAGGTCGTAGGGCCAGAGGAATGGGAGCATTCCTTTTGCTTTCCGAATTGCCACGACATCGGGGTCACA
>CBFHWV010000153.1:0-2783 GCA_965659565.1 uncultured Flavobacteriales bacterium
GTCCTTCTTGGGTGGCACAGCTGGTGGTGTCCTGCGCCATGAGGATCGTGGGAGCGAAAAAGCAAAAGACAAGCAAGTAGGTTCGGTTCATGCCTCCAATTTCGGGGGTGGGGCGCCAAATCGCTTGGGCCTCGGCGCCCCAATTTGTGGGTGCTTGGGCGGTTACGGCCTGATTTTCAGACGGCTTACAATGAGCGGGCCCACTCGAAGCCTTCGCGGATGGCGCGCTCGGCGTCGATGCCATAGGCTTCTTTGGCGCCGCCGATGACCGTGACGGGGATGCCGGTGGCCTCGAGGGCGTCGACCGGCTCGTTGTTGGAGAGTTGGCCCGAGCAGAAGACCACCGTGTCGAGCTCAAGAAACTGCTCCTTTCCGCCGACTTCGATGCGGAGTCCGTTGGGCTCGATGGCCTTGTAGGTCACGCCGGGGATGGCCTGGACGCCGCGGAAGCGGAGCGTGAGGCGGTGGATCCAGCCCGTGGTCTTGCCAAGGCCCTTGCCGGGCTTGCCCTCCTTGCGCTGCAGGAGATAGAGGGTGCGACCATTGTCCGGGCGCTGCGGTTCAATGAGGCCGCCATCGTGTTCGAGGGTGCCGTCGATGCCCCAACTCTTGCGGAAGCCCTCGACGGTGTCTTCGCCGTGGGGGTGCGACAGGAAGTCGGCCACGTCGAATCCGATGCCGCCGGCGCCAATGAGGGCGACGCGCTGGCCGACCTCGGCCTCGCCGTTGAGCACCTGGTCGTAGGGCACGGCGATGGGCAGGTCTGATCCGGGGATTTTGGGAATGCGCGGGCGGATGCCGGCGCACCAGGCGATGGCCTGGAACGGCTCGCCGGCCTGCTGGGCAGCGTCTATGTTTTGGGCGTCGAAGCGGGTGCTGAGGTGGATGCGCACGCCATGGCGGCCGAGTTCATGCTGGTAGTAGCGCAGGGTTTCGGCGAACTCCTCCTTGCCGGGAATCTGGCGGGCGAGCAGGAACTGGCCGCCGAGGTCGGCCTTGGCCTCGTAGAGGTCGACGGTGGCGCCGCGCTTGGCGAGTTCGAGGGCGGTGGACATGCCCGCCGGGCCGCCGCCGACCACCGCGTAGCGGCCTTCGAGGCCCCGCGGAGCGGCCTTGGCGAATTCGGTTTCGCGGCCGGCGCGCGGGTTGACCACGCAGCCCGCCACCTTGCCCTTGAAGGTGCGGTCCAAGCACGCCTGATTGCACGCGATGCAGGTGTTGATCTCGGCTTCGCGGCCCTCCACCGCCTTGGCGATGATGTCGCCATCGGCGAGCCACGGGCGCGCCATGGAGACGAGGTCGGCACAGCCGTCGGCCAGCACCTGCTCGGCCACCTCCGGCATGTTGATGCGGTTGGTGGTCACCAGCGGAACGCCGACTTGGCCCATGAGCTTCTTGGTCACCCAAGCGAATCCGGCGCGCGGCACCATGGCCGCGATCGTGGGGATGCGGGCCTCGTGCCAGCCGATGCCCGTGTTGATGATGTCGGCGCCGGCGGCCTCGATGACCTGGGCCTGCTCCACCACTTCGCCCCACCCGTTGCCCTCCTCCACGAGGTCGAGCATGCTCAGGCGGTACATGATGGCAAAGTCCGGCCCGCAGGCCTGGCGGATGCGCGACACAATCTCTTCGGGGAACCGCACGCGGTTGGCGAACGCGCCGCCCCATTCATCGGTCCGGCGGTTGGTGCGCCGCACCAAGAATTGGTTGATCAGGTAGCCTTCCGACCCCATGATCTCCACGCCGTCATAGCCGGCCTCGCGGGCCAGCAATGCGCAGCGGACGTAGGATTCGATGGTGCGCTCTACGCCCCGGCCGCTGAGGGCCCAGGGGCTGAACTTGCTGATGGGCGCCTTGCCCTTGGAGGGGGCCACGCAAAATGGGTGGTAGCTGTAGCGCCCGCCGTGCAGGATTTGCAAGGCGATGCGGCCGCCGGAGGCGTGGACCGCGTCGGTGACCTCGCGGTGCTTCGCCGCTTGGGAGGCGCGCATCAAGGTGGCGCCATGGGGGGCGAGGCGACCGGCCCGGTTGGGGCTGATGCCGCCGGTGACGATCAGGCCGGCCCCGCCTTCGGCCCGCTCCGCATAGAACCGGGCCAGCTTGGTGAAGCCGCCTGGCTCCTCCTCGAGCCCCATGTGCATGGACCCCATGATGGAGCGGTTGGGCATCCGCATGCCCGCCACGTCCAGCGGCTGCAGCAAATGCGGGTACTTCGGATGAGATGGGGCGCCGCCGGTCATGTTCCCAAGGTCGGCAATTGCGGGTCAATCCGCGAATTCAACGCAGTCCAGTCCGTAATAGGACAGCAACACCAGGATGTCGGCCACCCCCACGCTCCCATCGCCGTTGACATCTTGGGGGCAGGATGGATTGGCCACTTCACACTGGCCGGTGCTCGAAGACCAAACCGTTCCCGTGCCGCAAAATCCCTGATAGGTGCAGGAACCGTCGTCAAGCTCTGCCGTCGGAGCGTAGTTGTCGGCCACCGGATTGGTGCACCCCGATTCGGCCCCGAGCAGGGCCGACCAATCCACGGATCCGGAGAGGGAAAAGAGGCCCTGAAACCACTGCCCCTCCCACGTGACCGGAGTTCCCACGGGTCCCGTCCATGTCAAGGTCTCACCGGCGGTGCCATTCCACGTCACCCCCGTCCACTTGGGCGGGAGCGTCAATTGAAGCGTGGCTTGATCGCCGTCCAACGACACCACCGACAGGGCCACCACATCGGCCCCTTGCACGAACCGGCAAGCGCTGTCGGCGGCCACGCTGAGGTGGACCTCACG
>CBFHWV010000154.1:0-2743 GCA_965659565.1 uncultured Flavobacteriales bacterium
AGGATCGGTGGGCCATGCGAACAAGGACGAAGCGCGAAATGTACTCCAACCATGACGGACCCCACAGCCCCCACGACGGCCTTCGACTTTGAATCCTTGGCGGAGGCGCGCCGCAGCGTCCGTCGCTTCTCGGATGCCGCTGTTCCGGAAGAGGTGATGCGTTCCGCGCTGCGCTCCGCGCATTTGGCGCCGAGCTCCAACAATTTGCAGCCTTGGGAATTCCACTGGGTCCGCCCGTCTTCATCGCACCGCGCGGCCGCCGTGGAAGCGTGCCTCTCGCAGCCCGCGGCAGCCACCTCGGCTGAACTGGTCTTCTTCATCGGCCGCCCCGACCTGTTGGCCGCCCGCGCCGCCGCCATGGTCGCCCACTTCGAGGCGGCCGGCAACGACGGCACCGCCAGCTATTACCGCGACAAGGTGGCCGCCAACGTTCGGAACATGTCCTCCGAGGCCCGCGCCGCTTGGGCCGACAAAAGCGTGGCCCTGGCCGCCGCCCAATTCATGCTCGCCATCAAGGCCGCCGGCTTCGACAGCTGCCCCATGGAGGGCCTCGACCCCGACAAGGTCCGCACCCTCTTCGGCCTCCCACAGGAAGCCACCGTCACCATGGCCATCTCGGTGGGCGAGGGCACCCCGGAAGGCCTCTACGGCCCGCGCCTCCGCTTCCCGCTCGCCGACCACCTCACCGACCACTGAATCTAGCCTGACAAACGTGGCGATGCGGTCATGATAGACAAGGCAAATGGTGTTGGCCAGTGGTTCAAGACGACCGCGGTTGCCACCGGGGTCTTGTTCACCGGCGGTTTCTGCTTGGAAAGCACTCCGGCGTGGAAGCTTAAGTTCGCCCGATGACTTGGAAATTGAAGGTGGCGATGGGCTTCGGGTTGGTCATCGGTTGGATGGCGGCCAGCGCTCAGGAGCAGGCTTGGTGTGACAGCTTGATCATTTCCGGTTGCACATTGGCCCTGGCCCAGAATTACAATCCAGCCGCCACCTTCGATGATGGCAGTTGTCAGTTGCCGGGATGCATGGACACCTTGGCTTGGAATTTCAATCCGTATGCCAATGTCCCGGATGCGTCATGTTTTGGAGTGGACACAGGTTGCGCTGGGGACCTCAATGCCGATGGGCTGATCGGGGCGTCGGATTTGCTCGAAATGTTGCAGCTCTTTGGGGCCTTGTGTTTGGAACCCACACCAGAAGTGTGCGCGCCTGTTGAATGGGAAGGGTACCTCTACGACGTGTTCCAGTTGGGAGAGCAATGCTGGTTCGCGGAAAACCTCAGGACGGAGTCTTATGCGAACGGCGATCCGTTGCCCTTTGGACTGACTGGGTTTCAATGGACGGCAGCTGACCAGAACGGCAGTGGGGCAGGAGCGGTCTACGGGGAGCAAGACGCCAGTTGCACGGAGTCTGCGCCGGACTTCTATGCTTGCGATGAAGCGCTGGCCCTTGAAGCGTATGGTCGGCTGTACAACGGGCACGCTGTGGCCGATGCGCGGGGGATTTGTCCCGTTGGTTGGCATGTCCCTTCGGATGACGAATGGACCACCCTCGAAACGGTTGTGGGACTGGTGTTCGGGGCAGATTCCGTCGGTGCAGTCCTCAAGGCGACATCTGGATGGGAAGAGGATGGCAACGGCACGGATGAGATGGGTTTTGCCGGGTTGCCGGGTGGCAACCGGAACAATGGGTTTGGCGACTTCAACAACGCAGGGGTCAACGGATACTGGTGGAGTTCCACAGAAGAGGGTGGAGCCGTTTGGTACCGCAGCCTGTCCGCTGGCATCACGACCATCGGCCGATACCAAAGTCTTCCCCGCCTCGGTTTTTCCGTCCGCTGTCTGCGGGACGCCGAGTAACGGCAGCACCTTCCTTCTAAACCTGCGGCCTTTTCTGCAGGCCGCTCAAGCGGCGTGGCCGCCGGGCTCTCAGGGGCAGGGGTTGCCGAAGTTGCTGAGGAGGAGGAGGACGTCGGCGACGGTGACGGTGCCGTCCGCGTTGAGGTCGCCCACGCACCCGCCGCAGAGGCCGAGCGCTTCCTCGCCGTCCGGGCAGCCGTTGCCGTTGGAGTCGGCGGCGAGGGGATCGGTCGTGCCGGCCGCCACCTCGAGGCCGTCGGTGAGGCCGTCGCCGTCGGTGTCGGCGTCGAAGGGATCCGTGCCGAGCGCCAGTTCGTCGGCATCGTCCAGCCCGTCGCCATCGCTGTCCACCGCAGCCACCGCCGTGGCCATGAGGTCGCAGACGACTGGGAAGTGGTCGGAGGCGACGCCGGTATCGTCGGCGAGCATCCCCGATGCGGTCAGCACGTCGGTCGGCAGGGCCTCGGAGCGCAGGACGAACCCGTGCTCGAGCGACAGCACCGCATCGGAGTAGAGCAGGAAGTCGAGGCGGCCCGGCGGGTAGTTGCCATCGCCGTCGTCGCGCCACGTGTAGGTGAACGGGTCGTGGGTCTGCCGCGGCAACGCGTCGGCCCAGGCGGTGCCGTCCCAATCGGGCGGGGCGCCGACGCCGTAGACGTCGGTCTGCACGATGTCGCCGGACAGCAACGTCTCGAGCTGCTGGGCGTAGCCGACGAGGTTGAGGTCGCCGGCGTAGACGATGGGCGTGCCCTGCGCCACCGCGCCGCCGGGGGCGGTCTCGTCGCGGATCCACGCCATCATCTCGTCGACCTGGTCCTGGCGGCCGGCGTCGTTGGCGCAGCAGGAGAGGTGGCTGTTGACGAACAGCATCGGCCCGCCGA
>CBFHWV010000155.1:0-2714 GCA_965659565.1 uncultured Flavobacteriales bacterium
CCGAGGCAGAGAATTACGACGAGACCAAAACCGTCGATGATGGTTCCTGTGTCTTTGAGGGATGCACCAGTCCGGACTATTTAGAATTTGACGCCAATGCGAACGCGGATGACGGCACATGCACGACGCCGTTGGTGAGCGGTTGCACGGACCCTGGCTTCCTGGAGTTCGCCCCGGAAGCCAACGTGTCGGATGCGGCCAGCTGTTTGACGGCGGCCGTGCCGGGGTGCACCTATCCCGATGCGCAGAACTTCAACATCGCGGCCAATGTCGAGGACGGAAGCTGCCTTTACGGTGGGTGCACCGATCCGGCTTACTTGAATTTCGATGACACGGCAGATGTCGACGACGGGTCTTGTTCAGAGCTGATCGTGGCGGGGTGCACCGACGTCAATTTTGTCGAATTCGACGCGGCTGCGAATGTGTTGGATCCTGTCGCATGCCAGACGGGCGTGATTTTGGGCTGTACATACGTGGATGCCGACAACTTTGCCCCTGCGGCCAACACAGAAAACGGCACCTGCACCTTCAGCTTTGGAGGGGCTTCGTGCGCGGGAGACCTCAATGGTGACGGCACGATTGGCGCTGCGGACCTCCTGAATTTCCTCTCGGTCTTCGACACGAATTGCGACTGATTCAGGCCAAGGGCTTCATGGCCCACCTGGTTTACATTTGATGTCCTCGGCCCTTTGGTCGGGGGCATTTCATTCGGCATTCCATGAACACCAAGCGGCTTTCCTTCTGGGAAATCTGGAACATGAGTTTCGGATTCCTGGGCATCCAGTTCGGTTTCGCCCTTCAGGGCGGCAACATGTCCCGCATCTTCCAGACCCTCGGGGCCTCCAAGGATGACATTCCGTTGCTCTGGATTGCGGCGCCATTGACGGGCCTCATTGTGCAGCCCATCATTGGCCACCTGAGTGATCGGACGTGGCATCCCCGATGGGGGCGTCGCAGGCCTTACTTCTTGCTCGGCGCGGTATTGAGTTCTTTGGCGCTGTTCTTCGTTCCCTACAGCAGTGCCCTCTGGATGGCTGCGGGATTCCTGTGGGTGCTGGATGCCAGCATCAACATCAGCATGGAACCGTTCCGTGCGCTGGTGGCCGACAAATTGCCGGAGGAGCAACGCAGTTATGGCTTCGTGTTGCAGACCCTCATCATCGGAATCGGCACTTGGGTGGCATCCAATCTGCCTTGGTTTGTCACCAAACTCGGTGTGGCCAATGAAGCGGGGGCAGGGCAGATCCCACCCAGCGTTTATGTGGCGTTTGCCATCGGGGCCTTTGTCTTCCTCGCCAGCATTTTGGTGACGGTCTTTACCACGACCGAGGCGCCGCCAGAAGACATGGAGGCCTTTCAAAGGGAAAAGGAAAAAAGCCAGGGGTTTGGCGCCGGGGCGGCCGAAATCCTGAGCTTCATCCGGGAGATGCCCGTGGTGATGCGAAAGCTGGGAGGGGTGCAGTTCTTCAGCTGGTTTGCCTTTTTCACGATGTGGTCGTTTGCCACTCCCGCCTTGACAGAATCTGTGTTTGGTGCACCGCTTCCAGAACAAGGAGCAGATGACTTCGCTGCGCTCAATGCGGCCTACAATGACGCCGCCAATGCGGTGTCCAGCGCCATGGGGATTTATGGCCTCAGCAGCATGGTGTTCGCCTTGGTGCTGTCGGTGTGGACCTCCAGAAGGGGGCTGAATCGCCGGATGACCCACTTGGTCAGCCTGGTGCTCGGCGGTGTCGGCTTCCTCAGTATGTCTTGGTGGACACCGGAGACTGCGGGGAATCTGAATTGGAGCTTTGCCTTGATTGGGCTCGCTTGGGGCAGCATCCTCAGCATGCCGTATGCCATGCTTTCTGGTGCCATTGCTCCCAACAAAATGGGCGTGGGGATGGGCGTGTTCAACATGTTCATTGTTCTGCCACAAATTGTGGCGGCCCTCGGTGGCATCAACTGGGCATACAAGACGTTGCTGGGCGATGATGTGGTTCAGACCATGGTGCTCGCCGGGCTCAGTCTCATTGTGGCTGGACTGCTCAATTTGAGCATCCGAGAAGGCGACATGCAGCGCGCGGTATAATCGAATTTGTATTCGAAGCAGGGCAGAGGCTGTCTTCCGAACGTGACGGTTTACAGGGTGCTTCAGCCTCATCGCTTGGAATGAGAAGGGCGTTGTGAAGAATGGGTGGATAGACTTGGTGTACGATGTACACAAAGGTCGGTCTATATTGGGGGCTTCTTGGAAGAACCAAATCGTAACCCAACCAACATGCGCAACCTTTTGCTGCTTTGTATGGCCGTTTTCAGCTTCGGCCTCGCCCAAGCGCAGGACCACACCGTCCTCGCCGGCAATTACTACTACAACCCTGCCACCCTGACGGTGACCGCAGGCGAAACCATCGAGTTCCTCAATGAGGGCGGGTTTCACAATGTCAACGGTGTGTCCAGCACGCTTGGAGAAACGTGGAACAACCCGGAAACCTTCTCCTTGGGGGCCAACAGTGGCGCTGCTGGAGGGGTGTCCATGGGCACGATCACGCTCAATACGCCGGGCACGTATCAGTACGACTGCAGCATTGGGTCTCATGCCGTCAACGGCATGGTGGGCACCATCGTGGTCGAAGCCGCAGCCCCGAGCAACGTCGATGTGACGTTCAATGTCAACACGGCCAACATCACAGTGGGCCCGAATGGCATGTACCTCGGAGGTGGCGTCTTTG
>CBFHWV010000156.1:0-2640 GCA_965659565.1 uncultured Flavobacteriales bacterium
TATGCCGTTTTCGCTTTGGAATTCCACGGAAATGCCTTGTGGAATGTGGTTGGCCACGAGCGTCGGGATGCCGATGCCGAGGTTGACGTACCAACCGTCCCGGAGTTCCTGCGCGATGCGCCGCGCGATGCCATTCTTGTCCAACATGGGTCAATCCAAATGTAACGCCCGCTCCACGAGCTGATTGTACACGGCACGCGCCGCCTCGAGGCGCTTCGGGTCCGCGGTTTCCTCGACCTGACGCTGCCGGGTGTGCGGCTCCAGAGGCGGCGCTGTCGCTTCAACTTCTGCCACCTCCAGAATCGCCTTCAATGCCGCCGTGGGCGATGCACTCCATGTGGCGTGCGACAAGAAGACCAGCCTGTGACCGTCCACCGTCATGGCATGGCGGTAATACTCCGTCCACCGGTCCAGCCAGTAGTCGAGGGTGTCCGGGACGCCCGCTGCGGTTTCTCTGCCGAAGCGAAACGGTTTGTGGCCGCCGCCAAACTCGTGGTGAGCGAGCCAGTCCATGTAGGTCCGGACGAACGGGTCGCCATCCTGCATGGCCGTGTACCGGCGATGCATGGCCAGCAATGACGCGGCGTGAGCCAAAGGCTCTCGGAACATCAAAACCGCCGTGAATTCCCGGTTGTGCTCGCGCAGGGAAGGGTAGCGCAGCAGCGCATTGTTGTTCTTGGCCAAATACGTCGTTCCGCCGCTGCAGACCAGCCCTTGGTAGTCGAGGTACCGATCGTGCAATTCAGCATCCACCCCATGCGGCGCGAGATGGTCTTCCGCCACGAACGCACCCTCGGTGTGGGCGAGGAAGAAGGGCTCCTCCAAGGCCTCCACAGAGTTGGCCCCCACCAGGATGCCGTCACCATGGCTGCGTTCCTGGAGCTCGCCGGTCTTCGGCTTGAAGAACCGCCGCCACGTTCCCGGCGCCATCACAAAGGGCATGTTGGCGTAGTTGAGGCTGCTGAACGCCCCCGTTTCTTCCAGGCGTTGCAACAAGCTTGTGGTCCCGGAACGGGCCAGCCCAGTGACCAACAGAAACCGCGGCTCCCTCTCCCCGCCTTGCTTGCGCCATCGCCGGACCTCCCGGTCGTGGAGCCAACGGTGCAGGGTCGGATGGTCCAATGCAATGCGGTGCAGCAGCTGGTCGAGGGGTGAGTAAGCGCCTTCGTGCGGCTTCCATTTCGGAAACACGAAGCTCAGCGTGCCCCCGACCGAGAGGGCGAAGATGCCTGGCCAACGGCCAAAGGCAGCCAAGGCTTGCGGTTGTTCCATCGCCCGTCCATACGCCCACGGAAGGGCCATGCAGACCAACACCACCGCGAGGGCCAAAGCGAGCAAAATCAGAAGGGAGACGAGCACCTTGGATGTGCGGTCCTCCAACGCATCGAGCTTCTCGTCGTCCTCGCCCGGCTCGAGCAGGCCGTCCAACAAGTGAACGCTGTCGAGGGCCAACCGCGACAACACCGAAAGCCGGCTGCGCAGCAACAGGAAGCCCAGGTAGCTCGACACCAAAATCAGAAGCCAGACCATCACGTTCAGGGAAAGGCCGGCAAGACCCGCGTCCAGTTCGGCAGGTGGTGATGGCCGTCGTGGTGGGACGCGTGGACGTCGTGGTAGAGCACACCCTCTGACCCGACCACCCACAGTTCGCCGGAATTCTGCTCTTCAAGGAACCACCAGCCACCTGGCAGGGCCTCCTGCAGCCCCTCGCTCGCCGTCATCACGCCGTTGGCCGCCATCAATTCAGGCAGGATGGGCGTGAACGCCCCCGTTCCGAGGTCTACCAAGGTGATCTCTGAATGGTAATGCGCCAGCTCCTGTTGGTCCTTGGAAACGGGGTAGTTGTGCGCCCGGTTCGTGTAGACCCCATTGTTCTCCTGCACGTTGTTGTTGAAGACGACCAGCGTGCTGTCGTTCACGATGTCCACGTCGTGTTGGGACGCCAATGGGCCGTCAATCACACGAATCACCTGCTCGGTGGAGGGCCGATACTGGATGACACATTGCAGATTGCGGAAACTGAGGAACAGGTCGCCTTCCCGCATGTGGTCCGAGGTGGTCAATACAGGCTCCACGTCATTGAGGTGAAGCGGGTCCTGGGCATCGCCGGAACGGAGAACGAGGTGGTCGAGTCCATTGTCCCGCAGCACCTCGGCCATGGAGTGCACCTCGAGGATGTGGCCGGTTGCGGGGTCGATGCGCGCCACACTGTTGTCCAAGAAATGCACCGTCCGGTCGCCCATGCGGTAGCGGCCCCGGTACGCGATGTGCCGCCCGCCCCGCTCCCAACGCATGGCGCAGACCCACAAGCTCCCGTCCGCTGCGCGGTTGATGGCGTGGTGAAAGCTCAGGCTGTCCTGTCGCCACAAGAGGTTGGACGCCGCGTCTAGCCGGAACAGGGGCGACCGGTTCGTGATGAAGCTCACCACCGACCGGTCCTCGAGCAGCAGCGGATGGTGGATGCGCCAATGTGGCTTCAGGGGACCGATTTCAGCGGGAACCGTCCACCGATGGAGCTCCTGACCGTCCCGGAGGTTCCGAACGGCAATCGTTCGTCCCTCCTGCGCATCGGAGTAGGCCGTCAAGGTCAAGACATCGTCCTCCAGCAGGTTCACGGGGGCAAAGTCTGGCGGAGTGGAC
>CBFHWV010000157.1:0-1007 GCA_965659565.1 uncultured Flavobacteriales bacterium
GACTGAAACGACCGACGTCGACAATTTCCCGGGATACCCGCAGGGCATCAACGGCACCGCCATGATGGTCGACCTCGAGAACCAGGCCAAGCGCTTCGAGACCGACGTGCGCACCGGCTGGGTCACCGCAGTGGACTTCAGCGGCGACAAGAAGCTCGTCGAGATCGAGGAAGGCAAGCACGTCATCAGCGCCGACAGCGTCATCATCTCCACGGGCGCCTCCGCCAAGTGGCTCGGCCTCGAGAGCGAAACCCGCCTGCGCCTCAACGGCGGCGGCGTCTCCGCCTGCGCCGTGTGTGACGGCTTCTTCTACCGCGGCCAAGAGGTCGCCGTGGTCGGTGCCGGCGACAGCGCCTGCGAGGAAGCCAGCTACCTCGCCAAGCTCTGCACGAAGGTGCACATGCTCGTGCGCCGCGACGAAATGCGCGCCTCCAAAGCGATGCAGCACCGCGTCATGGGCATGGACAACATCGAAATCCATTGGAACACCGAGACTGTCGACATCCTCGGCGCGGAGCAGGTGGAGGGCGCCAAAGTGCGCAACAATCAGACCGGCGAGGAGACCGTCCTACCCGTCACCGGCTTCTTCTTGGCCATTGGTCACAAGCCCAACACCGACATCTTCGCCGGCCAGGTCGACCTCGACGAGGAAGGCTACATCGTCGCCGCGCGGCCCGGATCCTCTTACACCAATGTGGAAGGCGTCTTCTGGAGCGGCGACGCCTGCGACAAGACGTACCGACAGGCCATCACGGCCGCAGGAACCGGCTGCATCGCTGCCTTGGATGCCGAGCGCTGGCTCGCCGCAAAAGGCATCCATTGATCGAACGCTCCTCAGTGCTGTGGGCTGGGGCGCTCATCCTGTTGTTCGGATGCGTGGAGCCGGCAGCACAAGTGGCGGGAACGGTTGAAGCTTCCCTTGAAGTGGCTGCCGCAGCCGCCGCTGTTGAGCCTGTCCAGGACAGCGTCCCCGCTTTTTCGCGGGAAGAGCTGCTCGGCCAATTCGA
>CBFHWV010000157.1:1413-2604 GCA_965659565.1 uncultured Flavobacteriales bacterium
GACAAGTCCACCGGCCGCACGGGATATGAACTCGAGCGCTGGCATTGGTCCTACCTGCCCACCGCTGGCCCCATGTTGGAAGCCTACAACGCGTTGGTCTCCGAGGCCGACTTGTTGGAGGCGCCGTTCAGTGGCGCTGAAACGGTCGACAGCTTGCGGGTCCTTCGCGATTTTGTGAATGGCATTGACCGCCCCGGTCAGGCGAGCACAGACCGGTAGGCCTCCACAATGGCGGCGCCAACTGCGGCTTCTGTGAACCGTTCTGCCGCATAGCCCGCGATGGCGGCGGCATCGGCACCCTCACCCCGCTTCTTTCGGGCCGACCAATCGCAAATCGCCGCCGTGAGGCCGGCTTCGTCTTCGCTGTCCAACAAGACCCCCAATTCCGGCCGTTGGCCGAGGTGCTCCCCCACGCCGCCCACATTGGTGGCCAGGACCGGCAGCCCCGTGCTCCAGGCTTCCAACAGCACGCAGGGCAGGTTTTCGTAGCGGCTGAACAGCACAAAGCCATCGGCTTGGCGCATGGCGTCTGCGACGTCTTCCGTGCCCGCAGGTCCGTGGAACCGCACGGCGTCGGCCAACCCCAAGTCGGAGGCCTGCTTCCGATATCCCGCCTCGGCCTGACCGCCCTCTCCGGCTCCGCCGTAGACCTCGAGTTGGACATCCGCACCGCGCCCCACAGCTGCAGCCACCGCAGCAAGCATGCCCGTGATGTTCTTGTGATCGTCCAACAGAGAACTGACGTGAAGCAGCCGCAAAGGCCCCTCCGCCGTTCGCGGTGCGCCGGGGGTGAATGCCTTGCCCACCACGTTGGGCACCACCCGCTGCGCCGCTTGGGGCGCAAACTTGCGCATGGCGCGCCCCAAGTGCTCCGACACGGGCAAATGAAGCCGGGCCGCCTGCAAAGCGCGGCGCACGGCCCGCTCGTCTTTGCCCCGAAAGGCCCGACCATGCTCGCTGTGGTACGCCGTCCAATTCTCCGACACGACCAACGGCACCCCCCACCGCTCGGACCAATGCACGGCAGGCAGGGCCGCCTCTGCCGCCACATGCAAGTGGATCACATCGGGCAAGGCCCCCTCTCGCTGCAGCTGTTCGCAAAGCCGGGTGTAAGCCCGCTCCATGCGCCACCGCCTCGGGGGGCGGTCCGGCACCAATGCCGTCAAGGTCCGCACAGGCCCCGCTGTCATG
>CBFHWV010000158.1:0-2567 GCA_965659565.1 uncultured Flavobacteriales bacterium
AATCAACGCCAATCTTCTCAACGACGACCTCATCGGCCAACCCGTCATCAACGACAACGAACCCGCACCCGGTCACTTCACCGTCTTCGCTCCCACCGACGACGCCATCTTCGCCTTCGCCGAGGAAAAGGGGTTCGCCAGCGTTGACGACCTCTTCGACTCACCCTATTGGGACGAGATCCTGCGCCGACACATCGTCGAGACGCCGCTCACAAGCGATCAGTTCTTCAACAACCAACCGCTCACGAGCTACGGCGGGGACGTCATCACCATGACGGTAGACGGTGCCAACATCGCTGTGGACAATGCCGTGGTGACCGTTCCCGATCTCCTGGCCTACAACGGTGTGGTGCACGTGGTCGACGCGGTCATCGACTACGAATTCCCCAACCCCGTGGGCACCTGCGGCACGTGGACACTCAACATGAATGCCCCCAACGGGGAAGGCTGGAGCGGCGTGATGCAAGTGCTGGTCGACAACGTGCTCGTGGGCGAACCGACTGTTCTCGACGGGTTCTCCAACAGCTTTGCCTTTGCCGTGAACGAGGGCTCGGTCGTCGACATGAACTACATCTCAGAGTTCTACGGATGGCCGGGGAATTTCGAGGTCGTCGACGCGGAAGGCACGGTGCTGTTTGACTCGGATTCGCCCGCCAATTCCAGCTTCCAATATGGGTCCGCAGCGGGCGTCTACGGCCTGAAAGCCTGCGCCGATGAAGCAGAGTGCAGCCGAATCAAGGTGACCCTCTACTCCGACTTCGGCGGGTGGGACCTCGGCAGCCTCTTCGTGTACGACGGCCCGGTCTTGGCCGACATCATCGGCGGATACTGGTTCAACGGAGACGCCATGGTCGGTTACGTGGACCTCGACGACGGAAGTGAGGTGAGCTTCGAAATCAATGGTGGCTTCTATTCCGAGTACTACAGCTATCTCGTGGAGGATGAAGAGGGCAATGTCCTGGTCGATCAGGTGGAGCAGTACGTTCCGGCGGAGAACACTGACGATGTGGTCGTCTGCGCCACCTCTTCCGTGGACGATCCGATGGGGCCATCCGACATCCGGTTCGTCCCGAACCCGGCTGAGACATCGGTTCGCTTGCTCGGGCTTTCCGGCGGCGAATCCTGGACCCTCACGGTCCGGACCCTGCTCGGTCAAACGGTCAACATGTCGCAGGGGAAAGGGTCGCAACCCATCGACCTCAGCAACCTTCCGCCAGGCACCTACCTGGCTTCCATCCAAACGGATGCCGGCGAATCCGAGACACTTCGAATTGTCCTTCAATGATGCCGAGCCTCATTCTCGAGTGAGATCGGCTCCGCCTCACTGAGCACCTGCTCAATCGGGTCTCAAGAAGTCTGTGATGTCATTGACGATCCGGGTCTTCAGCAGCACCAACTCATTGCATTTCGGATCAAAAATGCCCATGGCCTTCTCATTTCTCACCAGAATGGGATAGTCCGTGCGTTGCTCCCTCATGTAGGTGTCACCAGAGACCTCGTACAGCGGCAGGCAAAATTTGTCCTTCCCTTTTTCGTCCATGAAATCGAGTTCCGTCGACCTCAAGTGGGTGCGTTCCACGGGGATGCTTCTCCCAGAGAAGGTGTAGCACTCGTCGGCATCTTCTTGGGTGGTCCGACGCTGAAAGTGGTCGGGCATTCCACTTTCGCACAAGGCCTCCTCCGCCCGAACGAGCAGGGGAACTTGGCCTGACTCCACCTCCATCGGCACATGCGTAGAAATCGCGATGTAGCGCATCATCCATTCACTCCACTCCGATTGATCCAGAAGGTCGAACCGCACCCTGTCAAAATTGACGCCTTGATCCGTGATCCAATTTGGCGACGTGAACATCAGGAGGACCTTTCTTCTGACCACTTGAAACGCCTCAAGATCCACCTCCTTCACTTTGAACACCACCAGCCGTGTAGATGCTGCATCACTCATGTTTTTGCCATTCCAATCCATCACCTTGAGATTGAAGGCATCCATTGAAGGGTGGTTGGCGAGCAGATAACGCGTCCCCTCGACCTCCAGTTGTTCCTGAATGATCTCGGTGGTCACCAGAATGGTCGCGGCCACTGCAAAGGCCCCTACTGCGGCCGCTTCTGCAGCAGTTTGTGCCTGACCTCGACCAACGGACATCAGCACAGCCAGAAACACCAAGAATCGAATCTTCATGAACGCAAGCTAAACGGCCACCTGCAAAAGACTGCGACCCATCCAAGAACGTACCTTGGCTCCTCCCCATCCATGCGCATGAAAAAAGCAGGAATCGCACTGGGCCTGTTGCTGGTTTTCTTCTTCGGCTACGCCTACTTCTTCGTTCAGTCCCACAAACCGGAGTACGACTTCCAACTCCAATCGGATGCCGTGAGCGCACCGGTGGAGGTGGTGTTTGACGACATGGCGGTGCCGCACATCTATGCGGAAAGTGAACGCGACGCCATGTTTGCCCTCGGCTACGTGCATGCCTCGGAGCGGCTCTGGCAAATGGACCTGCTTCGCCGCGCCGGGGCAGGTGAATTGTCGGCCCTTCTTGGAGAGGACATGGTGCCCAACGACCGGT
>CBFHWV010000159.1:0-2544 GCA_965659565.1 uncultured Flavobacteriales bacterium
GGTGACCCGCCCTACGGACACCTTCAACCCTGTCCTTGCGCAATGGAAACCCGTGGCCCAACTTTGGATGGACCTCCGCTCCATCCCTGGAATCTGGGCCAAACTGCGCTTTCTGTTTGCGCCCCCGGGGTGGTATCCGGAGAGCGTCGGGGGCGTGCAAACCGCGCCAACCATCACCGGTCATGAACGCAAGTTTGACCCCAGGCCTGGCCGTCACATGGTGTGGATGCTGGTGTTCCGCTTTGGCGCCCTGCTCGGCATGTCTTTGCTCGTCTTGGAGGCTGCCAAGCGCGTGACCTCAGGGGAGCTGGCACTGCTCTTGGCCTGGATGTTTGCGGCACTCTGCGCCACCGGCGAAATGTGGAACAAGGGATGGGGGCGAGGCCGGTTGGCGCTGGCCATCGGCGTGGACGCCACCATGGCGCCAGCATTGTGCCTCGCGCTGGATCTGCCAGCAGAGAAGGCCTATTTGGCGGTCCTGCCGGCCGCTTTGTCCGCGGCCTGGACGGCTTGGGCGCTCTCCGCATCGAGGCGCCGATAGGTCACCCACATCTTCCAGCCAACGACGGCCTTTTCAATGCCCGTCAAGCGCGTCAAGTCCGGCTTACGGTGAATCTTGGGGAGCAGCAACTTGTTCAGCTGGCTCAACAGGCGGTACCACTTCAGGCGCATGGACTATCGCGGTGTAATGTGCATGCAATTCCCCTCGGGAATGACGAGGATTTGCCCCTTTTCCTGCATGTCCTGCAGGATGGACTGAAGCGCCCAGGATGGCCCACCGCACCCCACGTCGTTGGACGGGCGGTCGATGAACGCGATGTCGAAGCTCGCACCGTAGTTGTGCGTGCTCTGTCCATTGTAGGCATTGGCATTGCGGCGGCGCAGTCGGCGTTGCTGCTTCTGGGTTCGGGTCAAACTGGTGATGCGAATCGAGGCCCCTTCATCTGCTGTGCCCTCCATGGCGTCGGCAAACCGATTCGCCATCTGGTACAGGATGTCCTTGGCGGCCTCGAGCAGAAAGGGCTCACTGTGGGTGAGCCGATCCAAATGGAATCCACGCCCCACCTCCGGGATCCGAAGGAGGTCGCCGCGGCTCGCTCCAGCGGCGAGCTCACTTTGGTTCTGAACGAAGAAACTGCCCGGCAAGGAGCGCGCCCGCTTCTGGTGCGCAGTGTACGGGTTGCGCGCCAACTTCATGGTGCGCTTGGAACAGGAGCAGGGCTTGATGCCCTTCCGAGGCAGGGGGCCTGAAGGCGTCGGCTCTACCACGGGGTCTGGCAAGGCCGGCGGTTCCACTTCGGCCAAGTCGCTGGCCTTGGGTTCCGGGCTGGCGGTGCGCCATTCAGGCGCTGGCGCATTCGATTCGACCTCGGGTGCGGGAACGGGGGGCACTGGCTGGGAGGAGAGGGCCACGCGGCCTTCGGTCTCGGCATCCTCAAAGTCCGCTCCGTCCGGCACCATGGCCGCGATGCCGAAACTGGCCACCACCACGCCGCCAACGACCATCAACAACCGGTCCCAGCGAATCCGCTTCTTCTTGCCACTCTGCATGCCGCGCAAATTGGGGAACAGAACGTCCACACGCTCCAAGAGAGGAACGGGGTCGTCAACCCTGCATTGTGCAATTCAAGAAGTTGGAGGGTCAGCCTGCCTTGAACTTGGCGATGGCTTGCCGCGTGAAGTCCGACAGGACCAAACGACCAGAAATGGCCGCGCGCTCGGCCAATAGGGCGTCCCAATCCTCCGTGCCCCGCCAGAAGGTGCGCTTCATCTCGGCCATCGCTTCCAGATTGGACGCGGCCAATCTTCCAGCCAAAGCGTCCACGGCCGCGTCGAGTGCGTCTGCGTCCTCGTGGACGGAGGCATAGAGTCCATGCTGTGCGGCCCATTCTGCAGAACGCCACTCTGTCGCATCGATGGCGAGCTGGCTCATCCCCGATACGCCCAACTTGCGCTCCACGGCGGGCCCCACCACAAAGGGTCCAATGCCCACCGCCAATTCGCTGAGCTTGACGGAGGCGTGCTGCGTGGCCAGACAATAATCCGTGGCCGAGGCCACGCCAACACCGCCACCGACGGCTTTTCCCTGCACCCGGCCGATGACCAGCTTGGGCAGGGTTCGGATCGCGTTGATCACATTGGCGAAGCCCATGAAGAAGGCCAACCCTTCATCTGGGTCGGAAATGGCAACGAGCTCATCGAACGAGGCCCCTGCGCAAAATGCGCGGTTGCCCGCAGAGCCCAGCACCACCACTTTGACGTCGTCTCGATCGCCCAATCCGCGCAAAGTGTCGGCCAAATCGGCCAGCACGGCGCCTGGCAAGCTGTTCGAACGCGGGTGGGCAAAGGTGACCACGGCCACTCCCCGCGCATCCACTGCACAGCGGACGCCTTCCGTCAACGACGTGTCGAACATCAACGCTGGGCGATGGGCTGCACGGCACGGGCGTTGTGGCCCGTGTAGACCTGACGTGGACGCCCGATTGGCTCCCCGTTTTCGCTCATCTCCTTCCACTGGGCAATCCAGCCCGGCAAACGGCCCAG
>CBFHWV010000160.1:0-2465 GCA_965659565.1 uncultured Flavobacteriales bacterium
GTGTCTGACCTCGCCTCCTTCCTCAGCGCTTTGGTCCTCTTTGGTCCAACGATGACCCACATGACGCACTGACTGCAAAAGGCAAGACTGCTCCAGCCAAAATCAGAAAGGGAGGCCCCATCCGGCCTCCCTTTCTTGTGCCCCCTCGCGGACCCTACTTTTGCCAGCCATGTCACCTGACCCTTCGACCTTTCACACGTGGACTTTGCCGAACGGCATCCGATGCGTGCACCTCGAAGACGGGCGCAACGTTGGGCACTGCGGCCTGCTGATCGAAGCGGGGTCGAGAGATGAGCGCGACGACGAGAACGGACTGGCGCACTTCATCGAACACTCGCTGTTCAAGGGGACAGCGAAGCGGCGCACCTTTCACATCCTGAACCGGCTCGACAGCGTCGGGGCTGAGCTCAATGCCTACACCTCCAAGGAGGAGACGTGGATCACGGCGTCATTCCTGGCAGAACATCTGGAGCGATCGGTGGAATTGATCGCCGACATCGCCTTCCATTCGACCTTCCCCGAACGGGAGATTGCCAAGGAGCGCGACGTCATCATCGACGAGATTCACGCGTGGCGGGACAACCCCGGCGATGCCATTTTCGACGAGTTCCAAGAGATGCTGTTCCCCGGTCATGCGCTGGGCCGCAACATCCTCGGGACGGAGAAGTCGGTGTCGCGCTTCGGGCGCAACGACATCCTGCGGTTCATCGAGCGCCAATACCGCAACGACCGGCTGGTCTTCAGCTCGGTGGGGCCCATGCCCGCCAAGAAGGTGAAGCGGTTGACGGAAAAGTACCTCTCGGAGCGGCAAACGCAGGCCTCAAGGGGGGAGCGTTCCGTGCCGACCGGGTACACGCCGGTGCGGCGCGAGGGAGACCATGCGGTCCATCAGGTGCACGCCGTGATCGGCAGCCCGGGGTACGGGATGGCCGACCCGAAGCGGACGGCGCTCATGCTGCTGTCCAACCACCTCGGTGGGCCTGGCATGAACGCCCGGCTGGCGCTCAACATCCGCGAGCGTCACGGCATCTGCTACAACATCGAAAGCAGCTATTTCCCCTACGCCGACACCGGTGAGTTCACCGTCTATTTCGGGACCGACGTCAAGACGTTTGCCCGTGCGGAGCGACTGGTGATGAAGGAGCTGCGCGACGCCCGCGAGAAGCGGCTCGGAGTGGTGACGCTGAAGCAGGCCAAGCAGCAGATCATCGGGCAAATCGCGCTCGGGGCAGAGAGCGGGGCCGGCTGGATGTCGACCATGGGCAAGAGCATCCTGATGTACGACCGGGTCCGGCCGCTCGAGGAGGCCTTCCACGCCATCGAGGCGGTGACCGCCGACGACGTGCTCGAGGTGGCCAACGACATCCTCGACCCCGACCGCCTCAGCGCCCTTGTGTACTTCCCGCCCAAAGGTTAAGGAATGAATCGAATCTCAGCCCTTGAAGGGACGTGAGCGCAGTCGGTTGTCGAGGAATTTGTAAGGCCGATACACCCCCCACCTTTTTGCGAAGCGGATGGCGATTTCCTTTCGAAAAGGATTGACTGGATACCGCAACAATTCCGGCCAAGCGCGTTCGATGAGCATGCGATGGAACTTCGGAGCGTGGTGGTCACGCAGCGCCACATCCGTGGACAACATGACCTCCAAGACCTTGGTGCAGTTGAAGGGGGAGAACAGCGGCACCGAAAAATTGCCCCGCTGCATGGATGCGCCGGCAAAATTGGTCACGTCCTGCTCCCAATGCAGGAAGTCGAGTGTCCTGTACCCGTGGGCCGCCACACGAGGTTGACTGACCTCCATCCACTGGTCAAAATGACGGAGAATGGCGGGATGCTCGACCAAATTTGCCGCGCGCACGGCTTGAACCCCATTGTGGACGGGCACGTGTTCGAGGTACCCTTTGGTCACCTCGCTGACGGAGCTTACGATGACCAAGCTCTTGGAATCGAACTCAGGAAACTGGGTCAGCATGTGACGGAAATCCCGAAAACGGGAGATCGTGTGGGACGCTTGCGCCACGGACCATTCTGAATGAGAGAAATCGGCCTTCTCCGGGATGATGCGGTGGCACACCCCTTCCGCTGACATGGAGCGCGGGATGACGAGATCCGGAGAATCTGCCCTCATGTTGGGCCGGTGGTAGGTGTAACACTGGATTCGGTCCGACACCGGTCGGCTGACAGCCAACGACACCCGCGAATCCCATCCCGCCGTGAGCGCCAAGTGAAGCTGTCGGCCCAACGTGGCTTGTTGGAGCACATTCTCCATCCGAGGGAGCAGCCAGTCGATGGCCTCATCGGGCTTCATGGGGGTCCGGTCCTGACGGGGAAACACGCGCTCAGCGGTGCCCGCACTCCAATCGAATCGGTGGTTCGCCACCACCTGCTGCACCCCTTTGAACGGGGTCATGTCTCCGATCATCGTGCCCCGTCTGCGCCACCAATCCGACGCATGGAGGTGTCTC
>CBFHWV010000161.1:0-2463 GCA_965659565.1 uncultured Flavobacteriales bacterium
GCGGTCTTCGCCGGATTCGGGGCGCAGTCCATGGTCGACATGCAGCACGTGAAGGTGGGGGTGCACCGCGTGGGCCGTATGGAGCAAGGCCATCGAGTCCAAGCCGCCGGACACGGCGAGGTGCATGGTTTGATTCGACCCAACGCCGTGCAGGTCCAACCATCCACGCAGGGCTTGTTCAACGCGGGTTTCAGTCGACATCGGCGCTCAAGGTTGTCGATTCGGACTCGATGGCGTGAAGGGCATCCAAAACGGCCTTTGCCTTGAGCCGGGTCTCCTCCCACTCCGCCTTTGCTCCCGCCATGGCGGTGATGGCGCCCCCAACGTGGACGCTCCACCGGCCCGCCGTGCGGTCGGCCAAAGCGGTGCGGATGACCACGTTCAGGTCAAAATCGCCGACGCCACCCGCGCCATCGGGGTCGGCCCAACCGAGGGCGCCGGAGTAGAGACCGCGCCGGACCGGCTCGACTTCTGCGGTGATTTCCATCGCCCGGATCTTGGGCGCCCCCGTCATGCTGCCCATCGGAAAGGCCGCACGGAGAATGTCGGCAAACCCACAGTCCTCGCGCACGGTGCAGGTCACCGTCGAGATCATCTGGTGCACGTTTCGGAAGCTGTGGATGCCGCACAATTCCTCGACCTCCACGGTCGCGGGCCGGGCGACTTGGCTGAGGTCGTTGCGGACGAGGTCGGTGATCATGACGTTTTCTGCGCGCTCCTTGGGGTCGGTGCGCAGGGCTTCCGCAATGGCCGCATCCCGCTGGGGGTCGGGGTCCCGAGGGGCGGTCCCTTTGATGGGCTGACTGATGAGGCGGTCCCCTTCGCGGCGGAGAAACCGCTCGGGGCTTGCACAGAGAATGTCGACCCCGTTCCAATGCAGTCGGGCCGAAAACGGCGCAGAGGTTCGGGAGGTCAGCCGGTCAAAGGCGGCATCCGGGCACCATCCGTCGGGCAGCGTCCCGTGAATTTCCCGGCACAGGTTCAATTCATAGATGTCGCCGCGCTGGATGTGGGCGTGCACGGTGGCGAAGGCCGACCAGTATCTGGGGTGGTCAAGCCCGCTGCGCCCCACCACGGGTGCGCCTAGGGCGGGCGCCACCTCCGTCCGCACCGTCCGCAGGGCGTGTTCCATTCGGTGTTTCAGTGCAGCGTCTGGCGTCACGAGCCAGTCGAGTGTGGCTTCGGGGCCGGTTCTGTCAAAGGCCACAACGCCGGCGGGCTCCACCCAGTGCGCGACCGGCAGATGAACCGCCACATCCGGTTGGTCGGGCAGGTCGAGCAAGGGGTGGGCGCGGAGTTGGTCGTAGCCAATCCACCCAAAGCACCGGCCTTTGGCCTGTCCCACAAAGTCCGCGATGCGGTCTTCCACGTCCGGAGCCGCCGAGTCAAGGTCCAGGGCGCGCTGGACGCCGGCGATGAGGAATCCGTGCAGCCTGTCCGCGCCACCTGCCGCATCGAGCAGGAGCCAGGGCCGGTCATCGGCCAGGCCGGTCAGGTCCGGCAGGGGCAAGAGGGGCACAAGCAAGGGCACCCTCAAAGATGGCGCCGGATGAGGTCGGTCACCGCATCGGCCCAGTCGTCCTCAGCATTGAGGCTCGGAACGAGGTCGAGGTGCTCGCCGCCGTCCTCCTCGAAGATCTCGACGTATTCCTCACCGATCTCCACCGTCGTTTCAAGGCAATCTGCCACGAAGGCAGGGGAGAAGACGAGCAGGCGCTTGTCCCCAGCCTTGGCCCGCTCCTCGACCACCTTGTCGCTGAACGGCGTCAACCACTTCTGATCGAGGCGGCTCTGGAATGCGACGGTGTAGCGGTCTTCGGAGAGGCCCAGACGCTGAGCCAGCGCCCGCGTGGTGGCGTAGCAGGTGGCCTTGTAGCAGAACTTGTTTTCGGCGTTGATCTCCGATTCACAGCTGTGATTGGCACAGCGTCGGTCCTCGTAGACCTTGTCCACCTGCCGCGTCGGAACGCCGTGGTAGCTGAAGAGGATGTGGTCGTAACTGTCGAGGTCAAACTTCCGCGCCCGCGCCTCGAAGCAGGAGAGGTAGCCCTCGTCGTCCCAGTATTGGCTGACCATCCGCACCTCGGGAATCACGTACCACTTCGAGATGAGGCGCATGGCCTCCTCGAGCGTGCTGCCGGTGGTGGCCGACGCGTACTGGGCGTAGAGCGGCAGGATGACCACGCGATCATACCCGCATTGGCGCATCTCTTCGAGCACCTTGGGCATGCCTGGATTCTGGTAGCGCATCGCGAAATGCACGTGCAGCTCACCGAGTTCCGGTTGCTGTTCAGCCAAGGCCGTGCAGCGGGCCGACACCTTTCGCGTCAATTCCTGACCGTGGAGCAGCAATGGAGAGCCTTCGTCCGTCCAGACCTTCTTGTACTCGCGGGAGCTCCGGAACCGGCGCAGGGGAGAAATGATGCCGCGCACCAGGATCTGGCGGGGCAGCCAGGGGATGTC
>CBFHWV010000162.1:0-2455 GCA_965659565.1 uncultured Flavobacteriales bacterium
ATCGCCAAGCGTGTTGGTCTGGGTCAATCCTTTGGACAGGTCAATGCGGTACCCGTCGATGTGGAATTCATCCATCCAAAAGTCCAAGACTCGCTTCCAGAATTCGCGGGTCCACGGGTCCTCGTGATTGAAGTCGTACCCCAAGCCGTAGGGGTGCACTTGATTGGAATTGAACCAGGGGTTCCCACCCGACGCGGTGTTGTCGGCATTCTGGTACAATCGCACGAGGGGGTCCAAGCCGAAGCTGTGGTTGGGCACCACATCGAGGATGACCGCGATGCCCCGCGCGTGGGCCGCGTCCACCAGCCGTTTCAGCGCGGCCTCCGTCCCGTAGGCCTTGTCCACGGCAAAACGAGGTCCGGGGTTGTAGCCCCAACTCGAGTTCCCGTCAAACTCGCTGACGGGCATCAATTCTATGGCGGTGATGCCCAGCCACTCCAGATGATCGAGGCGGGCCGTCACCGCATCAAAATCCTGCGCTGCGTCCCAATCCCGAACCAACAGCTCGTAGATGACCAGCCGGTCCTGTGGCGGACGGTTGAAGTCGGCATCCGTCCATGCGAATTCTTCTTCGACCGTTCGAAATGCCCCCACGGGCCAGAACGCATGGGCCGATGGAAACGCGGGGCGGTTCGGGAAGGTCTCTGCCGGAACATACCCGTCGTTCCAAGGGTCCAGAATCAAGGGGGCATATGGGTCGGCCACTTCGACCGTGTCGTCCACGAGGTAGTGGAATCGGGTCCATGCGCCCGGTTCCAAATCCGCCACTTCCAACCACCACGTCGATCCGTCCGTGCTTTGGTTCATCAAAAAATCCGATGAAATCTGCCAGCCATTGAAGTCCCCACGCAAGTGAACGTGGTCCTTGGCCGGAGCACGCAATTGAAAATGAGCTCGGCTCGGCGACAGGATGGTCACACCGTCTTTCTGAGGGACAGGTGGGTCTGCTGTCAAAGCCTGGGCCATCAAGCCAGAAACGGGCCAACAGAGGAGCAAGAAGGCGCATCCCAACACACCCAATCGGGTAAGCGGGTCGCAAAGGCGGAAAGAAGGTTCTCCACAGCGCATGAACCGGAAGATACGGCCCCTATTTTCGTGCCTCGAAACACCGATCATGAAGTACGACATTCTGGTATTGGGCAGTGGCCCTGGAGGATACGTGACCGCCATCCGCGCTTCCCAGCTCGGCATGAAGGTGGCCGTCGTTGAACGAGAAGCCCTCGGAGGCATTTGTCTCAATTGGGGCTGCATTCCGACCAAAGCTTTGCTGAAAAGCGCCAACGTCTTCGAATACATCGAGCATGCCGGCGATTACGGCATCAACGTCGCCAAGCCCAAGGTGGACTTCACCGGCATGGTTTCCCGCTCCAGGGGCGTGGCTGACGGGATGTCCAAGGGCGTCCAGTTCCTGATGAAGAAGAACAAAATCGACGTCATCATGGGCAACGGAAAACTGATGCCGGGCCGCAAGGTCGAGGTGACCGATGCCGATGGTGGAAAGCAGGTGGTGGAAGCCGAGCACATCATCATCGCCACGGGTGCCCGCAGCCGTGAATTGCCCAACCTCCCGCAAGACGGGGAGAAGATCATTGGCTACCGCAAGGCCATGACGATGGAGAAGCAGCCCAAGAAGCTCGTTGTCGTCGGGTCTGGCGCCATCGGCGTTGAATTCGCCTACTTCTACAATGCCATCGGCACGGAGGTCACCATCGTGGAGTACATGCCCAACATCGTTCCGGTGGAGGACGAAGAAGTCAGCAAGCAATTGGCGCGGAGCTTCAAAAAGTCCGGCATCAACATCTTGACCTCGAGCGAAGTCACGGGGGTGGACACCTCCGGCAAAGGCTGCAAGGTCCACGTCAAGACCAAGAAGGGCGAAGAAGTGCTCGACGCCGACGTGGTGCTCAGCGCTGTGGGCGTCGTGTCCAACATCGACGGCATTGGCCTCGAAGAAGTGGGCATCGCAGCCGATCGCGGCAAGCTCATCGTGGACGACTTCTACAAGACCAACATCCCCGGTTATTACGCCATCGGAGACTGCGTTCCAGGACCGGCCCTCGCGCACGTGGCCAGTGCAGAAGGCATTTTGTGCGTCGAGAAGATCGCCGGGCACGATGTGGAGCCCCTTGACTACGGCAACATTCCCGGATGCACGTACTGCTTCCCGGAGGTCGCCAGCGTCGGCAAGACCGAGGAGGCTTGCAAGAAGGAAGGCATCGACATCAAAGTCGGCAAGTTCCCCTTCAGTGCCTCCGGCAAAGCCAGCGCAGCAGGCCACAAAGACGGATTCGTCAAGCTCATCTTTGACGCCAAGTACGGCGAGTTGCTGGGTGGCCACATGATTGGCGCCAACGTGACAGAGATGATCGCTGAGATTGTCGCCATTCGCAAGCTGGAGACCACCGGTCACGAGATGATCAAGACGGTCCACCCCCACCCCACGCTCAGCGAGGCG
>CBFHWV010000163.1:0-341 GCA_965659565.1 uncultured Flavobacteriales bacterium
GTCACAGTTGTCCGTGGCGGACGCGCCTGCCAAGAAGGTGGCGAGGTCGCTGGCATTGCCCATGCCGTCGCACTCGACCGTCAGGTCCATGGCCGGCAGGTCTATGGTTGGAGCGAGGGTGTCGGTCACGGTGACCACTTGTGTGTGGGCGGTGGCATTGCCGCAGGCGTCGGCCACGGACCAAGTCCGCGTCAGGGTGTAGCTCTGGGGACAGTTGCCCGACATGGTGGTGTCTTCTGAGAAGAGGACGTCCACCTCTTGACAGAGGTCGGTCGCTGTCAACACATCCGCTGCAGGCACATCGTGACATTGGACCAGGGTGTCCCCCGGTAGGCCTTCCA
>CBFHWV010000163.1:351-2327 GCA_965659565.1 uncultured Flavobacteriales bacterium
TGGCGCCAAGGTGTCGACGATCTCGATCACTTGCACCGCCACGCTGGTGTTCGTGCACTCATCTTCTGCCGTGAACGTCCGGGTCACCGTGTAGGTCTGTGGGCAGTCTGCGGACACCAGCGTGTCGGACACCACGGTCACGGTGGCCAGAGCCGCGCAGTTGTCAGTCGCTGTGGCCATGTCCAATGGATGCTCTTCGTGACAGAGGGCGGTGTAGTCTTCGGGAACGAAATCAAAGACAGGCGCAACCGTGTCAATGGTGTTGACCGCTTGTTCGAAGGTGGCGGTGTTGCCGCAAGCGTCTGTCGCCGTATAGGTCCGGATGTAAGAAGCCGGGCAGGTACCAATGATTTCGTCATTGGACGTCACGGTCAAAATCACCAAGCCGCACTCGTCCGTGGCCATCACATCATACACCGTGGTGGTGTCAAACAGATCGCACGCGATGGTGTAGGACAGGGCGGAATTCTCAAAGACCGGTGCCAAGGTGTCGATGATGGCGAAGGTCGCAGAGGTGGAGGCCGCATTGCCGCAGGCGTCCGTGGCGGTGAAGGTCACAAGGGCACTGCCCGTGGCTCCACAATCGTCGGAAAGCCCCTCAAAGTCATGGCTCCACATCACGCCTGAGCAAGAGTCAGCTGCAGACGCCCCGCCATGGGCAGCGAGCCATTCGTTGAGCGTGGAGTCATTGTCTGCACCGCACTGGACAGTCAGGTCCATGGCGTCGAGCACGCTCGGAGCCGTGGTGTCGAGAATGGTGAAAGTCGCTGTGCAGGACGTGCTGTTGCCACAGCTGTCGACTGCGGTGAAGGTGACCAAGGCATCTCCGGTTGCGCCGCAGCTGTCAATCAATGCGGTGTAGTCATGGCTGATGGCCGCACCGCTACAGTTGTCCGCAGCCGCCACGCTGGCCAGCCAATCGTTCAACTCGGTCAGGTTGCCATTGCCATCGCATTCCACCACGAGGTCTGCAGGACAGAAGAGGGTCGGTGCGACCGTATCTGTCACCGTGATGAGCTGGGTACAGGTTTCAACCGTGGTGTTGAAGCAATCGTCCTCTGCCGTGACGGTGAACGTCCGAGTGAAGCTGTAGGAACCCATGCACGTGGTGTCCGCAGGCCCGTCCACAAATGACGTCGACAATTGGATGTCCGCGCAGCAATTGTCGGACACATCGATGTCCGGGAGACCGGTTTGTTCTGTTCCCGCGTCGACGCCGCACGTGTCATTGCTGAACAACTCGATGGATGCAGGGCAGTTGATGCTCAAGGCAGGAGCAATGGTGTCGATCAATTCGATGAACTGCGTGAACATGGCCGTGTTGCCACAATCGTCGGTGACGGTGTAGTCCCGCATGTACGTGGCCTCGGGCTGGACACAACCTCCACTGAACGGGGTGTCGGTGAAGGTGATGGTCACGTTGCCGCAATTGTCTTCCGCGCTGATGTACACCGCCGACGAGTCCGTGTCATAGACCTGGCAAGCCACCATGGCCACCATGTCCCCCATGATCACAGGCGCTGTCTCGTCGATGACGGTGATCACTTGCTGCACTGTCGTGGCATTGCCACAATCGTCCACAAAGGTGTACGAACGGTTGACGGCATAGCTGCCCTGGCAGCTGCCGAGGAGCACGCTGTCCACTTGCCACGTGTAAGCCACATCGCTGTCGCAGTTGTCCGTCGCCGTGAACGAGCCGTATTCAACCGTGTCGCTGTAGAGTTCGCAAGCGATGGTGTCGCCCAGCACGGTAGCCATCGGCGCAAGGGTGTCCAGCAAGGTGATGGTCTGCACACAGCTGTCCACATTCTCGCAGAGGTCTTCGGCATAGAAGGTCCGCAGGATGGTGCGGCTTCCCTCCGGGTTGTCGTCATCACCCAGACAATCGATCGCCGGGTCGGCATCGACATAGCTCAATGAAATGTCTTGCACATCCGCACAATTGTCGCTGGCTTCCGCCATGCCCAATACCTCGG
>CBFHWV010000164.1:0-2303 GCA_965659565.1 uncultured Flavobacteriales bacterium
CTTCGACCCCTGTGACGACCCTGACTTGACCCCGACCATCCTTCCTGTGGTGCCGTCGACCTTCATTGCTGAAGTCTCCCTGAACGGAGCTTCGGTCACGGGCTTGACTGTGATTGCGTCTGTCGAAGGCGAGACCGTGGGTGTGGATGAAGCCTTTGACTTTGAAGGCGCCTCTTGGGTCAACATCAGCCTCTACGTCGAATCTGGCGACGAAGTGGACTTCACGCTCTTTGATGCGGACGCATGTGCCCTCTACGACATTGACTTCTCCATCACAGTGGACACAGAAGGAGAGGAAATCACCACGGTGGATGACCCTGGAGTTCTGGACTTCCTCGGCGATGATGCTGTGCTCGGCTGCACCGACTCAGAGGCTTGCAACTACGATGACGACGCCAACGTGGAGGACGACTCCTGCACCTATCCGGATGCCGGCCTCGACTGCGACGGCAACTGTCTGAACGACGCCGACCAAGATGGGGTCTGTGACGAGGATGAGGTGAACGGCTGTGATGATGATACAGCCTGCAACTACGAAGTAGACGCCACAGAGAATGACGGGTCCTGCACGTACCCAGATGCCGGCCTCGATTGCGATGGCAACTGCCTCAATGACGTCGATGAGGATGGCATCTGCGACGAAAACGAAAGCGCTGGTTGCACGGACATCGTGGCTTGTAACTACAATGCCGATGCCACCGACAGCGACCTGAGCCTGTGTCTCTATCCCGATGCCGGCCTCGATTGCGATGGCAACTGCTTGGCTGACGCGGACCAAGACGGCATTTGCGATGGCGATGAGATTCTCGGATGTGAGGACGCCACGGCCTGCAACTACGACGAAACGGCCACCGACGATGACGGCTCTTGCACCTACCCGGATGCCGGCCTCGATTGCGATGGCAACTGCCTCAATGACGCCGATGGCGACTTGATCTGTGACGAGGACGAGATTGCTGGATGCCAGGATGCCTCAGCCTGCAACTACAGTGCAACAGCCACTGACGACGATGGATCTTGTACCTACCCGGATGCCGGATATGATTGCGCAGGAAACTGCCTCGAAGACGAGGACGGTGATGGCATTTGCGACTTTGAAGACCCCTGCAACGAGCCCAGCTTGGACGTGACGGTTTTGCCGATCCTTCCGGTTCAAATCACGGCCATTGTCACCCTCGATGACCAGCCTGCCGTTGGCTTCCCGGTCATCGCCACCCTCAATGGAATCACCATTGGTTCAGGAGTCACCTTTGACTACGAAGGAGCGAGCTGGGTGACGTTCAACGTCTACGCCGAACCAGGATCTGAATTCTCTCTGTCCTTGTTTGATGGCGCTGCTTGTGGCCTGTACGACCTCGGTTATGACATTGAGGTGGACGAAGAGGGCGAGGAAATCGGGTCTTTCGACGATCCGGAGACCTTCCCCTTCTATGTCGGAGACCTCATTGAAGGTTGTCAGGACGAAGCGGCCTGTAACTACAATCCGGACGCAAACCTTCCCGGACTCTGTGAGTACCCGTTGGATGTGTTCGGCGTTGATTACTACAACTGCGACGGTTCTTGTGTCAATGACGACAACAACAATGGCATCTGCGACCAAGATGAAGTGGTGGGTTGCACCCAATTGGGCGCCTGCAACTACAATGGCGCAGCCAATGTCGACGACGGAAGCTGTGTCTACCCCATTGACCTCTATGGCCTGACCTACGTGGATTGCGGTGGAGGCTGTCTCAACGACAGCGACGACAACGGCATTTGTGACGAGGTCCAGGTAGACGGCTGCACGGACAGCGCGGCTTGCAACTATGACGAAGGCGCCAACAGCGATGATGGTTCCTGCGATTTCACCAGCTGTGCCGGTTGTACCGACATCGCGGCCTGCAACTATGACGGCGACGCCACCATTGACGACGGCAGCTGCCTCGAATTGGATGAGTGTGGCGTTTGTGGCGGAGACGGCATCGCAACGGGTGCATGTGACTGCGACGGAAACGTGGAAGACGTCCTCGGCGTCTGCGGCGGCGATTGCCTCGCCGATGAAGACAACGACGGCATCTGCGATGATGAAGACGATTGCGTCGGCATCTTGGATGAATGCGGCGTCTGCAATGGCCCAGGCCTCGAAGACGGTTACGATTGTGACGGCAACTGCCTCGAAGACGAGGACAATGACGGCATCTGCGATTTCGAAGACCCTTGCCTCGAACCCGACACCGTGGTCACGGTGCTTCCGGTCATTCCAAATGGCTTGATCGCCCAGGTTTACCTCGATGGTGCTGCCATCTTTGACGCGACCGTCATCG
>CBFHWV010000165.1:0-2230 GCA_965659565.1 uncultured Flavobacteriales bacterium
GACATGTCCTCCACCCGCACCGTCCTCCACCTCGACCTCGACACCTTCTTCGTGTCCGTGGAGCGGTTGATGGACAGCCGGCTCCACGGCAAACCGCTGCTCATCGGCGGCACCGGCGACCGCGGAGTGGTGGCCTCCTGCAGCTACGAAGCCCGGAAATTCGGCGTCCACTCCGGCATGCCCATGCGGATGGCGCGGGAACTCTGCCCCGAAGCGCTGGTCATCCGCGGCAATTCGGCCAACTACTCCAAGCATTCACACGCCGTCACCGACATCGTTCGCGAAGCCGTACCCGTCTGCGAGAAGAGCTCCATCGACGAGTTCTACGCCGACCTGACCGGGATGGACCGCTTCTTCGGCTGCTGGCAGTACGCCCGTGAATTGCGCGAACGCATCATCCGCGAGACCGGGTTGCCCATCTCCTTCGGCCTGTCGGAAAACAAGACCGTCTCCAAGGTGGCCACCGGAGAGGCCAAGCCCAACAACGCCCTGCGCATCGAACGCGGCACCGAGCGGCCCTTCCTCGCGCCATTGGGCATCCGCAAGATTCCCATGGTCGGCGAGAAGACGTACCAGACACTGCGCAACCTCGGCGTCCGGCGGATCGGCACCCTCCAGGAGATGCCGGTCGACATGATGGAGCGCGTGCTCGGCAAATCCGGCCGCACCATCTGGCGCAAAGCCCAGGGCGAGGACCCCACCCCGGTCATGCCGACCAGCGACCGGAAGTCCATTTCCACCGAGCGCACCTTCCGCAAGGACACCACCGACACCGACCAGCTCCGCGGCATTCTCATCGCCATGGCCGAAAACCTGGCCTTCCAGCTGCGGCGTGGCAACAAGCTCACCGCCTGCATCACCATCAAAGTGCGCTACAGCGACTTCGACACCCGCACCCTGCAAGCCCGCATTCCTTACACCGCCGCCGACCACCGCCTCGTGCCCAAGGCCCTCGAGATGTTCGAGCAGCTCTACGACCGGCGCGTCCTCGTCCGCCTGGTCGGCGTCCGGTACAGCCACCTCGTGGGCGGGGGCATGCAAATGGATTTGTTTGACGCCGATGAAGACCGGCAGGCGCTGTACCGCGCCATGGACGGGCTTCGCGAGCGCTTTGGCGACCGCAGCATTGTCTCCGCCGCCAGCCTCGGCGCCCGCACCATCGGACGCACCAACCCCTTTTCGGGCGATGCCCCCCTCCTCCTCGCCAACCGACACCAGTAAATTGAACCCAGCATGTGCGGACGCTATGTCACTGTCACCTCCGTCGAAGCCGTCGAGAAGCGCTTCCAAGTCACCGCAGGGCCGGACTACACCGCCGCGCCCCCGCCGCCGAACACCAATGTGTCCCACGGCGATCTCGCCCCCGTGGTGACCGGCGACCAACCGGATGCCCTGCAGGCCATGCAGTTCGGCTTCACCCCGGCGTGGGCCAAGAAGCAGTTCTACATGATCAACGCGCGGAGCGAAGGCGACCACAACGCCGACAACGACCCCGGCTACCGCGGCGCCATGGGCATCCTGCAGAAGCCGATGTTCCGGCAGTCCATTCGCACGCGCCGCTGTCTGGTCGTGGCCGACGCCTTCATCGAAGGGCCCCAGCGCGAAAAGCTCGCCAAGCCCTACGTCGTCTATGCCCGCGATGGCCAGCGCCCCTTTGCCTTGGCCGGCATCTGGGACGAATGGACGGACACCACCACCGGCGAGCTCGTGCGGTCCTTCGCCATCATCACGACCACCGCCTGTGATGCCCTGCAGGCCATCGGCCACCACCGTTCGCCCGTGCTGCTCGACCCCGCAGACGAGCACAAGTGGATCGACCCGGTCACCCCCCTCGGCGACGTGACGGGGCTGTTGCGGCCCATCCCCGACGGCACGCTCAACGCCTACCCCATCGATCCGGGCATCAAGAATCCCCGGCTCAACGGCACCACGCTGCTGCAGCCCATCGGCGAACGCGTCTTTCCGGAGTACGACTACGAACTCCACCAGTCGCTGGAGATGTTCGGCATGGGAGAGTCCCGGGCCCGCAAACTCCGGGGCCGCGAATCGGAGTCCGGTCAAGGCAGCCTCTTCTGAATCCCCACCGTTTCCCGCCGCCATGTTCCTGAACACCCATTCGTGGTTCAGCCTCCGCTACGGCGTCCTCCGCCCGGAGGAACTCCTCGCCGAAGCGCAGGCGGCAGGCGTGACGTGCATGGCCCTCACCGACGTGCACTGCACCGCCGGCGGG
>CBFHWV010000166.1:0-1585 GCA_965659565.1 uncultured Flavobacteriales bacterium
GGCGTCACGTCAGCAGAGCAGTCCAAGGTCAGGTCGGCCGGAACCGTGAAGGTCGGTGCGGTCGTGTCCTCAATGGTGAAGGTCGCCGTTGTGCTCGTGCTGTTGCCGCACGCATCCGTCGCGGTGAAGACCACTGTGGCACTTCCCGTTTCACCACAGCCGTCGCTCAGGGCGGTGAAGTCATGGCTCCAGGTCACATCTCCACAGAGATCGGTGGCCTCTGCCCCGCCCTGGCTGTTGAGCCATGCGTTGAGGGCGTCGGCATTGCCGGCTCCATCGCACTCCACCGTTTGGCTCGACGCTTCCGCCGTCACCGTTGGGGCATCGAGGTCGACAATGGTCACCACCTGAGTGGCCTCGCTGGTGTTGCCGCAAGCATCGGTGGCCGTGAAGACACGGGTCATGACAAACGCGTTGGCACAATCGCCAGCCACAGTGCTCATGTCTTCGGAAATCTCCACATCACTGCAAGCGTCGGTGGCCGTTGGCATGGGGAAATCAAAGTCGTCAGAACAGCTGATGGTCACATCGGCAGGCACGTCCACGAGGACGGGCGCGATGTCATCCACGATGGTGTAGACCGTGGAGTCCATGCGCACATTGCCGCAGGCGTCCTCGGCCGTCCAGTGGCGGACGATGGTGGCCGTTGCGCCACAACCCGTTGACGTGGTCTCGTCCACGTAGCTGATGGTCACACCGTTGCAGTTGTCCACCGCCACAGCCTGGGCCGTCGGCAGGGCATCGCCGCAAGCGATGGTCGCATCGGCTGGCACGTTGGTGAAAATCGGAGCCTGCTCGTCCACCACGTGGATCACATGGCTGGTCGTATCGGAGTACCCGAAGACATCGGTCACCACATAGCTCCGGATGATGTCGTACGTCTCGCCACAAGGGCCGTCCACAATCTCGTCGAAGTAGCTGTAGCTCAGGTCAGCAGGACAGTTGTCCGTGGCTGCCGGGTAAACCGTCACCTCCGTCGAGGCGGTGCAGCTCACCGTGACATCTTCAGGGGTTTCCGTGAACTCAGGCGCTTCGCTGTCAAAGAGGCAGACATCGCCGCACTCGTATCCGAACTGCGGGTAGTAGCAGCTCTCATCGTCGATGATGGCCGTGGACGAATAGTTACACGCCGTCACGTCGGTACAGCCACACTGGCTGCCACCAAAGGTGATGGTCACGCGCTCCTGATTCAGGTTGTTGCCCTCCGGGAACACCTGGACGTAGAACTGACCGTTCAACTCGCCATTGGTCGTCAACTGTGCGAGGAGGACGCGTTGGTCGTCGCCAGCGATGCCGTTGGTGGCGTCGGGGTTGACAAACCAACCGGAACCGATCACGTCGTCGATCGTGAAGCCGTTGCCACTCTCGAACGGAATGCTCCACGGCTCGGGCTCAGGAAGGCCCTGGATGCTGCTTTGGCCGAGCGCCGTGTTGGGCACTCCGTCAATGCCGATCGTGAACCAGCTGTCGTATTGAATTTCCGGCACGAAGTCAAACAAGATGGGGTTGATGCCATTCGGGAAGACCCCGCCATTGGGGTGCTGATAGAAGTCCCCGGTGGTCGAGATGATCATGGGGTTCTCAC
>CBFHWV010000166.1:1595-2225 GCA_965659565.1 uncultured Flavobacteriales bacterium
CTGCCCCGTCACCGCGCTCACCTGGTCGGTTGCGTTGGGCGTGGTGATGTAGATCCGGTAAGTGTTGTACCCGGGAATGCCATTGACGGCCACTTCTTCCACATCCACGGCGTAGCCTTCCACGTCGGTGGTGTAGCCGGAGCAGCTGCAGAAATCGCAGGATCCGTCGTCCTCATCCGCCAATGGCTCATAGTTGCAGGCCAAGGGGTCCATGCAGCCGTCGAAGTTGCCATCGAAGGCGTCGCAAATGCCGTCACCGTCGCTGTCCACAAGGCACTCGCCCTCGCAGTCATATTCGGGCTCCGGGAAGACACACGTGCCGTCGTTCTGGGTGGCGTCCGCATCGTAGTTACAAGCGGCAGGGTTGTCGCAACCCAGGCAGCTCGCGAAGTCACAGGACCCGTCGTTCAACGTGGCCGTCGCATCGTAGTTGCACGCCGTGGAAACGGTACATCCAGCGCAGCTCGTGCTCTCACAGCTGCCGTCGTCAAACGTGGCTGCCGCATTGAAGTTGCAGGCATTGACATCGGTACAACCGAGGGTTTCCTGCTCGTCGCAAATGCCGTTGGCGTTGGCGTCGTTCACGCAGTTTCCATCGCAGTCCACCAAGGCGGAAGCCGGGTAGGCACA
>CBFHWV010000167.1:0-2205 GCA_965659565.1 uncultured Flavobacteriales bacterium
CTTCCCATTCACCCCAACGTTCACCGAGGAGGAGCTGGTGACCTTCGCCCAAATTGAGGCTGAGATCGATGGAACGGTTTCCTTTGACTGGAACTACTCCACGGAAGACATTGATGGACCTGAGTTGGACGTCGCAGTGTACCTCGACAACGTTCTTGTGGACATCATGGGGGATGACGAGCAATCCGGATCCGTTGAGGTGGAAGCCCTGGCGGGTCAGATGATCGGCTTCGGCATCCTGAGCATGGACAACCTGTTCGGGGAGGCCAGTGTCGAGATCTCCAACTTCTCCGGTCCGAGCGGAATGGACTTCATCGGAGTCTATGACGACGCCCAGTGGGAGCAGCACGAGGGCTACAACGGCAGCCTCGACTGGAGCCACGACGGGGAGACCTTGCTCATCACGGGCAGCGATGTCGAGCTGGAGTGCGAGGGCAGCTACGAGTTCATCCGCACCTGGACGCTCTACGCCTTCGACGAGTGCGACAACCAGAGCGAGTACCTCGTGCACGAGCAGCTGATCACGGTGATCGACACCATTGCTCCTCAGTTCACGGAGACCTGTGGCAATGAGAATGGTGAAGAAATCGCGATTGACTATGACGATCCGTTCGGCAACTGCACGATCCCGGCCCCATGCAACGTGGAAGCTGAGGACAACTGCGACTCCGACATCGTTCTGTCCTGCTCCGTGGACACCTTGGGTGAGTACGCTCCGACGGGCAACGTCCGGAACTACTCTCTCGCCACGACGCCGGCTCCTCACCAGTACGGTGAGACCTGCAACGGCATGGCTCCACACGCCCTGCGTCTCATGAACCTCCCGAACGATGACATCTACTATGACATCATTGGAGAGGCCCTCATGACTGAGTTGGAGACGGGTGAGGTGATGTTGACCTGCTCTCTCGAGAGCCACAACTTCGCTGGAACTGGCTTCATCATGACGCTGAAGCTCCTGCCAGAGGCCATGGCCGCAGACATCGTCGATGACGAAGGTTTGGGTGCCCTGTGCCTGGCCGACCTCGGTGACCTCGTGGATCTCGTGAGCTGCAACCTCCCAGGTATCGGCAGCGACTTCCCGAAGTACATCGTGGACTGCCGCGACAATGAGGAGAACCTCCCAGTCAGCCGCTTGGTTGGATACGGCTCCTACGGTGGATCCGACTTGGCCCTGCGCCACCAGCCTGCGAACAGCTACTACGGTTTCCAGATCGGTGTGGGTGCCAACCAGCAGAATGCCAACTTCGGCATGAGCGGATGGTTCTTCTACGAGGGCCACTTCCTCGGTCAGCCGGTCATGAGTTCTGGTGACCTGTTCTGCGACCTCGACTGCACGCTCCCTTGGGGCATCCAGTACTGCTGCACGGCGGAGGACGACTGCGGAAACACCCGCGAGTTCTGCTACACCTACAGCATCACGGGTGACGTGGACGCAGGCGACGAGCCTACCGTGAACGGTCAGGTGGATGCTGGCGATCACACCCCAGTGGTGATCGGCGGTGCCGGTGACCTCACGACCGGCAAGACGCCGATTCGTGTGACCAACCTGCAGCCGAACCCGACCAACGACCTGAGCCAACTCGGATTCGTGGTCAGTGAGAACATGCGGATTCGCGTGGACCTCATCGGCATGGACGGTGTGCTCGTGGCTGAGTTGTACGACGGTGTTGCCCAGACTGGTGTGAACCACACCTTGGACATCCCGGCTGACAACTTGAGCAGCGGCATGTACCAGGTCCGCTTGACCAGCAGCGACTACCTCGTGGTCAAGAAGCTCTTGGTCAACGAGTGATCTTCTTGGGGCAACCTGCCTCGAACCAAACCAAACAAGCGAAAGCCACCCTTCGGGGTGGCTTTCTGCTTTTGGGAGAAGTCTCCTTTGAACGGGCCAAGGCGGCCAATGTGTAATAACTGCCGAAATGGGATGTGCAATTGCGCAAACTCAACCGGGGTTCACATGCTTTGCACCAGCATTACACGCCATTCGAAGCACATCATAATCACCCTGTGGTTTTGCTTATCCACAATCAGGCTATTTTTGAAAAGACTTCATCCATTCAAATGATGTCTTGGGCAATTTCGAGGTGACTAAATCTGCCTTGAATGCGCCCTTCCTTGATCCCGCTTTTGTCAGCCTTGCTTGTGGCTGGCTTCGCTCTTCCTCACCATGCTCAGGCCAGCATGGATGGTATTGGTCTCGAC
>CBFHWV010000168.1:0-2185 GCA_965659565.1 uncultured Flavobacteriales bacterium
GTGTCGGCGAGGTCGCAGTTGTCGCTGTAGCTCGGCGTGCCCTCACCCGTGTTGCTGGGGTCGAGGTCGACGAAGCAGAGGCCATTCACGTTCAAGGTGATGTCCGCTGGGGCCGTCACCGTCACAGCCGGCATGGTGTTGTCCTCAATGGTGATCACCTGCGTGTGGTAGGTCTGGTTGCCGAAGCAATCCGTGGCCACCCAGGTGCGGTTGAGCACGCGGCAGCTGCTGGCCGTGTAGGACGCCGTGGACTCTCCCACGAGTTCGACACAGACAAACACGTTGTCCTCATCGGCGAAACCGGAGGTGTTCGGATCGAATCCAGCGGCACATCCGTACTCGCTGTCGTCACAGTTGTCGCTGAAGAGCACGACCTCTGCGCTGGCAGGGTTGTCGATCAACCACTGGTCTGCGGCCGCACAGTCGAGGGTGATGTCCGCACCGCCGGACACGTAAGTCGGCGCTGTGTTGTCGTCGCGCTCCACGTGCTGGATGTTGAGCTGGGCGATGTTGCAGAGCTCGTCGAAGGCCACGTAGTGGAAGTCCACAAACTCGCCGTCTTGGCAGTCCGTTGGGTAACCCACGGTTGGATCCAAAGTGGCGATCACGTCACCCGCTTGGCCGTAAGCAGCCTCACCTGCGATGGCACCACTCCAGGTGAACCATCCGGAGAATCCGTTGGCGTCACAGTTGTGGTTGTTCGCACCGTCACCGAGCTGGTAGCCGAAGTACTGGCTGGCCGGCTGGTGGTTGAAACGCAAGAGCGTTCCGAACTGCCAGTCACCGCGGCCCGTCGCGTAGCTCATGTCGTCGTTGAGCGTGTAGATCGTCCACTCGTCGGTGTTGACGTCACAGCCGTAGTCGTTCTTGAAGCCTCCGCCCCACTGGTTGCCAGCCGTGCGGCCGTCGAAGTAGAGGTGGATGTCCAAACCGCGGCTGCCATCCTGGTTGTCGATGACGGCACCCTCGAGGATGGCCGTGCCATTCTCGTACTGGGTCAGCGTCACACCACCTGCGGCGAGGTCCTCCACAAAGTAGATGGCCTCGTTGCCGTTTCCATTGATGTCGTAGAACTGGAGCAAGGCGTCCTGTCCGTTGTTGAAGTTGGGGTCGTCACCGGCGGTGAGCACGTTCCAAGTCTGGCTGGAACCGCCACCGTTCTCCTCCTGGTTGCGACCGTCGTAGCGGAACTTCTCGCTGTAGACGTTGTCGATGGGGAGGTCGGAGCAGGTGAATGCGGCCACGTCTGCTGCCGCCATGGCAGCTTCGAGGTCGGACTCACACTCCACAGCGTAGTCGGCAATGCTGCCCGTCATCTCGAGCTCAGTACAACCGAGGCAAGGATCGGCGGAAGCGAGGGCAATCACACCCGACAAGGTGTAGATCTTGCTGCCACTGTCGAAGCTGTACGCTCCGTCCTCAATGGCGTAGGCATCTCCGCTGATCAGAGACTGGATGCTGCGGTTCCCCGCACCGTCGTCGCTGTATTGGAAAATCTCACCGTACCAGTTGGTCAGTTGCTCTCCGTCTTGGAGCTCTTCGCAGAAGCCGAGGAACACGTGGCCTGCGAGGAGGTCACCAATGACATCCTGGCTCAAAGCAGCCAAGTTGTAACCGGCAGCGTCCCAAGCACCATCCGTTGGCAGGAACAACGTTCCGCAATCGGCCACCTGTGAACATGCGGCGCACTGGCCCCAGGTGTCGTTGATGTTGCCGGAACCGGCCTCCCAAAGGCGGTTGGCGTAGCTGAAGTAATCCGTGATGGGGGCGCAAGCACCGTTGAGGTAGTCGTCATACCCATCTCCGTAGAGCAAGTCCGCACCAAAATCGAGCAAGTCTTCGTACTCACCATTGATGACCCACTTGTACTCCATGTTGTCGGTCGGGGCCGGGTCGAACACGACCTCGTAAATGCCCTCTGAGATCATCGTGGCTTCAGGACCGCCATTGGGGTCCCAACCCCACCAAGGGCCGCTGATCCGGACAGACGTGACGTCTTCCATGCCGCTGCAGCTCAAGTCGAGGGTGGCCACCAAAGCGGTGGACTGGCCACCGAGGTCTGGCACGAAACCAATGCCCAAGCCGTCAAAGGCACCAGCAAAGTTCTCAGAACCACCACCACCGGTCAGGACCAAGTCCTCAATGATGGAAATCGTGGAGTCGAGCTCATCCCCAGAGATCTCGT
>CBFHWV010000169.1:0-2178 GCA_965659565.1 uncultured Flavobacteriales bacterium
CCCAAAGCGGGGACACCGAGTATGGGGACGCTTGGCCCCAGACCAACCAGCTGCGCCTCGACTTGCTGCACGGGCTCGGCCACCGTGGACAAGGCATGATGGTGGGGGTGCTCGACAGCGGATTTGATCGGGTGGACACCAACCCGGCCTTTGCCCGCGCCCGTCAGGAAGGGCGAATCCGAATCGGTGGCAACTTCCCCAATGGTGGCGCCATCTCCGAGTGGATTTACCAGGAACACAGCCACGGTGCGGCCGTCCTCTCCACCATGACGGGAGAGCGCACTGACAGTCTGACGTACCTCGGATCGGCTCCCGAGGCGGCCTATGTGTTGTTCCGAACCGAAGACGTCCACTGGGAAAACCTCGTGGAGGAGTACCACTGGGTCGCCGCTGCCGAACGCGCCGACAGCATGGGGTGCGATGTGCTCAACACGTCCCTGGGCTACTCTCTGTTTGACGACGCCAGCGCCGACCACCAGACGAGCGAATTGGACGGCAACACCTTTGCCATCACCCGGGCCTCGGACATTGCGGCCACCCGCGGCATGCTGGTCTTCAGCTCCGCAGGCAACAGCGGCAACAGCCCTTGGCAAAAAATCACCGCCCCGGCCGATGGAGACAGCGTCATCGCCGTCGGAGCCGTGGACGCCTTTGGTCAGCACGCCTCCTTCAGCGGTTATGGCCCATCTGCGGATGGCCGCATCAAACCCGACCTCAGTGCCACAGGCAGGGACGCGTACTACATCCATCCGGATGGCACCATCCGTCCTGGCAATGGCACGTCCTTCTCTTCCCCCATCCTGTGCGGCGCGGCCACGAGCCTGTGGAGTGCCCACCCGGACCTGCCCGCTTGGACCATTCGCCGCGCCTTGATGGCATCCGCCTCTCAATCCGCTGCGCCGGACACCGTGCTGGGCTTTGGTGTGCCCGACCTCTGGGCCGCCCACCTTGCCCTCGGGGGCAGGGCGCCTTTGGGCGACAGCGCCGCAGACAACTTGCTCATTTACCCCAATCCGGTCGCCTCGGGGACGGAACACCTTCGGGTGGTGTTCCGTGAATCCAACCTGCTCGCCGCGCCAGGCAGCCCGCTTCGATGGGAAGTTCGCGATGCCTTGGGCCGACACATGGACGATGGCACCGTCGCCCGTGGAAAGGAGGCCACCACCACCTTGACCCTCGACACGGCCACCTTGGCGGCGGGCACCTACATCCTGACCCTGTATGGCGTTCCAGAGGAGGACCCTGGCCACGTGCCCACCGCCTGGGCACGGTTTGCCGTCGAATGACGTTCTTCAGGCCATGACCCGCTGGTTCCTTTTGATCTTCAGCTGCTGGGCGTTTGGCCTCTTGGCCCCCATGAACGCCTGCGGCCAGCGCGAACGGAGTCAAAACCCGGCGCGCCAGCGCAAGGCCCAGCTCAAAATGAAGCGGGACCGGGAAAAGCAAAACGAAGCCCTGTTTCGCGAAGGCCGCAAGTCCCACTGGAAGGCGCAGGACCGCTCGACACGCAAACGTTGGCGTGCCCAGCGCCGGGCGGCCAAAAGAATGCGCCGCGGCGGCGGGCCAGACAGCTGGTACAAGGGGCTGTTCCGATCCGGAAAGCCCATCCCGTGGACGCGCCGGGCCGCCAACAAGGTGGGCAACCTCTTCAAGCGCAAGCGCAAGCGCCGCTCGTATTGACCCCAGATTGTACCGGGTATGAAAAAAGCCCCTCGTTGGAGGGGCTTTCTTGAGCCGATAAGCGGACTCGAACCGCTGACCTACGCATTACGAATGCGTTGCTCTACCAGCTGAGCTATATCGGCCTGTGTCACCGCTTTCGGGGACGGGGCGGCAAAGATACGCAGGCGATTTAAGAAGGTTGCGCTCCAGCGTGAATTTCCTTCTTCCGAAAGCGTCTTCACCCCTTGCGGTCGCCCCACAGGCTGCGCAGGAAGTCCGCGATGCTCCGCTCTCTCGGCGTGTTGCCGGGGCGGAAGAAGCGCTGTCCGGCCAGTCCTTCCGGCAGGCATTCCTGGCCGCTGAACCCACCGTGGTCGTGGTCGTAGCGGTAGCCGCTCCCATGGCCGAGGTCCTTCATCAGCTTCGTCGGCGCGTTGCGCAGGTGCATCGGGACGGGCAGGTCGCCGTGATCTCGCACCGCCTTCTGAGCCATGCCGATGGCGGCATAGGCACTGT
>CBFHWV010000170.1:0-2119 GCA_965659565.1 uncultured Flavobacteriales bacterium
ACCCGTCGATGTCCTTGCCTTTGAAGAGCTCCACATAATTCTCCGTGTGGATCACGAACATCTGGTAGCCGCTCGTGTTGAGGTCGATCATCGACTCCCGGTTGGATGTCAGCACCCGGAAATAGTCCATGGCCCTGTCCTTTCGGGCGAATTGCTTGACCAAGACCAACTGGTTCTCCCGGTCGAGCAGGTTGCTGGTCACCTTGAGGTTGGCGCTGGCAAAGAACTGCCGGTTGAAATCGGACAACGACGCCTTGGTCTTGTCGCTCCCGCCCTCCCGCACGGGGATGACGACCGCGAGGTAGTGCTCCAGCACCGGCTTGTCCGTGAAGTTGCCAAAGTTGGGGGCCTTCGGAACGGCATCCGCCTTGTCCTCCTTGCCCGGCTGTTCTTTCTGCCCCACGCCGAGACCGGCCAGGATCTCCGCAGCCGCCATGCCTTGGTCGCTCGAATCACAGGACGCCACCACCTCTTCCAAGGCTGCGATGTAATTGTCTCGGCCCCGTGCCCGGCCGTCCAACCAACCGATGCACTGCGCGCGCAAGAAGCGGTAACGGCACTCCTGGGTGTGGTTGGGCACCGTGTCCAGCACCGCGTTCACCTCCGTCAAAATGGCCTGGTAGTCTTTCTGAGCGTAGTAGCGAATGAGGTGGGCCTCATAAGCCGCCAATTCGTCGATGCGGCGCTGCTCCTCAAAATCCACGAACTCCGGGTTCTCCACCAATTGCGCCCATTCGCTGTCGGGATAGAGCCATGAAATCTGATCGGCCCAATACTGTGAGTTGCACGTGCCACAGAAGGGGTTCTGGTAGTTCTCGGTCTCTTCCAAGAACAGGTAGGTCCGGTACAATTGGTAGTGGGCCAAGGGGTGCTCTTCGCTCTCCTCAAAGCGGTCCAGCAAATCCACCCACGCCTCGATGGCGTTGTCCGTGTCGTCCAGCTTTTCCTTGTAAATCACACCGCTCTGGTACACGGCAGTCGCCGTCTCCACGTCGGCGCTGGACCGCTGCTCTTCACTGCAGGGCAGGCTTTCCAAAAGCTCTTCGGGTGTGGGCAACTCCCCGCCACTGCCCATCAAATCGCCTGTGGCCACATCCTCGGCGACATCCTCAATCGTGCTGAACGCGCCATTGAGTTTGCGGCTTCGGCGCCAATCGTCTTCCAACGGGCGGTCGCCCCAGCGGTCGTAGAAATACGACTGACCGGACTCCCGCAGTCGGGGGTTGTAAGGCCAGAATGCCGTGGCCGCTCCAGGCACAGCCATGCTCGCCTCCAAGGCTTCCTCTGCCAACCGCGCGGCTTCTTCCGCCTCGCGCTCCTGTGCAATCCGCAAGCCTTCCACGATCTCTTCCATCCTGGCAAAGCGCGCGTCCTCGTCCAAATCACACAAGTCCCGCAGGCTGTCGTTGCGAACGATCACCGTCAGCTGCTCGACCAATTCGGTGAGGCTCATGGCGTTGTTTCGGACCTCGGCATAGCGGGGGTGGTCCTCGTCCATGTTGGCCAGCGTGCTGTCGTAATACGCTTGGGCCAATTCGTATTCCCGGTCCTCCAAGTGCAAGTCGGCCAAGGCCAAGAAGCTCTTCATGCGCGGGCGCCGGTTTCCGCTGTCCTCCGCCAAAGCGTCCCGGAGGTAATCCATGCCCTCTTCCCGGTTCAACTCCTCCAGCTCAATCTGAGCCAGGGCATAGTAAATCTGATCGCGGTAGGCTTCGTTCTTGTCGTCCTCCAGCATGTCGAAGAACACCTCCTTGATCTCTTCGCTGTCCCCCCGTCGCCGGTCGAATGCCAGCGCCTGTTGCATCAGGGCTTGGAACTCCATCTCGTACGGGGTGCGCAATTTGACCACCTGCTCAAACAGCTCAATGGCCTCCCGATTGCTGCCGTATTCGCGCTTCAATTGCGCCAGAACGAACAAGGGCCGGGCTCGGTCCCGCTTGGGCTTGATCATCGGAATCGCCCGCTCAATCGAGCGCATGGCCTCTTCCACATTGTCTTGGCTCAGGTTGAATTCAGCCTGCACCAAAAAGGCGTCTGCACGGAGTTCGTCCGAAGCGTCGCGCTCGCCCACCGCTTTCAGCAACGCGCTGTTGGCCTTGACCATGTTGCCCATCGCCAT
>CBFHWV010000171.1:0-2108 GCA_965659565.1 uncultured Flavobacteriales bacterium
TTGGTGCAGCTGCCGTTTTCGACCGTGTAACTCAGAACAGAGGTGCCCAGCGGTGCGGCCGCCGGATTGAAAGCGGCCCCATTGAGGCCTGAGCCGCTGGCACTCCAAGTTCCCCCTGGCACATCCGCCTGGAGGTTGAGCACATCGCCATTGACACAGATCTCCTCGGGCACGTTGGACGATCCGATGGGCAGGCTTTCATCCACGGTGATCGTGGCCGAACTCGCCACGCCACAGCCGGCGCCTGGCATGAACGTGACCCCGTAGGTTCCCGGGCCTGGCGGTTCAAACGTCCCGGAGGCTTGTACGCAGTTGCCACAATCTGCCGACCACGTGCCTGCGAGCCCGTCGTCATCGAGTTGGACAGAACCAATGGATTCACAGTATGCCAAATCCTCGAGGTCTGCAGCAACGGCCTCTCCCACGTTGACCTCCACGGTACCGGTGGCGGTGCACACCGTGCCGAATGTGTAATCCGCAGCGAAAGTTCCCGATCCGGCGGCCGGGTCAAACAGTCCATCCGGTGTGATGCACCCCCCGCAATCTGCGGACCAAGTGCCACCTCCTGGCGTCCCCACCAATTGAACGGGATCAGAGAATGGGCACAGCGCCCCCACGTTGCCAGTGTTGACGTTGGGGGTCAAACCCACTTGTACTTCCTGGACTTCGGTGACCTCTCCACAATCCCCCACGATGGTGTAGCTCACCTCCAACGTGCCGGGCGCCACTTGTGTTGGATCGATTTCTCCAGGCGTCGCCAGACAGCCGAGGCAACTGGCCTCCCAAACCCCGCCCGGGCTGCCGGGCATCAGCTCCGCCGGATCATCTCCAGAGCAGAGCACATCCAAGGGGTTGCCGTCCGAGTCCAAGATGGAAAAGTCTGCTGTTTGGGATTCAAAGTTGAATTCAATCAACACCGTATCCTGCGCCATGAAGGCCGAGGTGTCAGGCTCCTCAGGCTCCAGATCGCACAAGTAAAACAGCGTCACGGAGCCTTCAAAGCTGACATTGGCACCCGATCCGCCCCACGCATTTTGTACCGTCAACGTCCAGTTTCCGTCGCCTTCGAGCAGTCCACTGGCCACCGCGAAACAAGCCTCGTAGAAACCACCCGAGGTCGTGTTCCAATTGAAGGGCCAGTCTCCTACAATGGTGCCCGGTAAATCGTAGCTGAACCCTTCGATGACCCCACAGGTTCCGGACGGATCGCAGATGGACATGGACATGTCGCCTGGCCAACTGCCTCCAGCCGGTGTCCAGTTGTTGGTCACTGCAAAGCCGAGCAATTCTCCTTCAAATGGGAAGTTGAAGGACCCCGTTTGGTTGGCACTCAAGTTGAAGTCATACCCCATGGTGGTGTCACAGGCCTCTTGAGGAATGGCGTCACAGCTGCCCGGTGTCGGCGGAGGTGGCAAGATCTCGGGGAAATTGGCCCCGATCACGACTTCCGTGGCCGTTTCGATGCAGACGCTGAGGCTGTCCCCCTGGCCAATGACCTCGTCGTTGACGAGGTAGACCAACTGGGTCTGCGTGTCTCCGTCAGGCGCATAGCGGAAAGCCACATCGTCCAATTCGAACTCTCCCGTGTTGTACGCCGCAGGTCCGAAGGCCCCTTCGCCACTGCCCCCCTGGATGCCCACACACGCCGTGATGCCCAGGCAGGTCGCAAATTGACCGATGTGCATCTCCACCGCATTGGACGTCTCGTGCAACACCACTTGCGTTACGAGTTCGTTGCTGCTGCAGCCCGTTTGCGGCAGGTTTTCGAAGCTGATGACGAATTGGCGACAGGGGAACTCGCCGAGGGTCGCCGTCCGGATTTCTCCTCCACTGTTGCTCATGTAGCCGTACGGCGCCATGATGGAGTTGGGCGGCAATGCAGGCGCCCCCAGATCTTGGTTGGGGTAGTTGTAGGTGCCCGTCAGGCCCACATTGAAGGTCACAAATCCCTTGCGGCTCACTTTCAGACTAAAGAAGTCCGTGTCGAAAAAGCTGAATCCAAAGGGCAACCCGATGCCGTCGGAGAATCCGTTTGTGGCCGTCGACAGCACATTTCCTGTGCCTGGCGCCAAGGGCGGTGCATATCCGATGGAATCCACGGTATATCC
>CBFHWV010000172.1:0-2075 GCA_965659565.1 uncultured Flavobacteriales bacterium
ACATCACCGGCAACCACGACGAGCTCTTCCGCCGGTTCGTGGGCTTCCGCACGGGCAACTTCCGCTTCGCCAACAAGCTCGTCCTCGAACTGGATGGCCAGAAGGCCTGGATCTTCCACGGCGACGTGTTCGATGTGACCATGCAATACTCCAAGTGGCTTGCCCAACTCGGGGGGAAGGGCTACGACCTGCTGATTGCCCTGAACCACACGGTGAACCGCATTTCGCTGGCGCTGGGCGGCCAGCGCATTTCCTTGTCCAAAAAGGTCAAGGAGAGCGTCAAGGGCGCTGTCAAATACATCAACCAATTCGAAGAAACCGCGGCGGGCATCGCGGTCACCAATGGCTACGACTTTGTGGTCTGCGGCCACATCCACCAACCCTGCGACCGCGTCATCGAGACCCGCGAAGGGAGCGTCCGCTACCTCAACAGCGGGGACTGGGTCGAAAACTGCACCGCCCTCGAATACGATGGCGGCGAGTGGCGCATCCACACCCAGGAAGACGCCCATACTGGGAAGGCCTCAGAACCCGTCACCAAAAAGGACCGCGAGATCTTCGAAGAGTTGCTCACCGAATTCTCGCTGGGCTGAGACCGTGGTCAATGAATACCCACCATTCCCGCCCGTTGTCAGGCGTGGAGATTGCGGTGGTGGGCCTTCTTCAGCCACACCTTGATGACGGCGAGATCCTTGCCGATGGCGGATACCTTGCACCACTGGTTGGCCCGGAAGGTGTTGCCCGAGCGGGAGCTCGGCGAGTACAACATCCGATTCGACATGCGCTCTGTACCGTCACGGCTCTTTCACGCCTCAATCCCATGGGCCACCGCGGGTGACGTTCACGAAGGTCTCCCCTTCCAACCTGTACAGGCCGCCGGCAAAGCCGAACCACATGCGGCCCTTGCGGTCCTCATAGATGGAATTGCATCCGAAACTGAAGTGCTGACGCGCTGGCTGCACCCGGGTGAATGACTCGAAGCGGGCTCCATCATATCGGTATACCGCATGACCCGTGGCGCAGATCCAGATGTTGCCGTTCCTGTCCTCGAAAACGGAGTAGATCTCGTTCTCGGTCAAACCGGGGACGTCGGGAAAGGTGGTGACCGTTTGGCCATCCCACATGCACAGGGCACCGCGCTTTTCCCCGGGGGTCAAGTGCCAATGGAAGCAGCTGAGCCACAGGTTGCCCTGGACATCCTCCATGTGCAAGGAAACGTTGTTCGTGGGCAACCCGTCAGCTGTGGAGAGCTGATGGAAATCCTGGCCATCCCATCGATAAGCGCCCTGATCAGAGGTGGCAAACCACAGGTCTCCACTGCGCATCTGGCGCATGTTCTTCGGCTCGTAGCCGGTGGTGTTGGTCCGGGGCAAGCTTGGCTCAGGAAGGGGAAAGGCCTCGAACACCCCGTTCACCTCGCGGTGGAATCGTCCTCCCGACTGCACCCAAAGGGCGCCCTCGTTGTCGAAGAAAGGCCGAACCGGATTGTCGGGAAAACCGACAGGATGTTGAGCCCGCTCGAGCGATTCCCCATCCCATTTCATCAAGGCCGAACCGCCCCCCATGCTTTCGTCAGCCGATACCAGCCACAGGTTGCCCTCTGGCCCGAGGGTCAAGCCGGTCACCCGATCACCGACCAGGCCATCCTCCGCATGGAAATACCGCAGCTCCTCCCCATTCCACATCATCGCCCCACTGCCCACCGACCCCATCCACAGGTTGCCGTCAGCGTCCTCGATCGGCCCCAGCGGATAGTTCGCGACCTGCAATTTCGCGGTGGAGTCAACCTGCACTTGCACCTCAGATCCCGAGCCTATCGTCGTTGGATCAGTGGCCATCTGGCAGCCGGCGACCAACAGCATGGACAGGATCACGGTGTGGTTCATGCGGTCAAGCTAGGCATGAAAAAACCCACACCGCGGGGGATGTGGGTTTGTGTTTCTGTAGCCCGTAGGGGATTCGAACCCCTGCTACCAGGATGAAAACCTGGCGTCCTAACCCCTAGACGAACGGGCCAAAAGGGTGCGCAAAGATAGTGCTCGGAATGATTCCGACAAGCCCTGCGCAAAAGGGGG
>CBFHWV010000173.1:0-2063 GCA_965659565.1 uncultured Flavobacteriales bacterium
AGCGACTGTGACGAGGTCGTCATCGAAGGCAACACCATCACGGTCACCGGCACCGAGGACTGCGAGATCTGCTTCGAGGAAAGCGACCCGGATGGATGCGAGGGCGAGACCTGCCTCAACCTCAGCGTCGTCATGAGCGTCGGAGAAAACGGACAACTGCCGTGGCAGTTCATGCCGAACCCGGCTTCCGACGCCCTGCGCGTTGTGTGGGGCGGCGAAGCCAGCGCCTTCGAGGTCTTCGACTTGAACGGTCGCCGGGTACACACCACCACGGTATACCGCGGTGTGACGACCCTCGACCTGTCAGGCCTACAACCCGGCCTTTACCTCGCCGGACCACAAGGTGCCCAGCCACAGCGTCTGGCCATCCAACGCTGAGCCGCACCTCTGCAATCCTTCCGATTCTTGAAAGGCCCGCCTCATGGTGGGCCTTTTCATGTCTACCCTTCTCCGAGCACAGGAGCACAGGCGAAGTCCACCCAATGGACGTCATCGCGACGGCCCTCCATTGCCGTTCCTGTCGTCCCTTCAGCATCCAAACACGCGGTCCGAACGGCGGGTCAGCTGGAGGGCACCCGTGGCAGGGTCACTCAGCCACAATTCAATGATGGCATAGCTGTATTTGGGCTTGTGGCTGATGATGACGTCGGTTCGACCGTCATCATTGAGGTCGCCAGCCCAGTGGAAGCGCACCATGCCGGTCGACCAGAAGGGCGCCTCGTGCCCCCCTGTGGGATTGTCCTGCTCATCCAACCGGAGAAAGCGACCTTCCATGCCCTCAGCATTCTCGGACGCAGGCGCCTCTCCTCGAAAGGCAAACCGGTCCTGACCCAAACGAAGGGTCTGTCCAGGCTCTGCATATTTCGGGCCCTCAAAAGACGGCACCGCACCCTCCGACAGCGACAACCCCGGGAAGGTCGCCAAAACCTCACCTTGGTGGCCCCGGGCGAACACCTCGTGGGCGTCCATGTCCTCGTCCACCACGGAGAAATCCAGTGGCGCCGACACAAGGCGACATGCCCCTTCGACACGCAACAAAACCAGGTGGTCTTCACCAGAGCTGCACATCGCAGGATTCTGCAAGCCGCGTTCTCCAGCGCTGCGCCATTCATCGCCAAACACCACAGGCATGCGCAAAGCGGCCCGTCGTGCTGCCTCGCGCGCTCGGATGCGCTCCACGTTGAAGCGCTCCACGGCAGTCAAAGACACCTGCGCGTTGCGCTCAACCGGTGCATACCACGGTTGCGCCTCAAAGTGGGCGCGAAGGTCATCGCTCTTGAACCGCCAGCCATGGCGGGCAAACACCTCGTTGCGCATCCAGCGAAGGGTGTCGATGGGCTGGTCCAATTGCTTCCGGTTGACCGTGGAGAGGGACAACTCAGGGTGGTTTCCCGGCCATCCATCAAATGGCGCGAGGGTGGCCGCAGTCCGGCGGCGGTACACCTGCACATCTTCTGTGTCTTCCCACATCACGATGTCCACCTCTCCACCGACATCCTTCATCCGGGTCAAGGTCAATCGGTCTCCGTCCACAGCGGCCCGAAACACCCCCTGCCCCTCCATCTCAACCGCACCGCGGATGGGATTTTCGTACTCGCCGAAGACCATGGACAATCGACACCATCCGGCGCCCAGACGGGCCTCACAGCGCTGTCCACTGACTTGGAACAGGTGGCCCACAGGATCGCCCACGGGCTCCCATTCCCCCGTCAGTTCACGCCAGAGGTCAAACAGCGGCCATGGCTTGCCCTGACGCCAAGCCGGTTCAGGACCGAGCCAATTCAACCATTTCCCTTCATCGTCCATCAGAACCAGCAACGGTTCGCCCGCCACATGGCGAATCCCGACCCGCGAGGCTCCGCTCTCATCGTCGGCGAAGACCGGACAAAACCCGGCCGTCCCCGTGCTGTCGTCGAACAGGGCGATGTGACAATCGTGCCCCCCTTCATGCCAGCCGTATCCGAGCACCATGACGGTCCGCTCACCGTTTGAGCCGATGTCGACCTGCCCATCACAGCTCACCCACTTCTCCAGAAGGGGATCTTCCCACGCCCCTTTCCAAA
>CBFHWV010000174.1:0-2011 GCA_965659565.1 uncultured Flavobacteriales bacterium
ATCACCTCCACCAAGAAGGGGTCCATCACTTCCGTGCAGGCCGTCTACGTTCCCGCGGACGACCTCACCGACCCTGCTCCAGCCACGACCTTCGCCCACCTCGACGCCACGACGGTGTTGTCCCGGAAGATCGCCTCTCTCGGCATCTACCCCGCTGTGGACCCGCTCGACTCCACGTCCCGGATCCTCACGCCTGAGGTGGTGGGTGACGAGCACTACCGCACCGCCGAGCGCGTCAAGGAGACCCTCCAGCGTTATGTCGAGTTGCAGGACATCATCGCCATCCTCGGTATGGACGAGCTCAGCGAGGAGGACAAGCAGGTGGTGCACCGCGCCCGCCGCGTTCAGCGCTTCCTCTCCCAGCCGTTCCACGTGGCCGAGCAGTTCACCGGCATCCCCGGCGTGCTCGTGTCCATCGAGGACACCATCAAGGGCTTCAACATGATCCTCGACGGGGAACTCGACCAGTACCCCGAGGCGGCCTTCAACCTGAAGGGCAACATCGACGAGGTCATCGAGGCCGGTGAGAAGATGCTCGCCGAAAGCGAAGGCTGATGAAAGTCGAAATCCTCACGCCCGACGCCATTCTCTTCGAAGGGGAGGCCCGTCACGTGTTCCTTCCAGGATCGGATGGGGCGTTGGGCGTGCTCGCCAACCATGCCGCCATGATCACCACCCTTCAGCAGGGCACGGTCAAGGTGGACACGTCGGAAGGCGAAAAGACCTTTGAGCTCAACGGCGGAACGGTGGAGGTCCTCAACGACAAGGTCCTCATCCTCGCCAGCTGATCATTCGTGGTGGTACGGCTCGCCGCGCAGGATGGTCTGCGCGCGATAGAGCTGCTCCACGGCCAGGAGCCGAATCATCTGATGGCTGAACGTCAGGGAGCTCAGTGCGAGTTTCTCGGCCGCCTTGGCCCTGACTTCGGGCGCGAATCCGTAGGCGCCCCCCACGACGAGGGCGAGGTGTCGGATGCCCCGGTGGTGACGGTTCTCGATCCATTGCGCCAGTTCCACACTGCGTGGTTGTTTGCCCCGCTCGTCGAGCAGGACCACGTGGTCGGCATCGCCGATGGATTTGAGGAGCACGGGGGCTTCGGCCGCCTTGAGCTGGTCCTGGGTGATGCGGGCGTTGCGCAGTTTCACATCGGGCAGTTCCACGTATTGGAAGGGGGCATAGCGGGCGAGCCGCTTGACGTATTCGTCAATGCCCTGTTTCAACCACGGTGTGGACGTCTTGCCAATGACAATGAGGGAAATGCGCATGCCCGAAGGTCCGTCGAATTAACTTGCCGGCGATGACGGATTCACGACCGTTGGAGGCGCCTGCATTTGCAGCCTTGCCCGACCCCATGAAAGAGGCCATCGCGTTGGCATGGCGCGAAGACATTGGCAGTGGCGACATCACGTCGGCTGCTTGCGTGCCGACCGGTGCGCGGGAAGCTGCGGGCTTTCTGGTCAAGGGAGAAGGCGTGCTGGCGGGGTTGGCTGTGGCCGAAGCGGTGTTCGCCTATGGCGCGCCGGATGTGACCTTTCATGCGATGGCCGAAGACGGCGACCCAGTGTCTCCCGGCGTCATCGTGGCCCGGGTTGAGGGCCCGGCCGCCCAGATGTTGACCGCAGAGCGGTTGGCCTTGAATTTCATGCAGCGCCTGAGCGGAGTCGCCACGGCCACCCGACGTGCAGTGGATGCACTGAAAGGCACGGCCACACGCGTGTTGGACACCCGCAAAACCACGCCTGGGCTTCGGCTTTTTGAGAAACAGGCGGTGGTCATGGGGGGCGGGGTCAACCACCGCATGGGCCTCTACGACCAGATCCTCATCAAGGACAACCACATCGATTACGCAGGCTCTGTGCAGGCCGCTGTGGCTGGAGCGCACCGCCATTTGGACGCCGTTCAAAGGCAGGTGCCGGTCGTGGTGGAGGTGCGCGATATGCGGGAGGTTCGGGCGGCCATGGAGGCGGGCGGTGTGGACCGGCTGCTGCTGGACAATTTCAGCCCGGAAGAG
>CBFHWV010000175.1:0-1977 GCA_965659565.1 uncultured Flavobacteriales bacterium
GATGAGGATGTTCATGGACGGACCGGAGGTGTCCTTGAAGGGGTCACCCACCGTATCACCGGTCACGGCGGCCTTGTGGGCGTCGCTGCCCTTGAAGGTCATCTCGCCGTCGATTTCGACACCGGCCTCGAACGACTTCTTGGCGTTGTCCCAAGCACCGCCAGCGTTGTTCTGGAAGATGGCCCAGAGCACACCGCTCACGGTCACACCGGCCATGTAGCCTCCGAGGGTCTCAGCCGCCCAGGCGGGATCGGCGCCCAGCATCAAGGGCACGAGGCCGATGATGAGCGGGAAGGCGATGGTCATGGCGCCCGGGAGCATCATCTCCTTGAGGGCGGCCTGCGTGCTGATGTCGACGCACTTGCCGTAATCTGGCGTGCCGGTTCCTTCGAGGATGCCGGGGATTTCCTTGAACTGGCGGCGCACCTCTTGCACCATCTCCATGGCCGCCTTTCCGACGGAGTTCATGGCGAGGGCGGAGAAGACCACCGGGATCATGCCGCCGATGAAGAGGGCGGCGAGGACGTTGGCCTTGAAGATGTTGATGCCGTCGATGCCGGTGAACTCCACGTAGGCGGCGAACAGGGCGAGGGCAGTCAGCGCCGCCGAAGCGATGGCGAAGCCCTTTCCGATGGCGGCCGTGGTGTTGCCCACGGAGTCGAGGATGTCCGTGCGCTCGCGCACCTCCTCGGGCAGCTCGCTCATTTCGGCGATGCCACCGGCGTTGTCGGCGATTGGGCCGAAGGCGTCGATGGCCAACTGCATGGCCGTGGTGGCCATCATGGAGCAGGCCGCGATGGCCACGCCGTAGAAGCCGGCGAACTCGTAGCTGATGTAGATGGCGGCGGCGAAGAGCAGGATCGGACCGAAAGTGGAGATCATGCCCGTGGCGAGGCCAGCGATGATGTTGGTGGCGGCACCGGTGGAGGACTTCTGGACGATGCCCAGGACCGGCTTCTTGCCGAGACCAGTGTAGTACTCGGTCATGTAGGAGATGGCGCCTCCCACGATGAGTCCAACGATCACACTGTAGAAGACGTTCATGCTGCCGAACGTGCGGGTGCCTTCACCGAAGAAGTCCATCTGCAGCGTCTCCGGGAGCATCATGTCGATGAGGAAGTAGCACGCGATGGCCGTCAGGATGATGGAGCCCCAGTTGCCCTTGTTCAGGGCAGACTGCACCTCGCTTTCCTTGGCGCCGTCCTTCACCCGGATTACGAGAGAGCCGAGGATGGAGAAAATGATGCCGAGGGCGGAAATGATCAACGGCAGGAGGATGGTGGACATGCCCCCGTAGTTGTCGGTGATGCTGCCCCCCATGTCGTTGATGACGTAGTTGCCGAGCACCATGGCGGCGAGCACCGTGGCCACGTAGGAACCGAAAAGGTCAGCGCCCATGCCGGCCACGTCCCCCACGTTGTCGCCCACGTTGTCGGCGATGGTGGCTGGATTGCGCGGGTCGTCCTCCGGGATGCCGGCCTCGACCTTTCCGACGAGGTCGGCACCGACGTCAGCCGCCTTGGTGTAGATGCCACCGCCCACACGGGCGAAGAGGGCAATGGACTCTGCTCCCAGGGAGAAACCGGCGAGGGCTTCGAGGATCATGGTCATGTTCTCCACGCCTGCCCAGACGCCACCGGCGAAGAAGTTGAGCAGGAAGATGAACAGGACGCTCAGACCCAAGACCGCGAGGCCGGCGACGCCGAGGCCCATGACCATGCCGCCGGTGAAGGAGACCTTCAGGGCGTGGGCGATGCCCGTTCGGGCGGCCTGCGTGGTGCGGACGTTGGCTTCGGTGGCGATGCGCATGCCGATGTTGCCCGCGAGGGCTGAGAACACGGCGCCGATGACGAAAGCGATGACGATAAACCAGTGGGTCGTCGGGACGAGCATGGACACCACGCCAAGGAGGGCGCCGGCGACCACCACGAAGATGGCCAGGATGCGGTACTCCGCGCTGAGGAAGGCGAGGGCGCC
>CBFHWV010000176.1:0-1961 GCA_965659565.1 uncultured Flavobacteriales bacterium
GACCGGTCCGGGCCCATGGCTGGTCCATGCGACCGCTGCCGACGGCCGCACCGCCCGCCGCCTGCTCCGCTGACGCCAGACCCCCGGCGCCCCCGGCTCCCCCGGCTCGGGCAGCACGGCGAGTCGGAATCGCCGCCCATGAAAAAGGGGCAGCCAATCGGCCGCCCCTTGTTTCATTCGCTGTGCGCGAGATCAGTTGTTGACCAACAGCTTGCGGACCACGAGGTACTGGTTCGAGATCAGCCTCACTTGGTACATGCCATTGGGCAGGTTCTCCACATCGAGGTCAATCGAGTAATTGACGCCAGGCTGAACCGTGCCGTCGTACAACTCGGCCACCAGATTGCCGTTCATCTCCGTGAGGTCGGCCCGCAGGCGCATCGTTGAATTCACGGTGAAGCGCAACTCAGCGAAGTCGCTGGTCGGGTTCGGCACCAAGTTGCTGATGGCGATTGGCGTCTTGCCGCCCACCACATTGCCGTCGCCGGACAACACCGCTGGCCCGTGGTCGCCATCGACCTGCCCCCCTTGGTTGACGGGATCGAAGTCCGGACAGTCCGCGCTGTTGCGGGCCACCACGTAGCTGAAGGTGGTCGAGTTTCCGGCGCAGTCACTCACGAGGTACGTCCGCGTCACCGAGAATGGCAAGCAGCAATTCAAGTCGCCGAAAATGTCGCCACTGCCGCCAAATCCAGAACCGCTCGGGCCGGTGATGGGCATGCCGTCGATGACCAGCTCGCCGTTGTACAGAAGCCAGCTGCTGAATCCGTAATCGGCGTTCATGTTGTTGGCGCCGATGCCGACCTGACAGCCGTAGAACTCGTTCTGAGGCTGGTGGGCCAAGGTGAAGGAGCTGCCCTCATATCCACCCCAACCTGTGAAGGTGCCTTCCTGCAGGATGAAGTACATCCAGTCTTCGTGGTTGTCTGGGAGTTCCTCGCAGTCGCGCTTGTACGAGCTCTGCACGGGGCGGTTCACCCATCCATCCCAATCGAGTCCTTCGCCATAGGTCACACTGATGTCGAATCCAGCATCCGAGCGGGCGTTGTCCACCACGGTCATGGTCACCGTCCAGCTTGCCGAGTCCTCATACACCACGGTTCCAGCCTCCACGTTGGAGAAGAACGCACCGTCCTCGCCGGCATTCGGGAATCCGAAGAGACGCAGGCTGTGGGTTTGGAAATTGCTGCACGTCTGCCCGTTCTCGAACGAAGCAGGCGTCTCTGTGGAACAGGTCCAATAGGTCTCGTCCGGCACCACGCCCGTGCGCAGCTCCGTCACGCTGACCGAAGCGCCACAATCGCCGGAGTACTCGATCTCAATCGCCGGCGGCAAAGGAATCCGCTCATCCGGAGCCTGACAGCAGAGCTCGATGACCTCGCCGTTCATCAGCCCCCCTGTATTGAGGATCTGCGGAGGTGTCGAGTCGTCCACGGAAATCACCTGCACACAGGAGGCGGCATTTCCGCAGGAATCCGTCGCCGTCCAAGTCCGTGTGATCGTGCTCACGGTGATGCACTCCAGTGCGACTTCCTCCACATCGTCTTCGTAGGTGATGGCCACAGCGCTGCACGCATCCGTGCCCGTCGCAAATCCAGTGGCTTCCGGCGCCATGGACGTGCCGCACGGAACGGCGGTGTCGGCCGGGCACACAATGACCGGAGGCGTGTTGTCGACAATGGTGATGGTCTGGGTGTGGGTGATGCTGTGTCCACAACCGTCATCCGCAGTCCAGCTGTAGACGACCGTGCCGGCGTTGATGCAATCGCCCTCCGCCGAGCTCTGGGCCTCGATCACCTCGACGTCTCCTTGGCAGTCATCCGAAGCGGTCAACTCGACCTGCTCCGGAATGTCGTCCGTGCATTCGACGGTCATGTCACTTGGCAATGTGGCCGTCCAGAAGGGATCCACGCTGTCCTCCCTCCGGATGGTTTGGTCGCATGTCGCTTCATTGCCACATT
>CBFHWV010000177.1:0-1077 GCA_965659565.1 uncultured Flavobacteriales bacterium
CACCGGCCTGTGGCCTCTACCTTTCGCGGGTGGACTACCCCTTCCTGCAGTGAGCGCCCCAGAAACCACCGGCCGAATTTTTGACGCCAAGGTGCTGCGCCGCATCCTGGCCCAAGTGGAGCCTTACCGCCGCCGGTTCGTCCTGACGGGCGTCTTCGTGGTCCTGCTCGCGGGGCTGTCGTGGGTGCGGCCGTTCCTCGTTCGCATCGCCCTCGACGACCACATTGCCACAGGCGACGGCGCTGGGCTTCTGCGGATTTTCCTGTGGGTGGTGGGCCTCATTGTCATCGAGGCGTTGCTTCAATTCTGGCAGACTTATTGGGCCAATTGGGTCGCACAAAGCGTGACGCTCGACCTGCGTTCGACCCTCTTTCGACACGTGTCGCGTTTCCGGCTCAAGTACTTTGACCAGACGCCGGTGGGCCAGCTTGTCACCCGCCACATCAGCGACGTGGATGGCATTGCGGATGTGTTTTCCAACGGATTGCTCAATGCGATCGGAGATGTGCTCAAGCTGGTCGTCATCATCGGGGCCATGCTCTGGATCGACGTCCAGCTGACGCTCTTTGTCTTGCTGCCCATCCCGGTGCTGTTGGTGGCGACCCGCATTTTCCAGAAAGCCATCAAAAAGGCCTTTGTCAGTGTCCGCAATGAAGTGGCGCGCATCAATGTCTTCGTGCAGGAGCATGTCACGGGGATGAACATCATCCAGGCCTTTGGCCGTGAGGCGGCAGAGCGCGAGAAATTCGACGTCCACAACCGCGCCCACCGGGCGGCCAACATCCGCTCCATCTGGGCGTTCTCCATCTTCTTTCCCATCGTCGAAATGCTGTCGGCGACCAGCGTGGCGCTGCTTCTGTGGCTGGGGGTCGAAGGCGTGGCTGCCGGCGAGATGACGCTGGGAGTGGTGCTGCAATTCATCCTTTACGTCTTCATGTTGTACCGGCCGATTCGGCAGTTGGCGGACCGCTTCAACGTGTTGCAAATGGGCATTGTCAATGCGAGCCGCGTGTTTCACTTGCTCGACAGCGACGAGCGGATGGCCGAGCCCTTGCCGCCAAGCGATGCGGCCGATTT
>CBFHWV010000177.1:1087-1957 GCA_965659565.1 uncultured Flavobacteriales bacterium
GCGAGCCGCGTGTTTCACTTGCTCGACAGCGACGAGCGGATGGCCGAGCCCTTGCCGCCAAGCGATGCGGCCGATTTACCTCCGCTGAAGGGCCACATCGTGTTTGAAGACGTCTGGTTCGCGTACAACAACGAGGAGTGGGTTTTGAAGGGGGTGAGCTTCGAGGTCAAAGCGGGCGAGCGCATTGCGTTTGTCGGCGCCACCGGCGCTGGAAAATCGAGCATCATCAACCTGCTGAGCCGCCTGTACGAGTACCAGAAAGGCCGCATCACCATTGACGGCGAGGACATCCGAACCATTCCGCTCGACCGACTCCGGGCCTCCATCGGGGTGGTGCTGCAGGATGTGTTTCTATTTACGGGCTCTTTGGAGGACAACATCACGTTGTACGACCCCAACATCCCGCGGGAGCGGGTGGAGGAGGCAGTGGATGCCGTTGGCGTTCGGGGATTGGTTGACCAATTGCCCGGCGGCTTGGCCTATGACGTCAAGGAGCGGGGCGTGATGCTCAGCACGGGCCAGCGCCAGCTCATCGCCTTTGTCCGGGCCTACGCCCAACAGCCGGGCATCCTCATCCTCGACGAGGCCACCAGCAGCATCGACCCCGAAAGCGAACAGCTCATCCAAGCGGCCACCGAGCGCCTGACCCAAGGCCGCACCAGCGTCTTGGTTGCCCACCGCCTCTCCACCATCCGCGACGCCAACCGCATCCTCTGCCTGGATGCAGGGCAAGTGGTGGAGCAGGGCACCCACGACGAGCTGATCGCAGCCAAGGGCGCGTACCACCGCCTCTTCGAGCTCCAGTTCGACGCTTGAGCCACGGCAGAAGTCAGAATTGGAGATATAATTCAAGGAAGGCCTGTATAAACC
>CBFHWV010000178.1:0-1938 GCA_965659565.1 uncultured Flavobacteriales bacterium
CTCCGTTAACCTCCTGATCAAAAGTGAGATACTGACCCTGCTTGAAAGCAAAAGTTTCAGACAAATCGGACGGAATGTCCAAGGTGATGGAAACACAATCGGCGGTTTCGCGGCGCACTTCGGCCACGGTCAAATCATGGAAACGGTCGGACATGGAATTGCGAATCTCGGAAGGAATCTGTTGGGTCAAGAACCCTTTGTGACCCCGATGGGTTCTTCCCGTGTCGCGCTTTATATTTTTGCCTCGCATGGAAATGAACCTGTTGCAACGTTTCGACGCCTATGTGGCGGCCGAGAAGAAGATTGAGCCCAAGGACTGGATGCCGGATGCGTACCGGAAAACCTTGGTCCGACAAATCAGCCAGCACGCCCATTCCGAGATTGTCGGCATGTTGCCAGAAGGCAATTGGATCAGCCGGGCGCCGAGCCTCAAGCGCAAAGCCATTTTGATGGCCAAAGTGCAAGACGAGGCCGGCCACGGGCTTTACCTCTACAGTGCGTGTGAGACCCTTGGCGTTGAACGCGACAATTTGCTCGCCGACCTGCACAGCGGAAAAGCCAAATACAGCAGCATCTTCAATTACCCCACCCTCACTTGGGCGGACATGGGCGCCATCGGCTGGCTGGTCGACGGTGCGGCCATCATGAACCAGGTGCCCCTGTGCAAGTGCAGCTACGGCCCTTATGCCCGGGCCATGGTCCGCGTCTGCAAGGAGGAGAGCTTCCACCAGCGCCAAGGCTTCCAGATCATGCTCACCCTGGCCAACGGCACGGACGCCCAGAAGGCGATGGCGCAAGACGCGCTCAACCGCTGGTGGTGGCCGTCGCTGATGATGTTTGGCCCACCGGACGACAACAGCCCCAACAGCGCGCAGTCCATGGCGTGGAACATCAAGCGGTTCTCCAACGACGAGCTGCGCCAGAAATTTGTGGACCTCACCGTACCACAAGCCGAACTGCTGGGATTGACCCTGCCGGACCCCGACCTCCAGTGGAACGAAGAGACCGGCCACTACGACTTTGGCGACATCGATTGGAACGAATTCCAACGCGTGATTTCCGGGCACGGCCCGTGCAACAAGGAGCGCCTCGACGCGCGCCGGAACGCCTGGGACAACGGCGCTTGGGTGCGCGAGGCCGCCAAAGCCCACGCCGAAAAGCAAGCCGAGCGCCGCGCTGCTGCCGGCGAAACCGCTGCCGCTTAACTTCCCCTCCGTGGACAAGAAACACTGGCCCCTCTGGGAAATCTTCATCCGCAGCCGGCAAGGCCTCTCCCACCGCCATGTGGGCAGCCTGCACGCCGCAGATGCGGAAATGGCCGTCGAAAACGCCCGGGATGTGTACACCCGCCGCCAGGAAGGTGCCAGCATCTGGGTCGTGCCGGCCGACAGCATCACGGCCTCCTCGCCCGATGAGCGCGATGTGCTGTTCGACCCGGCCAACGACAAGGTCTACCGCCACCCCACGTTCTACGACCTCCCCGACGAGGTCAAGCACATGTGAGGCCGCCCATGAACGCCCGCTTCGAATACCTGCTCCGCCTCGGTGACGACGCCCTGATTCTCGGGCAACAGCTCGGGCTGTGGACGGGCCACGGCCCCGTCCTCGAGGAGGACATCGCGCTGACCAACATCGGACTGGACCAAATCGGCCAAGCCCGCGCCTGGCTGACCCTTGCCGGCCGAGCCGAAGGGGCAGGCCGCGACGAGGACGCCCTCGCCTACCACCGCAATGCCGGTGACTTCCGCTGCGCCCAACTCTGCCAGCGCCCCAACGGCCACTTCGGCGACACCATCGCCCGCCAGTTCCTCTTCGACGCCTATGCCGTGCCGCTGCATGCGGCGCTCGCCCCTTCGAGCGATGACGAGATCGCAGCCATCGCCAGAAAGAGCGCCAAGGAGAGCGCCTACCACCTGCGCCACAGCCGGGTTTGGATGG
>CBFHWV010000179.1:0-1935 GCA_965659565.1 uncultured Flavobacteriales bacterium
ACCACAACCCACGCCAACCTGATCCCATGAGCGTTCTCGTCAACAAGAATTCCCGCATCATCGTCCAAGGTTTCACCGGCTCCGAAGGCACCTTCCACGCCAGCCAGATGATCGAATACGGCACGAACGTCGTGGGCGGCGTGACCCCCGGAAAGGGCGGCCAGACGCACCTCGATCGCCCAGTGTTCAACACAGTTGGTGATGCCGTGAAAGAGGCCGGTGCCGACACCAGCATCCTCTTTGTTCCACCCGCCTTCGCTGCCGACGCCATCTTGGAAGCTGCCGACGCTGGAATCAAGGTCATCATCTGCATCACCGAGGGCATTCCCGTGGCCGACATGGTCAAGGTCAAGGCCCACCTCGATACGCTTCCCGGTTGCACGTTGGTCGGCCCGAACTGCCCTGGCGTGATGACCGCTGGGGAAGCCAAGGTGGGCATCATGCCCGGTTTCATCTTCAACCCCGGCCGCATCGGCATCGTGTCCAAAAGTGGCACGCTGACCTACGAAGCCGTGGACCAGATCACCAAGGCGGGCCTCGGTCAGAGCACGGCCATCGGCATTGGCGGTGACCCCATCATCGGCACCACCACGCTCGAGGCCGTTCAGCTGCTCATGGCGGACGACGAGACCGACGGCATCATCATGATCGGCGAAATCGGCGGTGACCTCGAGGTCAAGGCCGCCCGTTGGATTGCCGAGAACGGCACCAAGCCGGTGGTCGGCTTTATCGCAGGCGTGACCGCCCCGAAGGGCCGCACCATGGGCCACGCCGGCGCCATCGTGAGCGGCGAGGAGGAGAGTGCGGAGGCCAAGAAGGCCGTCATGCGCGAGTGCGGCATCCACGTGGTGGACAGCCCGGCACAAATCGGCGCCAAGATGGTCGAGGCCTTGGGCGTCAACGCCTGACCCTTCAGCCGTTACGGCTTGACCTTGTGCACGCCCACCTTCCACGGTTGGCTGAGCACGGCCACGAGCCGTTCGAGGTCGTCGGCGTTGGCCACGAAGTCCAGTTCTGACGTGTCGACCCACAGTACCCGGCTGCCGCGTGCGGCCTTGAGGTGCTTTTCGTAAGCGGTCTCGATCTTCCTCAGGTAATCGATGTCGATGTCCTGTTCATAGCTGCGGCCCCGCGCTTCGATTTGCGCGCGCTGGCGGGCCTCACCCGGCCGCAGGTAGACAATGAGCTCCGGCTTGGCCATGCCATCGGCCATGACCTCGTAGAGGTTGCGAAACAGGGCGTACTCGGTCTCGGGCAGGGTGATCTTGGCGAACAGGTCGCTTTTGGCGAAGACGTAGTCGGACACGAGGGCATCCCGAAACAAGGTGCGGGCGGATAGGGCGGCCTTGACCTGCTTGTATCGCTGGGCGAGGAAGCTCAGTTCTACAGGGAAAGCATAACGCTCGGGGTCGAGATAGAACTGCTCGAGAAACGGGTTGTCCGCGAAGGGTTCGAGGAGGGCCTCGGTGCCCAAGCGTTCAGCGAGCGCTGTGGCCAGCGTACTTTTTCCGGCCCCGATGCCGCCTTCGATGGCGATGTGTCGATAGGGAATGCTCATGCTGTCGGCCACGGTGCAATGTCGGGTGCGTCGGCCGGAAGCCCGCGCAAATGGTCGAGGACCAAATGGTCTGTCCCCGGCACGTGAGCGTCCGGTACCAAGTCCGCCAGCGGTTGCAGCACAAAGCGGCGACCGAGCATCCGGGGATGGGGGACGAGCAGGCCGGGCAAATCGAGGACACGGTCGCCCCACAGGACAATGTCGAGATCAATGGGGCGGGAGGTCACGTCACCCTCGACACGGGTTCGGCCCATCTCGCGTTCGATGTCGAGCAGGGCCTGCATGGTGCCTTCCGGATTCTCCGCCCAGACTGGGTCCAGTTCTACCTCGACCACGCGGTTGAGGAAGTCGGGCGTGCCGGGTGCCATGCCGACAGC
>CBFHWV010000180.1:0-1922 GCA_965659565.1 uncultured Flavobacteriales bacterium
AAATCCATCAGGGACCAGCCGACGTGCCAGGTGAGCGCTCCGTCTTTCTTGCCTGTGATCCAAAGGTCCAGCTCATTGCCCAGCAAGTCCCCGAATCCGGCGGTCCGGAAGTGGTGAAAGGCCGCTCCCCAACCCTTGGCGGTGGGCAATGGGCGAATGTTCAAGGGGGCGGTGTGACGCAGGCGGACATCGGTCAGGCCAGGCGTCTGGGTGCCGACATAGAATTGGTCCATCCATCCGTAGTGCCGGTGGTTGGTGCCCAGAAAAGGGTGGAACCCGAAACCACCCCTGGATTCAGTGTAGCTGAGCAGGTCCAACCCCATTTGCCATTCGTGTCCCCCTTCTCCCTTCCGGCCGACATCGGCAATGAGCATGTTGGCAAACTTGATGCGGGGAAAAAAGAAGCCGCCACCCACTTCACGAGGTTGTGTGTAGGCTTCCGTGGCGAGGTAGCCGTGGTCTCCGACCTTGAACCGCGTGGTGAAGCCCAGGGTCAGGAGGTTGGGTTCGATCTCGCTGTCCTGGCCGAACAGCAGGAAGGTCAGCTTGTTGCCCTGGCCGACCATGGCCCTGTGATAGAGCATCACGCGCAGCGTGTTGGTGAGCTCGTCCCAGGTGAGGGCTGCGGTGGAATTGCCCTGGTCGGACCGGTCTTTCTGGCGGTCCAAGCGAACGCCGTCGAGGAAACGACCAGGGTTGGACCAGTCCACAGCGCCCACGACCCGCTCGTTGTCGAATTTGATTTCCTGACGCCCCACCTTGAGCACCATGCCGTAGGCCAGTTCGGTGGACCACCAGGCCTCGGTGATGCCCAGGGTGCCTTGGGACTGACCTGTTGGCCCTCCAAAAGTTCGGATGTCCTGAGCGCCGAGCTTGTAGTCAAAGGACCGCCAACGGCCTTTGAGTCCGAGGCGCGCACGTTGGACGGTGACCAGGTTGTCGCGGGTCAGGATGGTGTTGGCGGAGGCCAGCTTGTATCCGTCCCGCCATTCGGAACGCACCCGCAGCTGCATGTCCAGCTGAAGGGTGGTGTCTTGTTGGGCGAAAAGGGACGTCGTGCTCAGCAGGAGCAGGGCGGCCAGGGTGAAGCGAATGGGCATGGTCGGAATCAGCGGTACATCACCGCGGTGTAAAGGTGAACCAAGGTCAATGCGAAGGCAAGGGCGCTGAAGGCAATGTGGTATGGCAAGAACTTGCGCGTGCGGTCGGTGGTGTCGAGCAGGGAGCCGAAATGTCCTGCGGCAAGGAGGCTCAGCGGCAGCAGGAACAACAGCCCCCAACCCCAACGTACGCCGTGGGCGAGAATGGCAAAGGGCAGCGCGAGTGCGGAGCCGAGGTGCCAGTCCACCCAGCGGCCCCAGTCGCTTCCGGATTTCTGGAAGACCATCCGGGCGAGGGTCAGTGACCATTGGAAGAGGATCAGTCCAAACAGGACAAACCCGCTGATCATGCGGTACTGGACGTCGCGCTGCACCTCGAAGACCGCCCATAGATGGGCGTCGAGCGCCCAGCCCAGGGTGAGGAGCAGGCCTGTGACCCAACCGAGGATGCGGGCGGCTTTTTTCACGGAGTGGTCGTGCGCTGGGCGAGCTCGGCCATCAATTTCGGGCCGGCCAGGTCGTCGATGCTGTCGCGAAGGACGGCATGGCTCGGCAAACACAGTCCCTTGGACGGCCAGCAGGATCCGATGGAAGGTTGCGCATCCGGGTCCAGTTCTTCGAGTTCCTCGAGGTACTTGGACCACACGACTTCCACACCACTGCGGTAGGCCGTGAGCATGGCCATGAACTCGTCGGTGGTCACGGAGTCTTCAGGGTAGGCCCACGTGGTGGCCCCCATGATGTCGCCGAGCTGCCAGTCGGTCTTGCTCGTCTTGGCGTGGTCGTTGTGGCAGCTGACGCAGGGGCCGGCGGAGGCCATGT
>CBFHWV010000181.1:0-1901 GCA_965659565.1 uncultured Flavobacteriales bacterium
TGCTGGCGCGCTGTTCCCAATCCAATGCGGCCCATCCGGTGCGGGCCTCGAGGGCCGCGTCGATGGCCTCGCGAACGTGGTCCGCAGTGCCGAAATGGGCGTGGCCAATGACGCGCTGGTGGTCGTGCGGTGGCGTCAGCGGACGGCGGTCCTCCGTCGTGACCTTGCGCCCCCCGATGACCATGGGGACAGACACCGGCTCCTGGTTCAGCATGCGCTCGTATTCTGCGAGCTGGGCTTCGCGTTCAGGGCTTCCCGGGCCGTAGCTCAGGACTGGTTCGTTCTCTGGATAAGGGACTTGAAAGAATGCGTTGGGCATGGGGAATCGTTGTGGCTGCAAAGGTAGAGACCAACCCCAGCGCTGGAAGGGTCAGGTTGTTCCTGTTGAAAACCCCCGCCATTCCTACACGGAGAACGCCTGTTGCGCCGGAATTTGCCGATTGTGAAGTGCCGTCAAACCGGTCCGGTGTTGGCTCGCCCAAATCTGTCGTGGATCTGGGGCACTTTGTGGTGTTTGGCCTTGGGCTTCGGGGAAATGCAAGCGCAGGAAACGGACCTCGACGCAGTGCGGCAACGCGCCGAGGCCCATTATCAGGCCGGGCGATGGACAGCGGCCATTTCGGACTTTGAGCGGTTGGTGAGTTTGTACCCGGAAGAAGGTTGTTTGCATGGGCGCCTGGCCGGCTCGGCGCTGAGGGAGCCCGGGCGGCTGGCCATGGCCCGTCGGCACTTGCGCATCGCCAATCGCAAGGCGTGTCCAGATGTGGATTTGGAGTTCCACCGGGCGAGATTGGCCCAATTGGAATACGATTTCGAACGGGCGGCGGACTTGTACGCGGCCTATCTCGTTTCTGCAGGCAAAAAGGCGAGGTTCCAAGAAGAGGCAAGCGAGAATCTCCGGATGTGCCAGTCGGTCCAGTGGTCTCCGGAGGAGGCCGTTGGATTGCAGGTGTTGGATCGAATTCCTGCGGACCCCAATGCGGCCTTCCGATTCTACCGTCCTGAAACACAGGGTTTGCGGCTGGTTTCAGTGCCTGCTGACTTGAGGTCCAAGGCCGATGCCAAAGTCGACGCTGGTCGCATGGCTTTTCATGACGGCGACACGGTGCTGGTTTTTGGTTCCCTTGGCAAAAACGGAAAGAGCGGATGGGATTTGTATCGGATCCGCCTCGAGGCCGGCGGCTACGGTGATCCTGTCGCGTTGGGCGATTCGGTGAACACCCCTTTCAACGAGCGCGATGCATTTCTGACCCGGGATGGCATCCTGTATTTCTCTTCAGACCGTCCTGGGGGCCTGGGGGGATATGACATCTATGCCATTCCATGGAATGGTGGGGCGTTTTCGGGGCAACCGGAGAGGTTGCCATTTCCCATCAATTCCGTCAACGATGATGCCTTTTTCATTCCTGAGCCTGACGGCGGAGCGTGGTTTGCCTCGAACCGGGCTGCAGCGGATGGCCAAGTGCACGCTTACCGCGTGGCATTGCGCGATGCTCCATTTGAGGCGGGGACAGTGGCCTGGGTAGAGGAAGAAGTGGAAAGCGCGGGGTTGTCGCTGCGCGTCTACCGGCAAGGAGAATTGGTCCAAGAGGTGCGCTTGGCAGGCGCGGAATCCGAGCATGCCACCTTGAATGGGGGCACATCCGAGTCGGGCGTACGGATGGTCCTGGTGGATGCGGAGGAGAATGTGGTGGCCGAGACATATGGGGCTGCCGATGGCGCCTGGGAATTGAAGAAAGAAGGGCGCGGGTGGAACTTCGCAGAACGCGTCATGCCAGACTGGGCGATGATGGCGGATTTGCGGGAGACAAGTGGGAACGGCGTTTCACCACCTTTTGGCGCTGACTTGGCGGATGCAGGCCTGACCGAAGCACCCATTCGGGGTTGGGGGGAGTGGGTTC
>CBFHWV010000182.1:0-1898 GCA_965659565.1 uncultured Flavobacteriales bacterium
GGTCAAGGGGCACCCCCATGGTCAAGTTGACCTGCGCGATCTCGGGCGGCAAGGCGGACATCACCACAGGGGCCAAATCTGCGGACGGCAGGATGATGCCGATGCGGTTCGTGTCCGCCGAGGCCACCCCTTCGAGGCACTCCCGGATGTACTGCGCCTGCAAGGTGCGCGAGCTGCAGGTGACCATGTTCCACTCCCGTGTGGGTGCGGGTCCTGGGAGGGTGGCGTCCTCCATGGGATGGGGCAAGGTGTCCCATTGGCTCGTGGGGACCATGTCCCGGATGAAGCGCCCGGCTTCCATGCCGTTTTGGACATAAGACGGGTCGGTGTCCCAGATCCACTCCGCTTTGTTGGCCTGAACGAGCCGTTCCACGGTGCGGCGTTCGGCGGGGGTCATGGCATTGGCCCCAGCCATCCACAGCTGGCCTTGCACCCGGCCGAGCCAGCCGTCTTCTTCGGCCATGCGCCGCATCAGGTGTGCCATGGTGCTGCTGCCACGTGCGCTCAAGTGCGCATGGAAAGCGTCGTAGAGGGGCAACAGGGCGTTCCATTGTGCCAGAAACCGCTCCTGCCCGGAGGTCAAGGTCCGTCCTTCACCAAAGCTCCACGCCTCGATGTCCTTGATGTTGCGCAGGTCCCGAAAGACCTGCCGGGCCTCAAGCAGATGGTGGTCGATGTTGTTGAAGTCGCCCAGCGCGGCGAGTCCCCACGGTTGGAAGCGTTCAAATGAGCCCCACTCCGGCAGGGTCAGCGTCGTGCGCATGGATTCGGCCACCTGTTGGAGTTCGACGAGCAACTCCAATTTGTTTGGGGTGGAGACGCGTTGCTGTTCTGCAGACCATTCGCCGAGGGTGGTGAACCGGGGGAGCCAAGTGCCCGGAGGAACCGTGCCGGCCAAGGCATCGGCCGTTTTGCGTGCGGCGCGCCGGCCGGGCAGCAGGATGGTCAAATCGGCCCAGGACTCCCGTGGCAGGTCGTGGAGCCGCGCCATGATGCGGCCGAGGAAATCTCCGGATTGGATCATTCGCGGAGGCCGTTCTTGAGGAACTGGAAGAATTCCCGCCGGCGTTCAGAGGTGGTGAACACGGCTTTGACTTCCCCCCACATCGACCCGGAGGGCCCGGTGGTGTCGGATGGGGCTTCGGAGGCCTCGCCCGTGGAAGACGCCGCCGGTGCTGGTTCAGCAGCGGCTGGATCGACGCCTGCATCCTTCAGGATGCCCATGAGGGTGTCGGCCCGCTTGAATTTTTCCTGAGCGGCCTTGCGCATGCCGTATTGCTCTTCCAGCAGTCCGAGGTTGTTGAGCGTGATGGCGTCATCGGGATCGAGGTCCAGGGCCTTGCGATAGTCGGCAATGGCCCCGTCCACGTCCTTCAAGGCCGCCCGAATCCAAGCCCGCGACGAATAGCGGTAGGGATTGTCCGGCTCGAGGGCCACAGCGGCATCGAGCTGTTCGAGCGCCTCTTTCTTGCGGCCCAATTGAAACAGGCAAACGGCCCGGTCGTGGATGAGATTTCCGTCTCGGATGCCCTGTTCAAGCAGGGCGTCAAACGCCGTTAGGGCAGGGGCCCATTCACCAGATTGGTACTGCGCCTCGGCGCGTTCTCGAAGTTCCGTGGGGGTCATCGGGTTGAATTCAGCAAGGTGTCCACGGCGTCGATCATGGCATTGAACTCCGCCTCTTCGAACAACCGGGTGAGGAAGGCGATGTTTCCTTCGCGGTCGACCACCACGTTGCGGGTCACCCCCGCCTTGGGGACGGTGATGTCCGCAAACAGCGCGCCGCCTTCATCCAGACACACCGGGTAGGTGATGCCGGTGGCCTCGACCATGCCCTTGACCTTTTCGGCTGGCTCGTCCAGGTCCACGCCGAGCAGTTGCAGTCCATCGTTTCGGAA
>CBFHWV010000183.1:0-1897 GCA_965659565.1 uncultured Flavobacteriales bacterium
TACATCGGCTGGTCGGCCAGCCGACTTGGCGTGGGCACCGGCTTGGTCAGCGTCATTGGCGAGGATTTTCCGCAGGCAGAACTCGACGTCATGGCCAACGCGGGAATGGCGCTGGAAGGTGTGGATCGACCGGCGGGAGGCAAGAGTTTTTTCTGGGCGGGATCGTATCACATGGACATGAATGGCCGGGACACGTTGGAGACGGAGCTCAATGTGTTGGCCGACTTCAACCCGGAAATTCCCGAGGCTTGGCGGAATGCGAAATACCTGATGCTCGGCAACATTGATCCCAACTTGCAGGCCTCCGTTCTGGACCAGATGGAAACGCGACCGGAATTGGTGGTGTTGGACACGATGAATTTCTGGATGGACATCGCCATGGAGCCGCTGAAGGCGGTGATTGCGCGGGTGGATGTGCTGACCATCAACGATGAAGAAGCCCGTCAGTTGAGCGGAGAGCGCAGCTTGATGAAGGCGGCGCGGGCCATCCTGGCCATGGGGCCGCGCTACCTCGTGATTAAAAAGGGCGAGCACGGCGCACTCCTCTTCCACTTCGAGGGAGAGGCCTTGCGGTACTTCTTCTGCCCGGCGCTGCCGTTGGAAGACGTGGTCGACCCGACTGGGGCGGGGGACACGTTTGCCGGCGGTTTCATCGCGCACGTGGCGCGCAGCGGCAACACGGACTTTGACACGCTGAAGCAGGGAATTGTGGTGGGCAGTGCTTTGGCCAGCTTCACCTGCGAAGCGTTCGGAACGGAAGGCATCCGCGCGGTGTCCAAATCGGCGTTGGATGAGCGCATTGCCGAATTCCGGCGCATGACGGACTGGAACGGCGCTGGCGTCGAAGCCTGAGGCCGCGATCAATTCAACGAGATCCGCAGCTGCGGATCAATGGCCACCCCGGATTCCCACCACTCAAAATGGAGGTGGGGTCCTGTGCTGTGGTCTCCACTGTCTCCGATGACGGCGACCATTTCGCCTTGGCGCACCCGGTCTCCGGATGCCACCTCGACCCGGCTGTTGTGCATGTAGACGGAAATGCGGTCACCGGAATGTTGGATGAGCACCGTGTGTCCGCCACCAGCGGTGAAACCCGCAAAAATGACGGTCCCATCCCCCACCGCTTTGATTGGGCTGTTTTCCGGTGCCACGAGGTCGACGCCCCAATGGCTGACTCCCGGATCCCAGCCCGATGAAACGCGCCCGTCCACGGGGGGAATCCACAGGCCGGACTCGTCGAGGCTGCCAGGCGATCCAATCGCAAAGGCATCTTCCGCTTCGACTCGGTTTCGAAGGCCCTCCAAGGCTTCTCCAGACTGCGGGGAAAGGGTGGGGGGCGAATCGCTGTTGGCCTGGCCGACGTCAGCGAGCGTTTCGAGGGCGCCAGCTGGCAACTCGCCCATGAGCACGGCCCGAAGGTTGTCGATGTAGCGGCCCTGCATCGCGAGGACCGCGGACAGGGAGTCGGCCGTCTGCAAGGCTTGCTCTTGCATGGCACGGGACTCCGTGGACAAGTAACCCGGAACCGCGACTTCTTTGAGTGGGGTCAACGCGACCAACGCATAAGTGAGGCCCGCCACGATCAGGACGGACAGGGCAGCAAGGCCCCGGATTTGACCGGGCCGGACCCGCATGGCCCACCGTTCAGCAAAGGTGCCTTCTTCCTGGAGGATGAGGCGGAATTTGCGGTTGGGCGATGTCCCGCGATGGGTGGGGTTTGAGGATTTGCGCTCAGCCATGGCCAGGACAAAGATGGTCGACAGCACATGGATGTGGCCGCTTTTTTGTCTGCGGCGCACTCGGAATGCAATATTTTCGCGCCTTTCGGGTTCACCCCCGCGGAATCCAGCGTCTCATGCATCGATCGCCCCTCCGGTCTCCATTGTCCAGCTTCAAG
>CBFHWV010000184.1:0-1884 GCA_965659565.1 uncultured Flavobacteriales bacterium
ACCACGTCATCCATGTGGCCAGCATGCCCATCGCCGAGGCAGGCATGTCCAACATGGTGAAAGTCAGCCGCATCTGACCCTTCCTCCGCGGATGGGCGCGGGCTATCTTCGCGCGACCCGACCGGCGGGATGGACCTGACCGGTGGGACGCCAGCCATGACCCGACGTTTTCCAGAACGAGGCCCCCTGAACCTGCCTGCCATCGCCGATGAGGTGATGGAGCAATGGGAGGAGGGCGATGTGTTCCAACGCAGTGTGGACTCCCGCCCGGAGGGCCGCCGTTTCGTGTTTTTCGAGGGTCCTCCTTCGGCCAATGGCAAGCCCGGGATTCACCACGTCATGGCCCGGGCCCTCAAAGACCTGTTTTGTCGCTATCGCACCCTGCAGGGAGAGCGGGTGGAACGCAAAGCCGGCTGGGACACCCACGGGCTTCCCGTCGAGCTCGGGGTAGAAAAAGCCCTCGGCATCACCAAGGAGGACATTGGATCTCGCATTTCGGTGGAGGAATACAACACCGCTTGCCGGGAGTCTGTCATGCGGTACACCGCCGAATGGAACGACCTCACGCGCCGGATGGGCTACTGGGTCGACATGGAACGTCCCTACGTCACCTACGAGCCGAAATACATGGAGTCTGTCTGGTGGTTGCTCTCTCAGATGCACGCCAAGGGCCTGCTCTACAAGGGCTACACCATTCAGCCCTACAGCCCGAAGGCCGGCACCGGACTCAGCAGCCACGAGCTCAACCAGCCGGGCGCCTACCGGGATGTGACGGACACCACGGTGGTGGCCCAGTTCCGCCTGCTGCCCGACAGCGCAGAGCGGTTGCGGTCCATTGCGGGAGACGCAGCGGCGGGTTTGCCGGTGGACCTGTTGGCCTGGACGACCACGCCTTGGACCCTGCCATCCAACACCGCCCTGACCATCGGCGAGAACATCGAGTACCACGTCGTCAAGACGGCGAACCGGTACACCGGCGAAGCGGGGATTGTGGTGCTCGCCGCCGCCTTGCACGGCAAGCATTTCGGGGGCAAGAAGGCGCCGGAATCCGAGGTGTTGGCCACGGTGAAGGGCGCGGATTTGGTCGGCCTGCAGTACGAGCAGCTCATCGATTGGGCCCAGCCGATGGAAGCGCCGGAAGCGGCGTTCCGCGTGATTGCGGGTGACTTCGTGACCACTGAGGATGGCACGGGCATCGTGCACACCGCGCCCACCTTTGGCGCGGACGACGCCCGGGTCGCGCAGGCCGCCGGCGTGCCGCCACTGTTGGTCGACGATGGCCAAGGACACGGCGTGCCGTTGGTGGACCTGCAGGGCCGGCTCCGTCCGGAATGCGGACCGCTCGCCGGCCGCTACGTCAAGCAGGAGTACCACGACGGCGACGCACCGGAGAAGTCGGTGGACGTCGAGATCGCCATCGACCTGAAGACCCGCGGTCGCGCCTTCCTTGTCGAAAAGTACAAGCACAGCTACCCCCATTGCTGGCGGACGGACCGCCCGGTATTGTACTACCCGCTCGACAGCTGGTTCATCCGCGCCACGGCGGCCAAGGACCGCATGCGGGAGCTCAACGACACCATCCAATGGAAGCCGGCGGCCACCGGCACGGGTCGCTTTGGCAAGTGGCTGGAAAACCTCAACGATTGGAACCTGAGCCGGTCCCGGTACTGGGGCATTCCCATCCCCATCTGGCGCACGGAAGACGGCAGTGAAGAGCGGTGCATCGGCTCCGTTGAAGAGCTGTTCAACGCCTGCACTGAGGCCGTGGCGGCCGGCTTGATGGACGCCCATCCCTTCCCGGACTTCCTCCCGGGCGACATGTCCGAGGAGAATTACGCCCGGATTGACCTGCACAAGCACGTGGTGGATGGCATCGTCCTGAAG
>CBFHWV010000185.1:0-1857 GCA_965659565.1 uncultured Flavobacteriales bacterium
GGGTGACCGGAGAGGACATCACGGCCAATGTGCGGACCATCCGAACCCTGCCCCTGACCTTGGACGCGCAGGCCCCGGAAAACGTGGAGATTCGAGGCGAGATCATCTTGCCGCGCCCCGCGTTTGAAGCGTTGAATGCCCGGGTGGTGGCGGAAGGCCGAAAACCCTTTGTCAACCCGCGCAATACGGCGGCGGGCAGCCTCAAATTGCAGGACAGCGCCGAAGTGTCGCGGCGGGGGCTCGACTGCTTCCTCTATGGCGTGGACTTGGATGCCGCAGGGCTGCCTTCCCATTCGGAAGGGGTCAACGCAGCGGGCAGCTGGGGCTTCAAGACGCCCTTGACGCTGGACCGCGCCTTTGCAGTGGTGGACGGTGTGGACGGCGTGATGGCGTACCTGCGGCATTGGGAGACGGCACGACAGGAGCTCCCGTTTGACATTGACGGGGTGGTCATCAAGGTCGACGAAACCGTTCACCGCCGGAGCCTCGGTTCGACGGCCAAAGCGCCCCGCTGGGCGTTGGCCTACAAGTTTGAAACCGAACAGGGATTGACCCGGCTCAACCGCATTGACTACCAAGTGGGCAGAACCGGGGCCATCACGCCGGTGGCCCGTTTGGATCCGGTTTTCATCGCCGGCACCACCGTGGAGAACGCTTCTTTGCACAACGCCGACCAGATTGCACAATTGGACATTCGGGAAGGTGACCTCGTCCGCGTCGAAAAAGGCGGAGAAATCATTCCCAAAGTGGTGGGAGTGGTGCTCGAAGAACGCCCCGAAGACAGCCGACCCCATGTGTATGCCTCGGCATGTCCCGATTGTGGTTCTGCCTTGGAGCGGGCCGAGGAAGAGGCGAGGCATTATTGCCCCAACGCCACAGGTTGTCCAGAGCAAATCAAAGGACGTGTCGAGCACTTTGCGAGCCGCAAGGCCCTCAACATTGACGGGCTGGGCGACAAGAGTGTGGAGCAACTTTACACGGCCGGTCTGGTGCGAAATCCCGCGGATCTCTATGATTTAACCCTCGCGCCTTTGTTGACCCTGGACCGCATGGCGGAAACCAAAGCGGGAAACCTGTTGGCTGGCATTGAAGGTTCCAAGGAAGTGCCTTTCGAGCGGGTCCTTTTTGCCCTCGGCATCCGGCACGTGGGGGAAACCGTGGCCAAGAGATTGGCGCGGCATTTCGGCTCATTGGATGACCTGCGGAATGCAGACCGTGAATCGCTGTTGGAGCTCGATGTGGTCGGGCCGGTCATCGCAGACGCCGTTTTGGGGTTCTTTGGTGACGAGCGTCAGATGGCCCACCTCGAGCGCTTGGTGCAGGCCGGGTTGCAGTTTGAGGCTGCCGATCAAGCCGCGCCTCAGGGCACGGCCTTGCTGGGAAAGAAGTGCGTGGTCAGTGGCGTCTTCAGCATGCCCCGCGATGAGGTCAAGCGTTTGGTGGAGCAGCACGGGGGCAAGTTGACAGGGAGCGTATCGGGCAGCACGGATTGTCTGATCGCCGGCGAAAAAATGGGCCCGGCCAAACGAGAAAAAGCGGAGCGCCTCGGCATTCAAATCTTGTCCGAGGCGGATTTAATGTCAATTATTCGGATTTAAAAGAGAATGAAAGGGAGTACGTCGGGTATTCTATAATTTGTTGTCGGGGTCGGATTCCAGAGTAACGATGGTATCTTTTGAGTACCCAAATCATCTCCGATGACCCCATTCCTTCGCTTTTTGGCTTCGGCCGTCGCGTATTTCGCATTGACATGGTCTGTGAGCGCCCAAAAGTGCTCAGACTCAGACGCCTGCAACTACAACCCGGATTTCGGGGCGCCCACCGTCTGCCTCAACATCGACACGGTTGCAGTGCACA
>CBFHWV010000186.1:0-1784 GCA_965659565.1 uncultured Flavobacteriales bacterium
ATTTCAGAGGTGCGGGAATCGGACATGTGCGCAAGTTCGCGCCCCGCGCTCAACTGCCGGGCCTGTAGGTCTGCAAAAACGGCAAGACGTCTGTGCGTGACATCAATCCCGGGAGGTCGAGCTCGGTCTGGCGGGCCATGTGGTCTTCCACCCAGCGCATGCCCATGTACCAGCCAAGCCGGTCGGGGCTGTCCTGCGGCACGTCGCCCGCCTTGGTGAAGGGGGCGTCGGCGACCCAACGTTGGATGTCCATTCTGCGGCGGGTGTACAGGATGTCTTCCTTTCGCAATTCCGACCAGATTTGGCGCTCGTGGTCTTCGGCCCATTGCCATTCTGCCTCGGTCCAATCCAGCAGGTCGTGCACGGCCAGGTCCGGCGCAAGGCAGCGGGCGACATAGAGGACTTTTCCCCAGTAGAGCAGTTCTTCTGCGAGCCGGCCATCGCGGTCAAAGTGGCCTTCCTGAAAGTGGACGAGGAGCCAGCCACGCAGCGCATCGCCGGTCATGTGCGCAGGGACCATGCGCTCTTGCATGTACCGCGGGTAGATGTGGGTGGGCAGGCCTCGGACCGCCGGATGGTCTCCGCCGATGAAGAATTCGGAGCCGATGAGGAGCAGGCCATCGGTCGGGTACACGCTGAAGTTGAATCCGGTGTAGGCGAAGTCGATCTCGGGCACCGGCCCGGCTGGGAAGTGGACGCGCCACCGGCCAAAGGCATCGCGCAAGGCCGCTGCCGTCTGGTCGAGGACGCCGCTGCGGAGGAGGGCGCTGTCGATGCCGCTCAATGCGACCTGGGTGCCTTCAAACGCGGTGAAGCGGTTCCATGCCGAGTCGAGGTTGCGCCGGTCCTCAGCGGTGGCGGGCGGCCAAGGCCCGAGTTGCAAAATGTCCTCGAGCAATGCGGTGCGGACGGGGTCCTGACCGGCGTTGATGGGCAGGGGGTTGCGGTTCAGGACATCCAGCACGGAGCGGGAGACGGATGGGGGAGGTCCAGTGGGATCGGCGGCAAACCGCTCGTAATTCCCGCGCTCCGGACCGCAGCCGGTCAGAAGCCAACAAGAAAGGCCTGCGGCCAAGGTCAGCCGAAGCGGGAAAGCGAAGCGCAATTCAAGGGAACACATCCTGGGTGCAAAAATGCAGGGCTGCGGTTGGGATGGCCGGAAATCGGCATGCAATTTGCCGACCGTAGGCCGTTCGTTTGCATACGCCCATGATTCGTTTCCATTGTCTCGCCCTCTTCGGGGCCATTTCCCTGTTGTCTTCAGGTCTGTCTGCACAGGACAACAACGCCTCCGCCACCTCCGGTCGTGCCCGTTATGATGAGCCCCGCTTCCGGATGGGCCTGCATTTCCTCCCGTCTGTGGGCTGGATGGATGCCCGGGATTCCCACACCCTCACCGACGGTTCCGTCACCCGGTTTGGCTTCGGCTTCACTGCAGACATCATGTTTGCAGACAATTACGCCATCGGCACGGGCATCAACGTGTTTCGAAATGGTGGGCGCTTCACGCGGTTCGACCGGGTGACCGGATCCCCCGCGGACCTCGCCAATGACAGCACGCAGTTTCTGGTGTTGCGCGATCGGAAATTGACCCAACACTGGGTGGAGCTTCCCGTGACGTTCAAATTCCGCACCCGGGAAATCGGCCACATCACATACTGGGGTCAATTCGGTCTCGGTTTGGGCTTGAACCTCCGGGCCACCGCGGACGATCTCGTGGATTACCGTTACCGGAGCGATGATCCTGAAGGCGCCTTGTGGGAGGAGGAATCGGTGATCGGAAC
>CBFHWV010000187.1:0-1708 GCA_965659565.1 uncultured Flavobacteriales bacterium
TGCTTCGTCGACCTCGACCCCAGCAACACGGGTGAGGGCACGCCGAGCTACAGCGACAACTGCGACCTCGCCGACACAGGCCTCGAATACAGCGACGCCATCGTGGACAGCGTGAGCACCGGATGCTACAGCATCATCCGCACGTGGACGGCCATGGCCACCGACAGCTGCGGCAATGCCAACGCTGTGTCCGACAACCAGCGCATCGACGTTCAGGACCAGATCGCGCCAAGCTTCAGCTACTTCCCGGTCGACACCATCGAGTGTGACCTCTGGATTGAGGGTGCTTGCGACTACGACTACCTGAACAGCATCGGTTTGGCCACGGCCACCGACAACTGCGAGCTGAGCCATGTGGACGTGGAGTGCACCCCGCTCTCGAGCGCCTGTACCGATGACTACATCATCGACTACACCGCTTACGACATGTGCGGCAACAGCACTTCCATCCAGCAGATCGTGGTCACGGCTGACCGCACCGCTCCGGAGTTCACCTTCGCACCTGCTGACCTCACGCTCGAGTGCAGCGACGCTTCCCTCACGGGTGATGTCGACGGCTACGCCGTGCCGGTGTACACGCCTGGCGATGGCCTCCACGCCGAAGCCATGGACAACTGCGACGCCGAGATCTTCGTGACCTACGAGGACGTCATCCTGACCACGGCTTGCGCCCAGGAGTACACCATCCGCCGTACTTACAGCGTCTACGACTGTGACGAGAACCTCGCCCAGCACATTCAGGACATCACCATCGATGACTCCACCGCCCCGGAGTTCACCTCCTTCCCAGCGGACGTTGTGGACGTGGAGTGCGACATGGTGCCGGGTGTCGAGGCCCTGATCAACTTGGCCGCCAGCGACAACTGCGACGGTGCGCCGAGCATCTCCTACGACGGCGAAGTGCGCACGGACGGTGACTGCGAAGACAGCTACACGCTCGAGCGCAGCTGGACCACGGTGGACTGCGCCGGCAACAGCCACACGCAGACCCAGACCATCACGGTGGTCGACACGCAGGCTCCTGCGCTGAGCATCGACTGCCCGGCCGACGTGACTTACGAGAACGTCTGCTACGCCGATGGTGATTTGAGCATCGCCACGAATGGTGAACCCCAGTGGGCTGCCAGCGACAACTGTGATGCGGATGTTGCCGTGTCTTACACCTATGCCGATGTGGCTGTGGCCGATTGCTCGGACGGAGACAGCGCCGACGAAGGAAGCTACACAGTGACCCGTACGTTCACGGTGACGGCCGTCGACAACTGCGGCAACGAGACGATGTTGACTTGTGATCAGATCATCACGTTCACGGATACCGAGGCTCCGGTCATGTCCAACGATGCTGCAGAGCTCTACCCAGCTTCCATCCCTTGTGCCGACATGGGAGACCCAGAGGACGAAAGCTTCATGCCGGTTGGCGCCACTGACAATTGCGACAGTGAGTTGACGTTCGAAGTCGTCAATGCTTACCTGACTTCCGGTTCCTGCCCAGGAACATGGGTCCGTCACTGGGTGGCCTACGATGACTGCGGCAATGTTGCGGACGAAGCCATTCAGTACATCCCGACTTATGACATCGTGGATCCGGAAGTGGCCATCTCTTGCCCATCCGACGCGACGCTCTACCTCGATGCCGAATGCGATGTCGACCTGAGCACCGATGCCAACGGAATGGCCACGGCAGCTTACAGTGACGATTGTGACACCA
>CBFHWV010000188.1:0-1668 GCA_965659565.1 uncultured Flavobacteriales bacterium
GAGGGTGGCGGGGGCAGTGGATGCGCGTTGGGCCATGTTGCGAACGTATCGGGGTGCGAAATCGTCCCGCGAAGGTAGGACGCCGTGCAACCTGAACGCCTATGTTCACACCAAGTGTGTGCACCCTTTGTGCACGCGTTGTTGCAGACCATCCACATGTCCAACGAGGATTCAGTACAACCGCATGACAAAGCCGGAGTGAGCGGAGCTTCCAACACCCCCTCTCAAGATCCGAAACCCAGCGTTCTTCGGAGCATTTCAGAGCTGCTGCGCCCCCTGGCCATCTCCCGTTTTCGCATCATTGATCTGGCCGACCCCGAACAAACGATTGGCGGCATCAAAAAGGACATCGAATTCCGGGGGTTCAACCTGTGGATTCTGGTATTCAGCATCATCATCTGCTCCATCGGACTGAATGTGGACTCCACAGCAGTGGTGATTGGAGCCATGCTCATCAGCCCATTGATGGGCCCGATCATGGGCCTAGGACTGGGGCTCGGCACCAACGACGCCGCCACCTTCAAGAATGCCCTCGGCAACCTTGGCATCGCGGTGGGCATCGCCATCCTCACCAGCGCATTGTACTTCTTCACGTCACCCTTGAACGAAGCCTCCAGCGAACTGCTGTCCCGCACACAGCCGACCCTCCTCGATGTGGTGGTGGCGCTCTTCGGCGGCCTGGCCGGCATCCTGGCCGGCTCACGCAAAGAGAAGTCCAACGTCATCCCGGGTGTGGCCATTGCCACGGCGCTGATGCCCCCGCTCTGCACAGCAGGATATGGACTTGCCAATGGAGAATGGAACTTCCTGCTGGGCGGATTTTACCTGTTCCTGATCAACACGGCGCTCATCGCCCTGTCCACCTGGGTTGTGGTCCGCTACCTCCGCTTCCCGGTTTTGCACTATGTCGAACCCGCAGTGGAACGCAGATACAAGCGCTTGTCGGCCCTGCTTTTCCTCGCCTTGCTCGGCCCTTCAGCCTGGATCTTCTTTGGCATTGTCGTTGAAAGCCGTGAAAACGCGGAATTGTATGCCTTTGTCGACACCAACATGAAGCTGGCGGGAACATCGGTGACTGCGCGCATTGACCGGACCATCGACCCCCCGGAGCTGCAAGTAGAAATCCTCGGCCGCCCTGTCTCCGACGAGCAGGAAGTGGAATGGCGGAAGCAATTGGCCTTGTCCCATCCCAACATTGCCCTGAGCGTCTACCGGACCAGCATCGACGAGGCCGACATCGAGGACCTGCAAAATCAGGTCCAACTGATGATGAGCAGCTACAGCGACTTGTCCGCCAAGGAACAGCAAATCAATCAGCTCCGCGCCCAGCTGACCATTATCGAAGGCGAATACCGTCGACTGCAAAACGCACAATTGCCCAACAGCCTGGGAGAAGAACTGCTGGCCAACCATCCGGAAGCCAGCGCCGTGCAATGGGGAAGAATTCAAAGTGTGGAACAAGCAAGCCAGGTGAATCCTAAAGGCTGGAGCCAATTGAATGTCCACTGGAACACCACATTGACTGCTGAAGAAACAGCCGCCATCGAGTCTCAATTGACCCGTTGGCTCACGGCGCGAATCCAAGGCACAGCTACCGTCCAAGTCGCAGTGATCCCAACCCCTTCTGACACCGTGCAGTGAGAAGGGCCATTCGCCAATTCTTGCAAG
>CBFHWV010000189.1:0-1622 GCA_965659565.1 uncultured Flavobacteriales bacterium
AACAGTCGTACTGATAAACGCCGGGGACTTGGAAGGTGTAGCTTCCGATGCACATGCCGGCTTCATTGCCAATGACGGCGGAGAGACTGAATGCCTCGGGATTGCCGAAAGGAGTGTCGGTGATGGAGTTGGTGACGCCATTGACGTCATGGAGGCTGGAGGCATTGTTTTGCCAAACCACCGTACCGCCCACTGGAATCGAGACTGTGCTCGGTGTGAAGGCATAATTGGTCGCCAGCACCAATTCACCATCTACACCGCAGGCATTGGCTTGACACGAACCGTCATCCACATTCGCGGTGTCGTCGTAATTCCAAGCGTCCGGATCGATGCACCCCGGGAATTGGCAACTTCCATCATCGGTGTCGGCGCCGGCGTCGTAATTGGATGCGGTGGGGTCGGTGCACCCCAGGTAAAAGCAGGAACCATCGTCCTGGGTGGCTGCTGAATTGTAGTTGGAGGCATCCACATTCATGCATCCGGGGACTTCGCTGTCATCGCAAGTCCCGTTTCCATCTGCATCCGCTGCGCAGGTTCCACCACACACGCCCAGTGCGTCAAGCTGGTTGCCGTCGCAATCACAATCGCCCACGGGGATGTCACTGCAGCCACAATCGCCCGTGGCTCCCGGGCCGTTGCAGATGCCACATTCATCATAGGCACCTACGCAATCGTCCTCGCTGTCGCAGAGGTAGTCTCCGTCGGCGTTTTCGCAGGTGCAGATTTCGGGATAGATGTAGTTGTAATCGCTGAGGCCGGCAGAGCTGAAGCTGAAGGGCAGGCGGTAGTCCGTGATTCCTGCAGGTGGGTTGGCCGGAATGATTTGCAAACCAAGTGTGCCGGACACCTCCCCCGATGTGGTGAATTGGCCAATGAGCACGCGGAGGTTTTCATCCGGAATCACGTTGGAAGAAGAAGGGAAAGCAAACCAGGTGCCGCCCACCACGCCAGAAGCAAAAATCCCGCCTCCCGCTTCAAATGGTGTTACCCAATCGCCAACCACATTCACTGATTCATATCCCGTGCCCGGCATGAAGCTCGGCGACCGGTCGATGCCGATGGTGCCCCAGCTGTCGAATTGGAGGTCTTCGAAACCGGGGAAGTCAAACAGCAAGGGGGTGATGTTGCTGGGGGTTTCAGCGCCCAAGACAGACTGATAGAATGTGGTGCTGCTGGTGATGGCCAGGGGCGCCATGTTGTTGCCGAAGACCGCATTGACGATGTCGTCGGCTGTTTCCAGCACAGCATAGAGGCGATAGGTTTTCATGCCGGCCAAAGCCGCAATGCCTGTGGTATCGTGGTCTGCAATCAAATCCAGCTCCACGGCGTATTGGGGCAGGCTGTCGCTCGGAAACGAAGCAGAGGTCACGAAATTGAGTTCACCGCAGGTGCAATACTCGCAACTGCCATCATCGAGAAGGGCAAAGGGGTCATAATTGCATGCCTCAGCTTCGGTACATCCGTGGGATGCAAAGCCGAGGTAAGGGCGCACGCAATTGGCATCGTCTGAAATGCCGTTTCTGAACACCTGCATGGCGAGCTGGCCTGAGATCTCGCCATCGGTTGTCAATTGGGCCACGAGCACTTTGCCATCCGCTCCGGCGAGGCCATTGGTGGCGGCG
>CBFHWV010000190.1:0-1621 GCA_965659565.1 uncultured Flavobacteriales bacterium
GGCATCGTTCACGGCACGACCATCACGGTGCTCAACGCCGGGCGCCGCCTCGACCCGGACAACCCGTCCCTCGCCGGCAAGCTCTTTGTGACCGCCGGCCTCGGCGGCATGTCCGGCGCGCAACCCAAGGCGGGCAACATCGCCGGTGTCGTTTCCGTCACAGCCGAAGTGGACCCCGCTGCCGCATGGAAGCGCCACGAACAAGGCTGGGTGGACCACGTCGTAGAGGACGTCGCCGAACTCGCCGACCGCGTGCGCGCTGCCATGAACGCCAAGGAGGTGGTCAGCTTCGCCTACCTCGGCAATGTCGTTGACGTGTGGGAACACTTCGATGCGGCCGGCATCCACATCCACCTCGGGTCGGACCAGACCTCCCTGCACAACCCTTGGGCGGGTGGCTACTACCCGGCCGGCCTCACCTTCGAGGAGTCCCAAAAGATGATGGCCGAAGACCCCGACCAATTCAAGGTCCACGTCCAAGACAGCCTGCGACGCCACGCCACCGCCGTCAACCGCCACACCGCCAAGGGGACGTACTTCTTCGATTACGGCAACGCCTTCCTACTCGAGAGCTCCCGGGCCGGCGCCGACATCATGGCCGAAGACGGAGAAGCCTTCCGCTACCCCAGCTACGTGCAAGACATCATGGGGCCCATGTGCTTCGATTACGGTTTCGGGCCTTTCCGTTGGGTCTGTGCCTCGGGGCGCCCCGCCGATCTCGACACCACCGACGCCATTGCCTGCGAGGTGCTTGAAGCGATGATGAAAGAGGCGCCCGCCGAAATCCGTCAGCAAATGGCGGACAACGTGCAATGGATCCGTGGGGCCAAGGCCAACAAACTGGTCGTCGGCTCACAGGCCCGCATCCTCTATGCAGATGCCGAAGGCCGCATGCGCATCGCCAAAGCGTTCAACGACGCCATCGCCAGCGGCCGTTTGTCTGGCCCCATTGTACTGGGGCGCGACCACCACGACGTGAGCGGCACCGACAGCCCGTATCGCGAGACCTCCAACATCTACGATGGCTCCGCCTTCACGGCGGACATGGCCGTCCAGAACTTTGTGGGCGACGCCTTCCGCGGCGCCACGTGGGTCTCGCTTCACAATGGTGGCGGCGTTGGCTGGGGCGAAGTGATGAACGGCGGTTTTGGCATGCTCATCGATGGGTCCGTCGAATCGGAACAGAAACTCACCTCCATGCTCCATTGGGACGTCAACAACGGCATCGCGCGCAGAAGCTGGGCCCGAAATGAGGAGGCCCAATTCGCCATTCAACGCGCCATGGAGGCCGAGCCTCGCCTCAAGGTCACCTTGGCCCAAAACGCCGATCCGGACCTCATCCGATGCGCACTGTCCTGATGGAGCATGACCAATGCGCCTGGACCCCGGAATCCTCCGGCGCCGACGCCCTGCCCGCGGGACCGTGGGTGGGACACCACTTCGAAGCGTGCACGTTCGACGGCCTGGACCTCACGGGGTTCGACCTCCGGAACACCCGCTTCGAAAACTGCACCTTTCGCAAATGCACCCTGGCGGACGTGCGATTGACGGGCGTCCGGCTTCACGGCGTCCGGTTCGAACATTGCACCCTGCCCAGCCTGCGGTGGTCCACCCTCGACAC
>CBFHWV010000191.1:0-1616 GCA_965659565.1 uncultured Flavobacteriales bacterium
CCTCCGTTGGGGCTGAGCAGGGTCAGGTGCGGGATGATGGTGAAGTCAGCATCGCTGTCATCCATCCATGTGGAGTCCTGACCATCGGTGACGCGGACCCGCGCGGTGGTGGAGGGGGTGCTGGGCAGCAGCCAAGTATGGTCACCGTCGTTGAGGACATCGCTGGCCAGGGGCAGCCAGGTGGCTCCTCCGTCCAGGGAGTAGGAGAGGTCGACGGTGGAGGAGGGATAGAAGTCGCTGACCCACTGTACCTCGTGCTCGGTACCGGCATACCACTGTTCGCCACCATTGGGGTGGGTCATGCGGGGCTGTGCCTGCAGGATTTCGAAGGCTTGGTCACTGATGTCGACGACTTGGTTGTTTTCGGTGTCGGTGACTTTGACCAGGCAGGTGTTGGATGGGGTGTTGGGCACGGGCCAGTCGTAATGTCCTTCTGGCGAGTAGTAGTTGGACATGATGCGGTTCCATGTGAGTCCACCGTCGAAGGAGTAGTCGAGGTGGAACTCTTTGGAAGTGCCTTGCACGTCCCAGTCTATGGGGTGAGTGGTGTCGTCGTAGGTGACGTCGATGCTTTCGATGTTGGCATCCCAGTTTGATGCACCTGCGTAGTTTGAGGTATTGGTGAACACGAACTTCAGTCCCTTTCCTTGGTATTGAAGCGGATTTTGATGGAGCTGATCAGCGGTGTATTGTGATCCGTTGAAGTCGACGAGTTGTTGGTTTGTGGTGGCATCGTAGATGCGGAGTCGATCTCGGTAGCTGTTGTTGTGGTACCGCAAGTGCAGTCTGGTGAAGGAGACTTTGAGTTCATTGTTGGGCGTTGCGGGCCAGAAGTACTTGGTGAAGTTGACGTTGGAGTCGCTGGCGTCCTCACCACCGCTGTCGAAGAAGCGTCCGCCATCGGTGGTGATGGTTCCGTTGTCCATGATGTAGTACCCACCGAAGCTGGGTGGGACGACGGTGGCCTGGTAGGCCTCGCCGCCGTTGGGGGCCTCGACAGCGACCTCGGAGACGATGGTGAAGGGGGCGTCACTGAGGTCTACGCGGCAGCTCACGGATTGGTCCTGTACTCGGAGCAGGGCGTTGGTGGTGGGCGTGTTGGGGACTTCCCAGGTGTAACTGCCTCCGTTCTGGTTGGTGGCGATGGTGCTCCAGGAGTCCCCTCCGTTGGTGGAGTAGGATAGGTTGACGTTGTTGGCCGAGGAAGCTTTGAGGTAGTTGAGTTGGTGGGTCTCCCCGGTGTACCACACTTCTCCTCCGTTGGGGGCGAGCATGACCACATCGGTGGTCTTGAGCAGGCTGAAGAAGGCGTCGCTTTGGTCTTGCTTGGAGTAGTCCTCGGCATCCAAGACACGGACCAGGGCGGAGTCGGTGGTGACGTTGTCGATGACGGGCCAGGACCAGGATGTGGCAGATATGCCTGTGGTGAGGGAGCTCCAAGAGGCCCCTCCATCGAGGGAGAGTTCCAGATCATAGGTTCCTGAGGTTCCACCGGCATCCCAACTGATGGTGGTGCTGGCACATCCGTCCAGGGTCTGTCCTCCGTTGGGGCTGAGCAGGGTCAGGTGCGGGATGATGGTGAAGTCAGCATCGCTGTCATCCATCCATGTGGAGTC
>CBFHWV010000192.1:0-1615 GCA_965659565.1 uncultured Flavobacteriales bacterium
TCCCGGGCGACATGTCCGAGGAGAATTACGCCCGGATTGACCTGCACAAGCACGTGGTGGATGGCATCGTCCTGAAGTCGGCCGACGGCCAACCGATGCACCGCGAGGCCGACCTCATCGACGTCTGGTTCGATTCCGGCAGCATGCCCTATGCCCAATGGCATTACCCCTTTGAGAACCGCGACCGCGTCGAAGGGCCCGATGGCGGCCTCGCCTTCCCGGCGGATTTCATTGCCGAAGGCGTCGACCAAACCCGCGGATGGTTCTACACCCTCCATGCCATCGCCACGATGGTGTTCGACCAAGTGGCCTACAAGACGGTGGTCTCCAATGGCCTCGTCCTCGACAAAAACGGCCAGAAGATGTCCAAGCGCTTGGGCAATGCGGTCGATCCGTTTGAGACCCTCGCGCAGTATGGGCCCGACGCCACGCGCTGGTACATGCTGACCAATGCACAGCCTTGGGACAACCTGCGCTTCGACACTGAAGGCATCGGCGAGGTGCAGCGAAAGTTCTTCGGCACGTTGCACAACACCTACGCTTTCTTCGCGCTGTACGCGGGAATCGATGGGTGGTCTCCGGAGAATGCGGCGCCGGCTGTGGCCGACCGTCCGGAACTCGACCGGTGGATTTTGAGCCGGCTTCACACCTGCATCGCGGGCGTGGAAGAGGCCTTCAATGAATTTGAGCCCACCCGCGCTGGACGCCTGATTCAGGGCTTCGTGGTGGACGACCTCAGCAATTGGTATGTGCGGCTCGGGCGGCGCCGGTTCTGGAAGAGCGACTCGGACACCGACAAGGCGGCCGCCTATGCTACGCTTCACGCCTGTCTTCGCGCGGTGTCCTTGATGGCATCGCCGATCGCCCCCTTCTTCATGGATCGCCTATGGCAGGACTTGGGAGGACAGGATTCCGTCCATTTGGCCGACTGGCCCAAGGTCGACGAGGCCCTGCGCGATGCGGAACTCGAGGCGCGCATGGATCTGGCACAGCGGCTGAGCTCCCTGACGTTGAGCCTCCGGAAGCGCGAGAAAATCCGCGTCCGACAGCCGTTGGGACGCATTCTGGTTCCGGTGTTGGATGCCGATTTCGGCGCCCGTCTGGACGCCGTGGCAGAACTGGTCAAGGGAGAGGTCAATGTCAAGGCCGTGGAGCCCCTCGCCGAGGACAGCGACATCTTGACCAAGCGCCTCAAGGCTGACTTCAAGAAGTTGGGCCCGCGCTACGGAAAGCGGATGAAGGCCGTCGCCGCTGCGATTGGCCAACTCGATCAAGGGGCCATCCGTTCGCTTGAGCGGCACGGCAAGTTGGACCTGTCTCTCGAGGACGGACCGGTGGAGCTGTTGCTCGATGACGTTGAGGTGCAGACCGAGGACATCCCCGGCTGGCTCGTGGCTGGAGAGGGCGGATTGACGGTGGCCCTCGACATTGACATCACCCCGGAATTGCGGTCGGAAGGCCTCGCTCGGGAGCTGGTCAACCGCATCCAGCAGCAGCGCAAAGACGCCGGATTCGAGGTCACGGACCGCATCTCGCTGACCCTCGAAGGACCACAAGAATTGAAGGATTCTGTGGCCTCCAATTTGGACTATATTCGAACCGAAACCCTCGCTGT
>CBFHWV010000193.1:0-1577 GCA_965659565.1 uncultured Flavobacteriales bacterium
GGATGCTACGCCACCCCGACTCCGGGAGAGGCCAATGCGGATTGTGCCACGACCGGTTGCGGTGATCCTGTCGCCGACAACTACAACGCAGACGCCATCAACATCGACAACAGCCTGTGCGAGTTCACGGGAGCTTGCACGGACCCGCAAGCCGAGAACTACGACGCCACGGCCAACCTCGACGATGGCAGCTGTCAGTACCTCGTCCGCATCATTGTGGACATGACACAGCAAGGATCAAATGGTGCGAGCATCGTGTTGAACGGCAGCAATGCTGGCAGCATGAGCTACGCCAACTTCAACGCCTACAGCTATGACTACGCGACGGGCGAAGGCGACTTTACCGTCGCGTTCGTGGCCGCAGACGGCACGCAGGAGACCATTGCTGCACGCACCATCTCCATTGCCGCACCGCTGACTTCCGACCAGTTTGTCTTCTGCTTCGACAGCAACACCAACTGCACGGGATGCACGGACCCGAGCTACACCGAGTACAACGCTTACGCCGTCGGTGATGACGCCTCCTGTCAGACTTCCCCGGTCTTGGGATGCACCTATGCCGATGCTGACAACTACAACATCAGCGCGACCCTCGATGACGGTTCATGTACTGGCTTCGGTGGCGGAAGCGATTGCCCCGCTGACTTGAACCAGGACGGACAGATTGGTGCAGCAGACCTGCTCCAATTCCTCGGCGTCTTCGGATCGTTGTGCGGCGAGTGATGCTCACTTGAACCACAAAGCCATGCGCTTTTGGAAGGCCGGACCCGTTAGGGTTCGGCCTTCTTGCTTTCGAGGCCAGCCGACACCCGAGGCCCGTCAAGTCAAGGACGCATTTTGATAACCCTCTGTTAACATTCATCCTCCCCTTTCGCAGTCCTTTTGCTGCTGAATTTGACCATATGCGCACTTTCCTTCTCGCTGTGCTGGGCTTCATGCCTTTGTTGGCGCTCTCACAGGGCACCATTCGCGGTAAAATCACGGATGGACAAACGGGCGAAACCCTCATCGGTGCCAATGCCTTCATCGAAGGCACCACCAAGGGAGCCATGGCCGACCTGGATGGCAACTACAACCTCGTGGGATTGGAACCAGGGACCTACCAGGTCACCGGCCGGTTCATTGGGTACACCCCCATCACAGAGACCGTCACCATCACGGGAGATGAAGTGACCATCGTGAATTTCAACCTCTACGTGGAGACGTTTGTAATCGAGCAGGCAGCTGAGGTGGTGGCCAAAGTGGACCGCACGCGCGACGTCTACATGGAGAACATCAAGAAAAAGTCGGCATCCAGCATCGACTACATCTCCTCTCAGCAGATCAAGAAGACGGGCGACACCGATGCAGCCAGCGCCATGAAAAGGGTGACCGGCGTCTCCACCGTCGGCAACTTCGTCTTCGTTCGGGGCCTCTCCGATCGCTACCTGAAGACCACCCTGAATGGTGCGGAAGTACCTTCGATCGACCCTCGGCGGAACACCATCGAGATGGACCTCTTCCCCACCAACCTCGTGGACAACCTGGTGGTGGTGAAAACCCAGACAGCCAACCTTCCGTCAGACTGGGCCGGCGCC
>CBFHWV010000194.1:0-1570 GCA_965659565.1 uncultured Flavobacteriales bacterium
CCGGACCACCACGCCTGGTATCAGGACCCCGCGGATTCCGATTTCATCCTCAATGGCAACGACGGTGGCATCAACATCAGCCGGGATGGCGGGGACACCTGGACGTTCGTCCGGAACCTGCCTGTCGGCCAGTTCTACCACATCAATGTCGATGACGACATGCCCTACAATGTTTACGGGGGGTTGCAGGACAACGGTTCATGGAAGGCGCCGGCCTACGTCTGGCACGGCGACGGCATCCGCAATGAGGACTGGCAGGAAATCAGCTTCGGCGATGGCTTCGACGTGGTCCCCATGCCTGGCGATGTGGACATGGCCTACGCGATGTCCCAAGGCGGCAACGTCTACCGCATTCACATTCCGACCGGGGCGATGGCTTACATCCAGCCCAACCACCCCGACACCATCGAGCTGAGGTTCAATTGGAATGCGGCCATTGCTGTGGATCCGCACGATGACAACGGCCTGTATTTCGGAAGCCAGTTCGTGCATTACAGCGGCGACCGCGGGCAGTCTTGGCGCATTCTGTCCCCCGACTTGACGACCAACGATCCTGCCAAGCAGAATCAGACGGAGAGTGGCGGCCTCACTACGGACGCCACCAATGCGGAGAACCACACGACGTTGCTCTGCATCACGCCCCACCCGGAGCGCCCCGATGAGGTGTGGGCCTCCTCGGACGACGGCCAATTGCACCGCACGGTCAATGGCGGCGACACCTGGGAGAGCTTGGCCGGACGGCTCAAAGGCCTGCCGGAGGGCAGCTGGATTCCGCAGGTGCGGATTTCTCCGCACAACCCCGACGAGGTCTACGTGGTGGCCAACAATTACCGCCGCAACGACTGGGCGCCGTACCTCTACCGCACCCGGGATGGGGGCGCCAAGTGGGAGCGGATCATCGATGGCGAGGACGTGCTGGGCCATGTTCAATGCGTGCTGCAGGATCCAGAGGTGTCCGAATTGTTGTGGTGTGGCACCGAGCAGGGGCTCTGGTGGAGCCACGATGGCGGTTTCGCATGGCAGCGTTGGAAGGAGGGGGTTCCAGCTGTCCCGGTGCGGGACATCGTCTTGCAGGAGCGCGAATCCGATCTGGTGCTGGGCACTTTTGGCCGCGGGGTCTACATCATGGATGGCTTGGAGGTCATCCGGGCGTGGGTGGCCGGTGGCGAGGACAATGAATTCGGCGGTGCAGCTTGCACCTTTTTTGCACCAGACGATGGGGTGATGAGCGAATGGCGCCGGCCAGCTGGCGAGCGCTTCCCAGCGGACAGCTACTGGTCTGGTGACAACAAGGGCCGAGGCGCCCGCATCCGCTGCCACTTCAACGAGGACAGCTTGTCGGCTGTGGAAGGGGAGACGCTGCTGCTGCATGTGCTCAACGCGGCAGGCGACACCATCCGCACGATGGAACCGGAACCGGAGGCCGGCATGGACCTGCTGTACTGGGACATGCGGGGGACGGGGACGTTCTGGCCGTCGCGCCGGAAGCGAAGTGAGGATGCCCGCCCTGGAGGCGGTTTCCCCGTTGATCCCGGAACGTACCGCATGGTGTTGGAAGTCCGCGGGGATT
>CBFHWV010000195.1:0-1563 GCA_965659565.1 uncultured Flavobacteriales bacterium
TCCGATAGCCATCGGCATCGATGTCCCGGTAACACGTCTCTGCACCGTCACAATCCCCATCAATGCCGTCGCCAACAATGTCGTCGGGGTTGCCCGGGTAGGCAATGGCACTGTTGTCGTTGCAATCGCCCGGCAACTCTGCGTACCCTTCTTGCCACCCACACAATTCGACGGGATCGGTGCCGTACCCATCTCCGTCGCTGTCGATGTAATAGGTGGTGAGGTACTGACAATTCTCTTCAGTCTCCGCTCCAATGATGCCCGTCCACTTGACAAAATTGACCTGATCACCCCCCGGGAAAATTTGCATCTGGACGTTGCCACTCAGTTCGCCATCGGTGGTGAATTGGCCAATCAGGACCCTGCCCAACGAATCCGGTACGCCATTGGCGTCTCCCAAGAGGTTGAACCACGCGCCGCCAACGGCATCGTTCAAAACGATGTTGCCCCCAAGCGTACCATCCCCGGGGTCAAATGTGGACGTCCAAGGGTTGCTTGTGGTCTCCACCGTACTGACCTCAGCCTCCCCTGCAGTGGCATCGGGCACTTGCTCAATGCCGATGGTCACCCAACTGTCATGCACCAAATCCGGGTAGAAGGAAAACAGCAGTGGATTGATGCCATTGGGGGTCACCCCTCCCAATTCGGCATGGTGAAAGCCCGTGGTGGTGGCAATCTCCATGGGCTCCAGTGAATCTCCGTACACCGACGACACAAAGTCCAAGGGGTTGGTCGTTTTGAAATAAAGCCGGGAAGTCGAGTACCCCGTCAGGTCCACCGTTCCAGACGCAGAGACCAGCACACCGATGTCTTCTTGCACAACCTCCAATTCAAGCGAATAAGGAGAAGACGTGAAGCCGGGCTGGTAATTGCAACTCGTCGGATCTGAGCACCCTTGCCCCTGAACAGCCTGTGGAGTCACCCAAAAACAGAAAACGAACCAGGCCAAGGCCCGAAAAACTGGACGGAGTGGGGTGGTTGTATTCATGGAGCAGCGATTGGATTCCATCAAGATAGCCGCGCAGGGCGTCTCGCTCCCGATGACCTTTGTCAGCGTCAGTATAATCTGAATCAGAACCCCCCAATTCTGCAATTTGACCCACCAAAAAGCAGGTAAAAGAAGAAGGGTGACCAAAGTCACCCTTCTTGAAATCTGCATGGATTGGACGTTCAGTCGCCGCAAGGCAAACCGTAAATCGACAGGAACACCAACAGGTCGGCTGAACCAATCAACCCATTCCCGTCCGTGTCATATGCGCAAGTCCCGCTGCCTGAGCAATCAAAATCACACGAACCATCGTCCAAATCGGCATCCGGGTCATAGTTCGTCGCATCAGCATAAGTGCATCCCTGAGTGCCGATGATCAAGAACTCACAGCTGTCGTCATCGTCTGTAGCAATGGGATTGTAGTTCTGGGCATCGGGGTCCGTGCAACCGAAAATCTTGCAACTGCCATCATCATCTGTAGCGAGCGGATCATAGTTGCTCGCATCCGGATTGGTGCACCCTGAAACTTCCTCTTCATCGCAGACGCCATCTCCGTCCGTGTCATTGAGACAGAC
>CBFHWV010000196.1:0-1516 GCA_965659565.1 uncultured Flavobacteriales bacterium
CGGGTCACCCCGCTTTTCTGCACCGAGGAAGCCGATGACACTCGGGGTGTTCCGGATGACGTGCGGCACTTCGCCCACCAAGGCACACTCGACAAACACGTAACCGGGAAAGTGGTTCCGCTCTTTGGTCACCTTTTTGCCGTTGCGAATCTGGAGGACCTTTTCGGTGGGAATCAGGATCTGCCCCACGTAATCGGACAAGCCGGCCGCAGAGATTTCAGACTCAAGGAAACCCTTGGCCTTGCTCTCCTGCCCGCCGATGGCGCGCACCACGTACCACTTCTTGTCGATTTCACTCATGGTTCGAACTCCGTTCAAATGACGTAAGTGTAGATCATGCCGATGACCCCTTGCCAGAGGCTGTCCGCATTGTTCACACCGAAGACCCAGTCCATGGCGAACACGATGCCCGCAATGACCAAGGAAGCCACGAAAACCAACACGGAAGCCTCCTGCAACTGCTTGGGGCCAGGCCAGGTCACGCGCTCCACCAGTTCGGTGTAGCTGTCCTTCACATATTCGATGACGTTTGCCATGTCGAGGGGTGTTTTGCACGGGCAGCAGGACTCGAACCTGCAACCAACGGTTTTGGAGACCGCTACTCTACCAATTGAGCTATGCCCGTAGACGGCGAAAGAAGATGCCCGGATGGGCACCTTCTTTCCCCTGTTTGTGTCTATTGAAGACCGAGGCTCAGCTGAGCTCGGTCACCTGTCCGGCACCCACGGTCCGTCCACCCTCACGGATGGCGAAACGCAGACCTGGGGACATGGCCACACCGTAGATCAGCTCCACGGAAATGGTCACGTTGTCACCAGGCATCACCATCTCCCGGCCAGCCTCCAAATGGATTTCGCCGGTCACGTCGGTGGTGCGGAAGTAGAACTGCGGACGGTACTTGTTGTGGAATGGGGTGTGACGACCACCTTCTTCCTTCTTCAAGATGTACACCTCAGCCTTGAACTTGCTGTGGGGGGTCACGGTGCCTGGGGCAGCGATCACCATGCCGCGCTTGATGTCCTTCTTGTCGATGCCACGGAGGAGCAAACCAACGTTGTCGCCGGCCTCACCGCGGTCAAGAATCTTGCGGAACATCTCCACACCCGTGATGGTGGACTTCATGCCTTCGGCGTTCAAACCGAGGATGTCGATTTCATCACCGGTGTTGATGATGCCGGTCTCAATGCGACCCGTCGCCACCGTACCACGACCCGTGATCGTGAACACGTCCTCGACGGACATCAGGAACGGCTTCTCGTTGTCGCGAACGGGCAGCTCGATGTACTCGTCCACAGCCTTCATCAGCTCGAGGACAGTATCGACCCACTTCTGCTCACCGTTGAGGGCGCCGAGGGCGGAACCTTGGATGCAGGGCACGTTGTCTCCGTCGTACTCGTAGAAGCTGAGGAGCTCACGCACTTCCATCTCGACGAGCTCGAGGAGCTCCTCGTCGTCGACCATGTCGACCTTGTTCAAGAAAGGAACGATGCGTGGAACACCCACCTGACGTCCGAGC
>CBFHWV010000197.1:0-1514 GCA_965659565.1 uncultured Flavobacteriales bacterium
CAGGTGGGGCATTTCCTTGCGGCACACGCTGCACCAGGACGCGGTGAATTGCAGGATGTAGACCGATCCGAGCAGCGCGTCCTTGGACCAGGTTTGGCCATCGAGGTCGGTGAGTTGGAAGTCAGGGACGGGATCTCCCACCTCGACGCGGTAGCCGCGGGCGTCTTCTTGCCCGAACGTGCGTTCTGGCATGGCCAAACAGAGCACCAAAAGGGAAAGGAAAAGTCGCCGCAGGCGGGATGGGGGCATGCATTTGGACATGGTTGGAAGTTCCGAAAATCCGCCGCTTCGGAGAGGTTAATTTTCGCCCATGGAGGAGCCCTTGACGACCCGGTGGTTTGCCACGCCCGACGGCGGGTCCTTGTATGCGCTGTCCGGGCTGGATCGCTTGTTGGAGCACCAGCGCATCGGCAGCCGGCACGCGGTTCACGAATTGCAGGCGACCACGTTTGCCGACCGCCTTCGCATGTCGGATTTGCTCGAAGGAGCGGCGGCGGGGCACCTGTTGGAATTGACGGCAGAGGAATATGAGCGGCGTCTCGTGGACATGGCGTCGACGCCGCGCATCGGATGAGGGCCGGGGAAGCGTTCCTTTGAGACATGGCCCACGTCCAAGACGCCGACCTCGCCCCCCTGACCACCTTTGGTCTGCCCGCTCGGGCGGAATGGCTGGCCCCGTGCACGTCGGTCGCGGAGGTCCAAGAAGCGTTGGCTTTCTCGCAGCGAGAAGGAGGGGGGTTGACAGTGCTGGGTGGCGGGAGCAATGTGCTGCTGACGGAGAACCTCAGCGGGCTGGTGTTGCACAACCGCATCGCCGGCATGGACGTGGTGCGCGAAGAGGGGGATGACCTCTGGGTGCGGGTCGGTGCGGGTGAATCCTGGCACGGCTTCGTGCAGGCCACCTTGGACAAGGGGTGGTTTGGATTGGAGAACCTCAGCCTCATTCCCGGCAGCGTGGGGGCGAGCCCCATGCAAAACATCGGGGCGTATGGCGTGGAGGTCGAGGCGCGTTTTCATTCTCTCGATGCCATCGCCACGGACACCGGTGAATCCCGGACGTTTTTCCACGCGGATTGCCACTTCGGATACCGTGAGAGTGTGTTCAAGCGGGCCTTGAAAGGCGCTTACATCATCAGCCATGTGACCTTCCGTCTGTCGCGCAAGCCAGACCTCCGCCTGGAGTATGGTGCGATTCGGGGCGAGCTGGATGCCATGGGCATCGGGCAACCTTCACCCCAAGACGTCTCCCGGGCCGTCATCCGCATCCGGCAGAGCAAGCTTCCGGACCCGGCGGTGTTGGGCAATGCCGGCAGTTTCTTCAAGAACCCCGTGCTGGACCACGCCGCCTTTGACGCCTTGAAGGCCCGGCACGGCGATGTGCCGAATTACCCGGCCCCCAATGGGGTCAAGGTGGCCGCAGGTTGGTTGATCGACCGCGCAGGATGGAAGGGGCACGACCGCGGCACCCATGGGGTTCACGATCGGCAGGCGCTCGTCTTGGTGCACCGGGGTGG
>CBFHWV010000198.1:0-1492 GCA_965659565.1 uncultured Flavobacteriales bacterium
ACGATGGAGTGAGCGCCAACGTGGTGGTCTTGGGCACCCCGGCCGCCAGTTTCATCGCCACTCCGGACCTGCTGCTTGAAGCCCCGTACACCACCAACATTGTGGACCTCAACCAATTCCCCACCGGCGCCACGGCCGTGTGGAGCGTCACCGGAGAAGGGGCCTACGATTCGGCTTCCGGAACGGTGTCCTGGCCAGACGACGCATGGGGCACCCATTCGGTGACCGTGACGCTGGACAATTTCGGGTGCAGCGACAGCTTCTCGCAGGATGTGATGCTGATTCCGCCCCCGCCCACCATTGAATTTGAAGGGGACACGACTTCTTGCGCGCCACTGCAAGCGGCCTTCATCCCCACCATCACCGGTGTGGTGGACAGCCTGGTCTGGAGCTTTGGGAATGGAACGACCCGAACCGTGACCGACCAAGTGGGCGACCCCATTGGATATGGCTATTTCGACCCGGGCACATTCACCGTCGGTGTGACCGCCTATGGGCCAGGTGGCAATGCCGTGGCGAATGTGCACACGGTAATTGTGTTGGACCAGGTCAATGCCGGCTTCTCCATGTTCCCGGCCGAATGTGTGGAAGTGGGGGATGTGGTGGAATTCACCCCCAACCTCGGCTACGAGGATGCCATCTACACTTGGACGTTTGGAGACGGCACCGAGCAAATCGTGCCGGGTGGCGACATCGTGACACACACGTATTCTGAAGCTGGAAACGCAGCGGTCAACCTCACGATTGAGAATGCCTTGTGCACCGACAGCACGCAACGCACAGCCTGCATCATTGAATTCCAAGGCGGCAGCGTAGGCGTTCCCAGCGCATTCACGCCCACCTTTGGCGGGGATGGCACCGGAGCGCAAGCTTACGGCGACGACGACCTCCGCGACAACGACGTGTTCTTCCCCCAACTGCGCGGGAATCCGATCGCGTACAGCTTCACGGTCTACAACCGCTGGGGCGAGCAAATTTTCCATACGGCCGACCCTGGTGTGGGGTGGAATGGCCATTTCCAAGGCAAGCTCTGCAAGCAGGACGTCTACGTCTGGCGCGTGGCGGCCGTCTTCCTGGACGGCACTTCAGTGGAGCAAGCCGGTGACGTCACCCTGATCCGCCGATGAACACGTTCCGCCCCCTCTTTTTCTGCCTCGGCGCGGCCTTGGTGCTCCTCTTCGGGACCCCCAAAGACGGGCACGCCCAGGACCCGCAGCTCACGCAATTCTATGCGGCCGCTCCGCATCTGAATCCGGCCTTCGCGGGGGGCACACTCGAAAATCGGGTGGCCTTCCATTACCGCAACCAATGGCCGGGCCTGCCGGGGCGATTCGTCTCCTACGGCGCCTCCTACGACGTCTTCATCCCCAAGATCAACAGTGGCTTCGGCGTCATTTTTGCCTCGGACGAAGCCGGCACTGGCGCGCTGGGCTCCAGCTCCTTTGCCCTGCAGTACAGCTACGAAGTCCCGCTCAACGACCGGCTTTCCTTC
>CBFHWV010000199.1:0-1449 GCA_965659565.1 uncultured Flavobacteriales bacterium
GGGCAAGATAGCAGGTGCACCGGGTAAATTCGTGGCCACCATGGACCACCTCCTTGAACCCGGCCAACACGATTGGAACCAACTGCAATCCCTTTTTGCAGCCCAACGCATTGAACTGTCAGAATCCGCCCGCACCAATGTGGCCCGCGCCCACGAATTCCTGCAGGAAGTGGTGGATTCCGGCAAGACCGTCTATGGCGTCAATACCGGCTTCGGTCAACTCGCCAACGTCCGTGTGGGGGGAGATCAACTGCACCAGTTGCAGGAGAACATCCTCCGCAGCCATGCCGCTGGCCTGGGTGAACCGCTGCCGCCGGAGATTGTCCGGTGGATGCTGCTTTTCAAGGTCTGCGGCCTGATCCGCGGGCACAGCGGCGTTCAGCCGCAAACCGTGGATCGCCTGGTCGATTTCTACAACGAGGGGCTGATGCCAGTCGTTCCGCGTCAAGGCTCGCTGGGCGCCAGCGGCGACTTGGCTCCGCTCAGCCACATGTGCCTGCCACTGTTGGGCGAAGGCGAGCTGATGCAGCGCAACGCCGACGGCCAATGGACCACGCGCCCGGCGGGGGAGGTCCTGCGGGAGAAGGGGTGGAGCCCCATCGCATTGGGCCCAAAAGAAGGTCTTGCCCTCATCAACGGCACCCAAATGATGTCCGCGCTTCTGGCCCACAGCCTGCAGCAGCTCGAGTACCTCTGGAGCGAGGCCCACGGCATCGCCAGCTTGAGCCTCGCCGCCTTCGAAGGGCTGGACGCCCCGTTCCACCCGGCGGTCCACGACTTGCGTCAGCACGCCGGGCAGCAGGCCAGCGCGGCGGAAATGCGCCGCTGGCTCGACGGAGCGGCCTTCCTGCGCGAGACCCACGAATGGGTCCAGGACCCTTACAGCTTCCGGTGCATCCCCCAGGTGTACGGTGCCGTCCGCACGGCCATCGACCGGGGCATCGAGACCTTGGAAGGGGAGGCGACTGCGGTCACGGACAACCCCATCCTGCTGCCGGACACCGGTGAGGTCATCAGCGCGGGCAACTTCCATGGGGAACCCCTCGCCATCATGCTGGACCACCTCAAGGTGGCCGCGAGCGAACTTGGCACCATGTCTGAGCGCCGCATTTTCAAACTTCTCAGCGGAACGCGGGGTCTGCCGCCGTTCCTCGCGACGGACCCCGGATTGGACAGCGGCCTCATGATTGTCCAGTACACCGCCGCCAGCATCGTCGCCCGCAACAAGATGCGCGCCATGCCCGCCAGCGTGGACACCATCGACAGCAGCAACGGGCAAGAGGACCACGTGAGCATGGGCGCCAACGCAGGCCTGCAACTCCTGGCCGTCATCGACGGCACCCGGGAGATCCTCGCCTCTGAGCTCTTGACCGCCAGCCAAGCGCTGCACTTCCGTTCCGAACCGGGTCTGTCGAATCAACAATCCGACAGGTTGGATGCCTTCCGCCT
>CBFHWV010000200.1:0-767 GCA_965659565.1 uncultured Flavobacteriales bacterium
GGCCATCCGACCTCACGTCATTGAGGCGGTCAAACCGGGGGACATTGGAGCTCGTGCTGTGCTGCAGGTTGAGCTCCACATGCCGCTCCTGGCGTCCGTATCGCAGTTTCTGTACCACGTCAGTCTGGTCGTAACCAGTGCCTGGCTGAAGGTGCGCCGTGGCATTGGAATCCGCTTGGTCCGAGAACGCCGATCCCGCCATGTCCGTTCTCACCGACCACGGCACGATGCCCCAGTCCGCATCACCATGGGGACGCCAGCGGCCCATCCTCAAGTCGCCGTACCTGCGGTGCGTCACACTGGTGAAGCTGGCCAACCGCCCCCGGGTCACCTCGGCATCGGCGTGCATGGTGGGCGTGCGAGACGCCGAGGAAAAGGCCAACTGAGCCCGGGCGCGGGTGCCGTCCTCCCAGCGCGGGGAGCGGGTTCGGTAATGGATCACCCCCCCCAACGCATCGCTCCCGAATTGCACCGATCCCGCGCCATGACGAACCTCCGTGGAGCGGACCGCGAAAGGATCCACGGTGAGCGCATTCTGCAGGTGACCACTGCGGTAGATGGCGTTGTTGAGTCGCACCCCGTCCACCACGAGGAGAATCCGGTTGGCTTCGAAACCCCTCAGGATGGGGGACCCGCCACCCTGCTGGCTTTGCTGAACCATGACTTGGCCCGAATTCCACAGCAATGTGGCCGCATTGGAAGGCACCTCTCGCGCAATGGCCGCAGCCGAAATGCGGCTCACCATCGCCGTGCCCATCGTTTGCCGG
>CBFHWV010000200.1:1142-1440 GCA_965659565.1 uncultured Flavobacteriales bacterium
GGAGGACAGGTGGAGTTGCAGGTAGTGCACATGTTGGAGCACAAGCTGATTTCGGACATTGGCGGGAAGCGGTTGGGACTTCACCTTATCAATTTCCGTGCCTTGAATGCGAAGAAAAGCGGTGGCCTCCGAAGGCGAAAGGAAGTCGTCCCCGATGGGCGGGCCTTGTTCCCACTCCGCAGTGGCCAAGTTGAACCGCCCCATGCCCAGGGGTGGCGCGACCGGAGCATCGGGCTTCAAGCCTTGCACATGCACCGCTTCCACCAGAAAGGCGAGGTGCAGACGGGCACAACTCGCC
>CBFHWV010000201.1:0-1434 GCA_965659565.1 uncultured Flavobacteriales bacterium
CCTTCCGCTGCGGCATGCAAGGCTTTGGCCTCCGGCTGAAGGAAGGTGAGCGCCTCGATTTCTGCCAGGGCCTGTCGCGCCGTCATGGGCATGTCCGGGCTTTGGGCAACGCCCACGAAGGGAGTGGTGAGAAGGAGCGAGGAGAGGGCAAAAAAGAAGGAGCGACAATTCCGCATGGCGGAAAAATACGTTGACCCGGAACGGAGCCGCAGAAGGGAGGTCGCAGGGAAATGCGCATCTTGAGGACATGAAGCCCTTGCTCCAGACTTGGTTCGCCTTGTGCCTTGTGGTCCTCAATGTCTCCGTTTCAGCACAATGCGCGGACTGTGAAGTGGATCCAAACTGTGGTTCCGCGGACGGATTCCCGACCCTGTGCCCCGAAACCTTGCCTTCCGGAACGGCGGGTGAGCCTTACGAGACCGTGGTCAGTGTGTCCATCCCCGCTGAAATCACGGACCCCGGCTCCGGCCTCGTCGCCACTTTGAATTCCGTGACCATCACCAGCGTGGCGGGCTTGCCGCCGGGCATGGATTTGACCTTCGACGACGAGGACGGGGTGTACGAACCGGCCGAGGGACAGACCGCCGGGTGCGCCACCCTGTGCGGAGAGCCGCCTTTCCCGGGCGTCTTCGATGTGCAGCTCGGCATTTTGGCTGTGATCACCGCCCTCGGATTCGAACAGGAGGTGACGGAATCCTTCAGCCTGACCTTGGTGATCGACCCCGGGGCCGGTGGGACCAGCTCCTTCAGTTTCGAACCGGCCGCAGGATGCGGTGAGGTCTGGGCCAGTTTCGAAGCGACCGTCTTTGGGGAGGGCAACCAAATCACCGATCACCAGTGGACGCTGGGCTCCATTGGGCCGGCGTCGGGGGCTTCCCTCGACAGCCTGTATTTCGGCACGGCCGGAACGGAGACCATTGCCTTGGAAACCACCATCCTCGACCAGGTCCTCCAGCAGGTGCAGCTCTTCAGCACCGGCGGGGGCGGTTGGGACGATTTCTTCGGCAATCCGGATCCCTACTTCACCTTGAAGGATGGCAATGACAATGTGGTCTACACCTCGAGCACCGTCGATGATGCGGGGTCGGCCACCTGGACCGGGCTCAATGTGGTCCTCAACAATCCGCCCTACGCCCTCGACTTCTACGACGAGGACCTCCTCGATGGAGACGACTGGCTCGGCTGGGCCCCGTTCAGCCCGAATGGTCCCGGCACGATTTCCATCGACGCGAACCCGAGCAACGCCCAGCTGACCATCGGCCTTGATCCGGTGGTGACGGTGGTGGACGCGGCCGAACTCGTGGTGCATCCGCTGCCTGAGGTCGGCATCGTGCTCGACGGAGAGGACGGGGTGGCCTGTTCCAACGACAGCCTGCTCCAGTACGCGTGGTCATTGTCGGGTTCGACGGTGGCCGGAGGGCCGGATGCGGTCTA
>CBFHWV010000202.1:0-1427 GCA_965659565.1 uncultured Flavobacteriales bacterium
GAATTTTCCGGCCTCCAAACAACAAGAGGACGACCAGAACGATCAGAATGACTTGATTAGGTCCTATGGCTCCCATCCGATGGATTTTGAGGCGAAGTTCGGCGAAAAGTGGACGTGTCCACCACTGAGGTCCTCAATCGTGCAAGGCCATGTTGTCAATCAACCTCACCCCCCCCCAATGCGAGGCGATGAGCACCCGTCCATGACACCCTTTGGTGTGGTTCGGCTCCAAGGTGTCCGCATCCACCACCGCGAAGTAGTCCAACCGGTGGCCTGCCGCTTCCAGTTTTTGACGCTGCCCGTCCAACACCATGAGGTCTCCACCTGCACGGGCCACGACCTCGAGGGCCTGATGCAACGCTGCCGCACCCTTCCTGTCTTCCTGTGACAGGCGCACATTCCGAGAGCTCATGGCCAACCCGTCTGGTTCTCTTTCGGTCGGCACCGGAACCACCTGCAGTTCAGGAAACTCGAGGGCAACCAGCTTTCGAATCACCGCCAATTGCTGCCAGTCCTTTTCTCCGAAGTAAGCCGCCGCAGGAACCGTTTGGTGGAACAGCTTCCGCACCACCGCCACGACGCCATCGAAATGCCCCGGGCGGTGCGCGGCTTCCCAGAGTTGGGTCAAAGCCCCATAATCGGATGCGGGTGCGCGGCCGGGAACCCCTCCCGGGTACATGTCCTCCGAAGTGGGAAACACCACCGCATCTGCACCGTGCTCTTGGGCAAGTTGGACATCGGCATCCTGCGTGCGCGGATACTTGGACAAATCCGCCGCGTCGTTGAATTGGGTCGGATTGACGTACACGCTGACCACGACGTGCCCTTGACTGCCCGCCGCCCGCTTGGCCGCCTGGATCAAGGCACCATGCCCCTTGTGGAGCGCACCCATCGTGGGCACAAAGTGCACCAAAGGCGGGGCGGTGGACGACAATACAGCGCTCTTCCAATCGTGGAAACTGCTCAGAACCAGCATGCTCGAAGGGTGTGGTGACCGTGAAAACGGGGGGCGGCGAACTTCTGATGAACCACGTTAACGGACGTCAACGTCTGCGAATTTCAGGGGTCCAAAGTACCGGAATCCCTTGAAAAACCCGGCCTTTTGGCCTATATTTGAGCAAGCCTGTATTATTTCCTGGAGACCCATGAGCAAGACCCGCATCCTTTACGTTAGTCAAGCAATTCAACCCTTTCTCCCGGAAAGCCCCATCAGCAAGGCGGCCCGACAAATCCCCCAAGGCATCCACGAGCGTGGCCGCGAAATCCGAGTGTTCATGCCGCGGTTCGGCGTCATCAATGAGCGTCGCCACCAATTGCATGAAGTCATTCGCCTGAGTGGCATGAACCTCAATGTCAACGACACGGACCACCCCCTCATCATCAAGGTGGCCTCCATCCCGACCGCCCGGATGCAGGTCTACTTCATC
>CBFHWV010000203.1:0-1419 GCA_965659565.1 uncultured Flavobacteriales bacterium
CACACTGGCGCCGTCGCCTTGATCTCGGACCACCACAGTGGTGCCTTCAGGGCTGGTTTGACAGGCGGAAAATCCCAGCAACACACAGGAGCCGAGGACAAAGCGGGAAAGGTTCATGGACATGGAATCGCGGTTGGGGGCGCGAAGTTCTACATTCGCGTCGCTTTTTCCACCCACATGTTCAATCGTACCCCTCTCGTCTCCATCTGCGCGTGCCTCATGATCCTCGCAGCATGTGCTGAACCCGCTTCGGATTCCACCCCTTCCCAGCCCGGGAACGCCACGGATGCGCCGAAGCAAGAGGTCCAAGCGCCCACCCCGCTTGAGCTCCCTGCGTTGCCGGACAGCCTTGACCGCCGATACGAAGAAGAAGTGCACCTTGAGAATGTGCGGCAACTGACCTACGGCGGAGACAATGCTGAAGCCTACTGGTCCTTTGACGGTCGCAGCCTCGTTTTCCAAGCGACCAACGCCGCCTGGGGCACCGATTGTGACCAGATTTACGTCATGGACCTGTCGGATGGCACACCTTCGTCCACACCGCCCAACCCCATCAGCACGGGTCTCGGCCGCACCACCTGCGCCTACTTCATGCCGGGTGACACCACGGTCCTCTACGCCTCTACCCACGCTGCAGACACGGCCTGTCCAGAGGTTCCACGCCGCGGCCCCAATGGCGAGTACATCTGGCCCATCTACGCAGGCTACGACATCTACACGGCGCCTGTGGGCGGTGGAGAACCCACCCTGCTCATTGGCGGCGAGGGCTACGATGCAGAAGCCACGGTCAGCCCACAAGGCGACAAAATCGTGTTCACCAGCATGCGCGACGGCGATTTGGAGCTCTATACCTGCGACATCGACGGCAGCAACATCCAACGCCTCACGAGCAAAATCGGCTACGACGGTGGCGCCTTCTTCAGCCCTGACGGCGAGTACATCGTGTGGCGAGCGAGCCGCCCCCGTGGCGATGACGCCGGCACCTACATCACCTTGCTCCAACAAGGTTTGGTTCAACCCACCGAAATGGAGCTCTGGATTTCCCGCGTGGACGGCAGCAACATGCGGCAAATCACCAACCTCGGTGGCGCCAATTGGGCCCCCTACTTCCACCCCGACGGAGAGCACATCCTGTTCAGCTCCAACCACAAAACGGGCGCCTTTCCGTTCAACATCTTCATGACGGACGTGAACGGCGCCGAGCCGGTGCAAATCACCTTTGACAACGCGTTTGACAGCTTCCCGATGTTCTCGCCAGACGGAAAGCGCATCGCGTTCAGCTCCAACCGCAACAACGGCCGGACCCGCTCGACCAACGTCTTCGTCGCCGACTGGATCGAATAAGCGCCGCATGCCGACCTACGCGGTCATCAAGCCCTACGGTATGCTCAGCCAGTTCACGCCCGAGGCCGGCCACCC
>CBFHWV010000204.1:0-1402 GCA_965659565.1 uncultured Flavobacteriales bacterium
CTGGGTGCGCGTCGCCCCGCCGCTCGGGGAAGCGGTGCCGCTCGATGTAGGCCTTCATCATCCCGCTGCGCGCCACGCCCGGGCGGATGACGGAGCTGGCGGCGACCAGGCCGAGGTAGTCGTCGACCCGCAACTTCCGCATGAGCATCCGCATGGCGGGCGATTCCACGTAGAAGCATCCGATGGCCTCGGCTTCCCGCAGCAGGTGCTGGACCCGCGGGTCGGCCTTGAACCGCTTCATGTCGTGGATGTCGATGTCGGCGGACGGGTCGGTCTCTGCGATGAGGTCGAGGGCGTCCTTGATCTTGGCCAGGCCGCGCTGAGACAGGATGTCGAATTTGTGGAGGGCGAGGTCCTCGGCGACCACCATGTCGTACTGCGTGGTGGGGAACCCTTTGGGCGGCAGGAACGTCGCGCAGGTCCGGTGGATGGGCTGGTCGGCGATGAGGATGCCGCAGGCGTGGATGGAGATCTGGTTGGGGAAATCGCGGAGGACCCCGGCGTAGCGGACAACCGCGCGTTCCACCTCGCCCAACCGCGCCGGGTCGAACCGTCCGCCGGCCAGCGTGTCGATCTCGTGCTTGGGCAGGCCGAACACTTTGCCGAGCTCGCGCACCACCGCCCGGTACTGGAAGGTGTTGTAGGCGCCGAGCAGGGCGACGTGCTCGTAGCGGTCGAAGATGTAGCGCGTGACGTCGTCGCGGTCGGTCCAGGAGAAGTCGAGGTCGAAGTCGGGCGGATTGGACCGGTAGAGGTTGATGAACCGTTCGAAGTAGAGGTCCAGTTCAATCGGGTCGACGTCGGTGATGCGCAGCAGGTAGGCGACGAGGCTGTTGGCCCCGCTGCCCCGACCGACGTGGAAGTAGCCCTTGGACCGCGCGTAGGTGGTGATGTCCCAATTGACGAGGAAGTAGGCGAGGAACTCCTTTTCGCGGAGGACCTCGATCTCGTACTCCATCCGTTCGAGGATGGCCTCGTCGGGGTCGGGATAGCGGTAGGCGAGCCCCTCGGCGCACAGGTCGCGGAGGAGGTGCTCGTCCTCGACGATGGAGCCGGTGAAGGTGCGGAGGTTGCGGTGGGTGGCGCCGTCTTCCTGGTCGCCGAGGTCGCCGTCGAAGTCGATGTGGCAGGCGTCGAGCAGGGCGGCAGCGCGGTCGGTGAGCCAGGGGAATTCGGCGTAGGCCGCTTCGAATTCGCCGGCGCGCAGCCAGCGGTCGGTGTCGGGGGCGACCTGGTCGGCCGGCAGCTTGGCCAGGAGGCAGTTGCGGTCGATGGCGCGGAGCAGGCGGTGGGCGTTGTGGTCGCGCTTGTGGCGGAAGCTGGCCGAATGAAGGGCGACCATGCGGCCGCTCGGGGTGCCCTCGGGGTCGCGCTGGAGGGCCAGCCGGAGGGCGCCGAGTTC
>CBFHWV010000205.1:0-1399 GCA_965659565.1 uncultured Flavobacteriales bacterium
CGCGGGCAGTGGCCTCGTCGGAAATGGCCGTGGCGTTCGTGCCGATGGCACCCGCATTCGTGGCGATGTCCGTGTCGTTGCCGTCGATCTGACCCTGCAAGCCGCTGTCGGCAGCAGCGCGGGCAGTGGCCTCGTCGGAAATGGCCGTGGCGTTCGTGCCGATGGCACCCGCATTCGTGGCGATGTCCGTGTCGTTGCCGTCGATCTGACCCTGCAAGCCGCTGTCGGCCGCGACGCGGGCAGTGGCCTCGTCGGAAATGGCCGTGGCGTTCGTGCCGATGGCACCCGCATTCGTGGCGATGTCCGTGTCGTTGCCGTCGATCTGACCCTGCAAGCCGCTGTCGGCCGCGGCGCGGGCAGTGGCCTCGTCGGAAATGGCCGTGGCGTTCGTGCCGATGGCACCCGCATTCGTGGCGATGTCCGTGTCGTTGCCGTCGATCTGACCCTGCAAGCCGCTGTCGGCCGCGGCGCGGGCAGTGGCCTCGTCGGAAATGGCCGTGGCGTTCGTGCCGATGGCACCCGCATTCGTGGCGATGTCCGTGTCGTTGCCGTCAATCTGACCCTGCAAGCCGCTGTCGGCCGTGGCGCGGGAAGAAGCCTCATCCGAAATGGCCGTGGCGTTCGTGCCGATGGCGCCCGCATTCGTGGCGATGTCGGCGTCGTTGCCGTCGATCTGGCCCTGCAAGCCGCTGTCGGCAGCAGCCCGATCCGCAGCTTCTTGAGCCGTCACCACAGCAAGGCTGTCGGCTTTGGGTTCAGGGGCGGCTGCGGCAAACAAGGCCACAGGGACTGAAGTCACAGCCATGGATCCGAAGGTGTCGAATCCATCACCACTGTTGACTTCGACCTGGAAGGCAAAGCCACCGGCGGCCCAATCGACGGAAGCCAAACCATCCGCACCCTCGACACTGCCGATGGTGAGGTTGATCAAGCCGAAAGCGTCGGTCATGACCCCATTGTGGGTTTCCGTCCAAATGGCGGCGTCGGCCGCATCCGTCAGGGTAAAGCGTACGTCCAGGGTCGCATTTTCCAGTGCATCACCGTCCGCATCGCGGGCGACAGCCTGGTAAGCAATCCCATAGCTTTGCTGGGCTTGAGCGGCAAAAGCCGTCACCAACATCACTGCGGACAGGAAGAGAGAGCGCATCAAATTCATCTCGGTTAAGATTTCTCGAAGCATGAAGATAGTCATAAACTTCGATTAATCACACAAAATCATCGTCGAATTGAAATATTTTTCTCCTTCACCGAAAAAATATCCACACTCAGAGTGAATACTACACTACTATATAACGTCACCATCAGCGTCGAACCTGAAATCCAGGCCGAGTGGCGTCAATGGATGCTCAACGCGCACCTGCGGGACATGCTCGGCACAGGCTGCTTCCTCGGGTTCCGA
>CBFHWV010000206.1:0-1396 GCA_965659565.1 uncultured Flavobacteriales bacterium
CGATCGCTTGCCCAACGCTGCACTTCCGCATCTCGTTGGACTGGGTAGGGCGCATAATCGCGGTTGGTGAAAATCGCCTGTACGTTCAGTCCGGATTCGCGGCACTGGTCGATGGCGCGCTTCAGGGTGTCGATGGGGTGTCCATGATGGGCCAACAGCGTGCCGCCGGATTGGGCATATTCATCTTGAACGCGGGCCAACTCGGTGTGGATGAACCCCACCCGCGCATCCGACTCCGGAAGGTGGTCCAGAATGTGGCGGTCAAAGCAAAAGAAGCCGGCCACAGGCAAGCCGGAATTCAAAGCGGCAGCGAGGCCGCGGTTGTCATGGGTGCGCAGATCGCGGCGGTGCCAGAACAGGGCGATGTTGGACATGGTGGGGATGTGAAAGGGGCCAGAATGAGACAGCCCGAGCAAAAGCCCGGGCCGTCAGCAAATCAAACGTGATCATTAACACCTTACTGATCAAGAACCCCTCGTTCGGAGTCGTCATATGAACACCACAAGCCGTGTCAAGTTCACACGACATCAAAAAAAATGGGTGCAGGGTCAAAATGGGTGGGATGAGCGCGTCTGTAGCCGGCATCAACCCAAGAGCGCAAGGAGCGCCTCATCCAGTTTTTCGTGCTCAAAAACGAAGCCGGCGTCCAGTGCACGGGCCGGGGCAATGCGGTTGGAAGCGAGCAGGGCGTTTGCCGCCTCCCCGTAGAGCAGCTTCAGTGCAAAACGAGGAACGGGGGGGAGAACATGGGGGCGGTTCAGGGTCCGGGCCAACGTCTCGCTGAACGTCCGCTGGGTCACAGGGTGGGGGCTGACCGCATTGTAGCTCCCCTGCCACTCGCGGTGGGCCATGGCCTGGACCAACAAGGAGATGAGGTCGTCGATGTGCACCCAGCTCTGCCACTGGGTGCCGGGGGACAGGGGGGAGCCAAAACCGGCGCGATACAAGGGCAGGAGCTTGGCCAGAACGCCGCCGTTTGGGGACAGCACCAACCCGATGCGCAGGCTCACATGACCGCCCCCGAGCTGGCCCACCTGTTGGGCTGCAGACTCCCATTGTTGCACGATGTCTGCGATGAATCCTGAGCCTGCTGGTGCAGTTTCGTCCAGGACTTCAGCGCTGTCGGGGTACCAGCCAATGGCGCTTGCGGAAACCAAACGTGGCGACACCCCTTTCCGAATGCATGCTTCCAGAATGAGGTCCAAGCCGTCAATGCGACTGGATCGAATCCGTTCGCGCACGGTGGGCGTCCATCGCTGTGCCACGGTCTCACCGGCCAAGTGAAAAAGGCCATCTACGCCATCGAGGGCGGTCTCATCCAGCTGGCCTTGGGCGGGATCCCAACTGAACATCTGCACCCGAGGCAACGGGTTTCGGGTGGGATTCCGCGTCAACG
>CBFHWV010000207.1:0-906 GCA_965659565.1 uncultured Flavobacteriales bacterium
GGACGTTGATGGCGACCTGATCGTTGTCGGTGCCCATGGTTTCAAACCGGACTCCTCGGTACTGGAGCTCGGCCTGCGCCTGCAAGCGACCATCCTTGGAGCGCTGCACGAAGCGGGCAAACACATTGCGGTCCAGCTTCAAGCCGTCACTGTCGTAGTAGGTGTAATTGGGCGTGCCGGCAGTAGAGGCATTTTGAGCCCAAATCACCCGACCGAAGTGGTCCCCATCGTAGCGATTGGCGGCGGCACCCAGCGTCAGGGCGGCGCGGTCCCATCGACGCTCCGCCCCGAGGACGGCACCATAGAAATCGTTGTCGAGCCAGCGGCGGCGCACCAAATCGGTGGTCGTCACCGTGTCATCGCCCACCACCACGTCGGGCAGGAGATACCCCGACAGGGCATCCCCTTGGCGGAACTGCTCAAAGTAGCCCTCGCCATGGGTGAAGTGGCCCGTGGCCGAGAGGCGCCAATCGCCGAACTGGTGCTCGAGGTGGAGCTGCTGGTGGTCCTGGCCGTAGTTGTCGACCTCGTCCTCGTATGTGTAGTAGTTGGCCTGGCGTCCGTATTGGATCAAGTCGTCAATCTGGCGCGGGGAATACCCGTTGGCCTCTCCCCAAGCCTGAATGTCCTCGGCGCTTCCGTTCAATGCCACCTCCGGGACGCCCCACCAGCTCTGGTAGGTGCGCTCGCGGCCGCTCAGAATCGTGTAGGTCATGGAGCCGCCGTCCCAGACGCGGTTCAGACCGAGCTGGAAGCTGTTGAGGTCGCTCGAGGCGCGGTCGACCCAGCCGTCGCTCATGACGGTGCTGACCCGGCCCTCGGCCGCCCAGCCGCTTGCACTGCGACCGCTGTTCCATTGGAGGTTGGTGCGGAAGGTGTTGAAGCTGCCGCCGCCCACCATCATGG
>CBFHWV010000207.1:916-1368 GCA_965659565.1 uncultured Flavobacteriales bacterium
GAAATGGTCGCCCCGAAGGCGCCCGCTCCCAGCGTGGACGTGCCGACGCCGCGTTGCACCTGGATGTCATCGGTGGCGCTGGCGAGGTCGGGCATGTTGACCCAGAAGACCGCCTGCGACTCGCTGTCGTTGATCGGAATGCCGTTGAGGGTGACGTTGATGCGCGTCGGGTCCGTGCCGCGGATGCGCAGGCCAGTGTAGCCCACGCCCGCACCGGCGTCGGAGGTGACAACCACAGACGGCGTGTACCGCAGTATGTAAGGCAGGTCCTGACCGGTGTTGCGGTCGGCGATGTCCTCCGCGTCGAGGGTCTCGGCGGCGAAGGGCGCGCGCTCGGTGGCGCGGACGGCGGTCACGGCGGCCGGCTCGAGAAAGCGGCTCAGCGTGTCGGAGGTGGAGGTCTGACCGAAGCCGATGAGCGGCAGGGTCAGGGCAAAGAGGAAGAGGGTGTT
>CBFHWV010000208.1:0-1367 GCA_965659565.1 uncultured Flavobacteriales bacterium
GAAGTACATCGACACCGGGCCGAGGCCGTGGGTGGTGTAGAGGTTGCCGTTGCGGTAGAGGTGGTGCTTCAAGCGCCAACGGTCCTCGTAGTAGGTCGGGTCGAGCATCATCACGCGCAGGTCGTGCAGGTAGGCGCACTCGGCGTGGGTCAGGGTGCCAAAGACGCCTTCCTTGATCATCTGCATGATCCAAAGCTCTTCACCGTTGTAGCAGCAGTTCTCCAGCATGATGCAGTGCCGCTGCGTCTCCTCGGCGACTTGAACGAGGTCAATGGCTTCCTGGTAGGTCGTGGCGATGGGGACCTCGCTGGCGGCGTGCAGGCCTTGCCGCATGGCGTGGCAGGCCATGGGCGTGTGCCATTCCCACGGCGTGCAGATGAGGGCCAGGTCGGCGTGGTCGGTGTGGCAAGCGGCCTTCCATGCGTTGTCGTCGCCGGTGAAGACCTGGGGCGCGGTCTTTTGGAATTCGCCGATGCGGGCCTGGGCCTGCTCGATTTTCTTGGGGTTGATGTCGCTGATGGCGGTGATCTCGGCGTGGCCTTCGCCAATGAGCCATTCCAGCATGTCGATGAGGCTCGAGCCCCGGTTGCCGAGGCCGATGAGGGCGATGCGGACCTTGGGCAGGGCCTCGGTTTGGAGGTCAAAGACGGAGCCCCGCAGTCCCGATTGGGCCACGCGCTCGCTGAGGAAGGCGTTGAAGTCTTGGCGGTCTGGATGCTGTTGGTGCCGTTGGGCTCCGAGTCCGCGGGAGGCGAGGAGGCCGCCCAAGCCGAGCATGCCGCCACGCAGGAATTTCCGTCTCTGCATGCCGTCAAATTAGGGCGGCAGGGGCCGTCAGCCGTTTAGGGCGTCAGCTTGTTGAGCTGGTCTGGCGTCAATTTTTCCACGTTGCCGGAGAGGTGGCCGGTGTCGAGGCCGCCGATGGCGTGGCGGATGAGGCGCAGGGTGGGGAAGCCGATGGCGGCGGTCATCTTGCGGACCTGGCGGTTCTTGCCCTCGTCGATTTGGACCTCGATCCACGTGGTGGGGATGTTGGCGCGGTATCGAATCGGCGGGGTGCGCTCCCACGGTGGCGTGTGGTCGGCCGGAAGGAGCCTGGCCTTGGCGGGGCGCGTGGTGAACACTTTGCCCTTGGCCTTGAGTGGCATGGGGCGTTCGAGCGCGCGGAGGTCTTCGGCGGTGGGGGCGCCTTCGACCTGGACGTGGTAGGTCTTCCAGATTTTGTGCCCGCCGTGGTCTTCGAGGATTCTGCGCTTCAGCGCATTGTCGTCGGTCAGCAGGAGAAGGCCCTCGGAGTCGCGGTCGAGGCGGCCGATGGGGTAGACGTCCGGGGGGAAATCGCCGAGCTCGCCGAGGGCGGGGTGGCC
>CBFHWV010000209.1:0-640 GCA_965659565.1 uncultured Flavobacteriales bacterium
CATGACGGACACGGATGACGCCGGCATGCCGACGTACACAGTGGACGACAACTGCGACAACGCCGTCGATGTGGAGATCTCCCACGAGGATGGTGCGCAGACGCCAGGATGCGGAAGCAGCTACAGCTTCACCCGGACGTTCACGGTGACTGCAACCGACCACTGCAACAATGTGGAGACGGCCACCTCGACCCAGCTCATCACGGTGAACGATGACACCGCACCGGCCATCACGTGCCCAGCGGACATCACCGTGGAGTGCGACGGAAACGGCAACGCTTCAGAGCTCGCCACCTTCCTTGCTGGCGCTACGGCGACCGACAACTGTGACTCGGAGGTCACCATCACCCACGACTACGTGGAGGGCAACCTCAGCGACGGATGCGGTGCGACGGGTGCGGTCACGGTGACCTTCACGGCCACCGACGACTGTGGCAATTTCTCCACATGCATGGCGACGTTCACCATCGAGGACACGTCGGCACCCGGCTTGATGACCCCTGCTTCCGACCAAATTGTGGAATGCGACGGCGCGGGCAATGCCGATGACTTGAGCACCTGGTTGAACAACAACGGCGGCGCGACGGTCAACGAGGTCTGTAGCGACGTCACTTGGTTGAACAACTATGATTGCGCGACT
>CBFHWV010000209.1:650-1340 GCA_965659565.1 uncultured Flavobacteriales bacterium
GCTGGATTTGGAGATGCGACGTCTTCGCCGGCTTCGGATTACCTCGATGCCAACTTCGCCTCTGTCTTCCCGAGCGGGGTGACCACGGGTTGCGGCGATGGGTACGAATTGGTCTTCACCACCGCGGATGCGATCGACACCTACCTGCCTTGTACAGGTGGTGCGCAGGACCTCGTGTTGCAGCAGGAAGGATCCAACCCGGTCAGCACCTCTGACCCCTCTTGCTGGGACAACGCCTTCGTGACGCACCTCTTGGTGGCCAAGTTGAACGTGGGCTTTGATGCCGCAGATGCAGACTACTCGAGCTCTGACATCCTGTTGTCAGAACTCGTCCGCAGCACTGGACCGCTTGCCGGATACACGGTGGCTGAAATCATCGCCCTCGGTGATGAGGTCTTGGGCGGCTGCAGCACGGCGTTCACACCAAGCCAGTTGCGCGGCGCCCTGCGTGACCTCAACCAGAACTTCGACAACGGTGTTGACCTCGGACGTTTCCATGTCCCGGGATGCGAAACATCTGTGGCGCTCAGCGACGATTGTGGTGCGACGGGTGCGGTGACGGTCACCTTCACGGCAGTGGACGAGTGCGGCAACAGCACCAGCACGTCCGCGACGTTCACCATCGAGGACACGGTGGGTCCGGATTTCACCGGTTCTTCCGTCAACTACACGATCTCTTGTGACGACTAC
>CBFHWV010000210.1:0-1339 GCA_965659565.1 uncultured Flavobacteriales bacterium
ATCCACGATTTTTCTCCGGTCCTTGCTGAGGTTGGTGATTTTGGCAATGCCTTCGTGGTGCCCCAGCTCCTGGAGGTTGGCCTCGATGACCTCCAGTGCCGCGAGTTTCTGGCAGACCACGGCGACCCGATAGCCCGAGGCGATGGCGGATGTGATGGCGCCCGTGATGGTCTGGCTCTTGCCGGTGCCCGGCGGCCCATGCAGGACGATGTGCTTTCCCGTTCTCAGGTCAGCGATGGCGCCTGCTTGACTGGGGTCCGCGAGGTTGGCGCCCATGGCGGGCGTCTCCAAAGGGGTTTCAGTCAAATCCTCCAGCGCATCGCCATGGGCTTCGAGGTCACGGATGATGCTGGCCTTGCCTTCACGGAATTTTCCGAGGAGCATGGCGGGATGCAGGGTCAGGCGGAAGGGTTTGGCTTCGGCCGTGACGAGTTCCGTCTTGGTGCGGTGAGGAATGAGACAAGGGCCGTTGATGAGGTCCGTGGAGAGGGTGACCTTGCGGTTGGCCTCAAGGAAGGCATCGATGCGTTCTTCCAGTCCCGCGGCGAAGCCGTCGAGGCTGCCTTCTTCCCAACTCCCGCCATAAAGCGGTTCGAGGGCCAACTCGGTGTTGCGGGCGGACACGAGGCCTTCGAGGGAGGCGTTCCGCTTTGGAACTTCACTGCTTGGGATGAAGGTCCATCCGTTGCGGTCTTCCCTCAACTCCATGTCCCACACGAAGAGGGGCGCGGAATAGCATTGCGTGGATGCGCTGTTGTTCTCCTGGACGAGAATGGGAAATCCGATGCGGAGCGGGCTGTACCCGCGTTCCTTCTCTTCCGTGGCGCACTCATCCAACAGGTGGGACAGCTTCTTTTTGACCTTGAGCTCAGCGGTGATGAGGTCGACGTCTTCCTGGTCGGGACGATAGGCCACGGGCTTCCCCGTTTGCATGCCTGTCCACAGTTCAGCAGCAAACCCGGGATGGAACGTGTCCATTCGTGCGATGTCGAGCCGGTTTCTCGTCCGGTTGAAGTCTCCGGGCAGGCACGACAAATGCAAGGAGCGGGAATTCTCCTGCCGAAGGACTTGTAGCAGTTGGTCGATTTTGGCTCGATTGAGCAAAGCCATGGTTGCAAAATAGCACGTGGCCTGCGAGTCACACGTCGGTGGAAAAGTTACCGAGCTCCGCCAACACCCCGTTGTTCCTATCGGTCCGCGGCGATGTGGAAAAAGGGGGCTTGGAGGCGGCCACACGAACGCGCACCTTGACGCCCCCCAATCCGAAAACGATCCGGAAGACGACTTCCTGCAATCCCCCGAAAACGCCCCCGACATGATGCACCTCGACCCCCGCCCG
>CBFHWV010000211.1:0-1336 GCA_965659565.1 uncultured Flavobacteriales bacterium
CGAGGAAGATGACGGTCTCGTGGTCAAACAGGGGGGTGAACGACGTCCCGTGGTCTGTGGTGTGCCACAACCCGCCAGTGGCGTAGGCGACCACGAATTCAGCGGGGTCGGCGGGGTTCACGGAGAGGTCCACGACGCGGCCGCTCATGACGGTGGGTCCTACGCAGCGCAGGTCCAGCCCGGCGGTCCACGAGGCGGCGTCCAACGCGGCGTGGGCTTCGGCCACAGCGAGGCGGTCGGCCGCGGGCGTCGGGGCGATCACGTCGGCCTTGCGTCCGCGCTGGGCATCGGCACCGGCCACCCACAGCAGGGCGGCGAGCAGGAGAGTCTGGCGAAGGGTCATTGCAGCTTGGGATTGTTGCGGTGCCGGTCGGCATCGCGTTGGGTCTTCTTGTCGAGGTTGCGGCGGAAGGCCTCGCTGAGGTCCACGCCGGTCTGGTTGGCGAGGGCGGTCAACACCCACAGGACGTCGGCCATTTCGTCGCCAAGGTCGCGCCCGGTGTCGGACGGTTTCTCGCTCTGGTCGCCATAGCGGCGGGCCATGATGCGGGCGAGTTCGCCGACCTCCTCGGTCAGGATGGCCATGTTGGTCAGCTCGCTGAAATAGCGGACGCCGATGGTGGTGATCCACTCATCGACTTGGGCCTGCACATCGGCCAGGGTGGGGGAATCGGGGGTCATTCCTTGTTGCGGGTGTCCATGGTGATGGTGACGGGGCCGTCGTTGATGAGGTCCACCTCCATCATGGCGCCAAACCGGCCGGTGGCGACGGGGCGCTTTAAATGGTCTTCGAGTTGGCGGACGAACCGTTCGTACAGCGGGATGGCCGTCTCGGGCCGGGCGGCATGGATGAAGCTGGGGCGCGCGCCTTTCTTGGTCTTGGCGTGCAGGGTGAATTGGCTCACCACCAGCGCCTCGCCACCGAAGTCGGTCAGGGCCCGGTTCATCTTGCCTTCCTCATCGGAGAAGATGCGCATCTCGGCCACCTTCCGGGCGAGCCAATCGGCATCCGCGTCCGCGTCCTCGGCATGCACGCCGAGCAGGACCATCACGCCGGCCCCGCAGGACCCGATCACTTCGCCTTCTACGCGCACTTCGGCGCGACTCACCCGTTGAACGACCACCCGCATGCCGGCAAATTAGGCATGCGTTTCCGTGTGTTCAGCTCATGAGGCCTTGAATGAAGTGATAGACGAAAATCAGGACCATGAGTGGCCACGCGAAGACCATGGATACCGCTTCCCAGGCGTTGACTTCTTGGTCTGTCCATTCGATGGCGCGTTGAATGAGCGCTGCAAAGGTGACGCCCAACAAGAGATAGAGTTCGAGGTAAAGA
>CBFHWV010000212.1:0-1330 GCA_965659565.1 uncultured Flavobacteriales bacterium
TGTTTTGGGACGAGGTGAATTCGGAATTCATCGAACCAACCACCCTTCAGACGCCGCTCGACACCCTGGGCGGCGTGTGGATCGCCATCGCAGGCAGCCAGAATCCGACGATGTCCACGGGAGGCGCATTGCGGAGCCATGCCGCAGAGGACGTTTGGAGCAAAGTGCTCACGCGTTCCGCGACGGCCAACCCGGTGTACCGGGGGTGGAACCTCATTCAGAATCCCTATCAAGCCCAGCTCGACTGGAATGCCATCCGCGATTTGAACCCCGGTGTGGAAGACCAATACGCCATCTACGACACGCAGGCCAAGGCGTTCCAGCGCTACGGGACTGGAGCACTGGATTCGCTTCAGATCAACGGGAACCGCTACATCCAGCCGGGCAACAGCTTTTGGGTGCGGGTCCGGGCCGATTCCTCCCAGACCACCTTCAAGCTGCCCCCTTCCGTCATTGACAACGCCGCGGCGGGCGGACCTTTTGTTCGCTCCGAAGAAGAAGGGGCAGAGGTCCTGCTCGCATTGGACAATGCGTATGGAACGGGGCACCTGTGGCTGCGCTTTTCGGAGACAGGGACGGTGGAATACGTCCATGGCCGGGATGCCAGTTTCCTGCCGTCGAGCAGCGTTCGGCACGGCCAGCTCGCGTTGGAGACCGCGCATGGCGATTTCGTCACCAAGTCCCTTCCGGTAGAGGTGGAGGCGGGACTGCGCGTGATCAGCCGTGCCAATCTGGAGTCCACCCTGCGCGTGGTGCGGGCTTCGGCCGATGTCTGCGGCCGCATCGTGGACCAACAGACCGGCGCGGTGTTGGAGCTGGTCGAAGGGGAGGAGATGGCCTTCACCTTGCCCGCCCACGAGGCCGACAGCGGGCGGTTCACGATCACCACCCACGACTGGGCGCGCACCTCAGCTCTGATGCCGAGTTGCCCAGAGGCTGTCGATGGCCGGGTCGAAGTGGCGGTCGCCGATCACGCCGTCCATGTGGCGCTCACCACCATAGATGGGCAGGTGCTCGATCAGGTCGTCGACGCGTCGAGCGATGTGGAATTCATCGTGCCGCCCGGCGAATACGGGGTGACGGTGACGTCGACCGACGGCGTCTGCCCCAAGGTGCACCGGTCGGTCGTGGTTCCACCGGGGGAGCAGCCCGAGCTGCTGGGCCTGGATTGGACCGTGCCGCCATGCAATGAAGGCCATGCGGAGGTGGCCTTCGAACTCTACGGCGGGGGCATTTTCTCGTGGACACTCACCCAAGAAGACGGCGAAGTGATCCGTCAAGGCATGGGCCAAGGCGAATTCGAGGAATCCGGGCTCGCCGCCGGCACCTA
>CBFHWV010000213.1:0-1327 GCA_965659565.1 uncultured Flavobacteriales bacterium
CACCAACAGGAGGGCCGGCTCAGGCCTGGGTCGGTTGGGGAGACCGGGTCGAACGAATTGGAGCCGAAAGCACACCGGTGGCAACATGGTTGTTGCAAGAGGGCGAAGTCCTGCTGGATGTGGCCGAAATGGCCGATGCGCTGGTGGCCTTGGTCCGCACGGCTCAGGGCGAGTGGCGGATGGTGAAGTTCAACGTGGACAACAGCGCCCGCGTAGGGTCCATCACATGGACGCCTGAGGCGCCCGGTTCCGTGGGGCCCGAAGGTCAAGGATGGCTCTTGGCCTTGGATGGGGCACCCGCTGCCCTCGAAGCCGACGGCCGGGCGCGGAGGTGGTTCACCGAAGCCGATGGCAACACTGGATTGTCGACCCTCACTTTGAACGGAGCAGGCGCCGTCTCCCATGCCGGCATCCTGGAAGATGGCCGCAGCTGGGTGAGCCGAGACCAGTCCCACGTCCATGCCGAGGGCCAAGTTGGGCAACTGTTTGACGCCTTCCCTGTTCGGGCCATGACCACGGACCGGGCGTCTGATGTGACCTGGCGGCTGACGGACAACGCCGGCAATGTGGCGTGGCACGCCATGGACCGGTTGACCTTGTCGCCTCTCGCACTCCCGCCACTCGACGTCCCCTCGACCACGACCTCGGGGTGTGTTGCCCACAACCGACCAGGCCCCCCTTGACAACTTGTGCCCATTCTCAGACACGCCATGGCGCGCATTCCTTCTTTTGTACCATGTCCGACATGCTCAAGTTCCCGCAGGACAACCCCGACTTCAATGTGGCCCTCAGCATGAGTCTCGTGCTGTACGGTTTTGACGGGGGACAACTGCAACTGTTGCTGGCCCGCAGCCAACGTGACCCGTTCAAGGATGCCCTGTTTCTGCCCAGCCGGTACTTGGAAGCATCCGATGAATTGATGCTCAGTGCCCGAAGCATGTTCCACGGTCTATTCGGTTATGACGACCCCGAAATCATCGAACAACTCCAGGCCTTTGGTGGGGTCTTCCGACACCCCATGGGCCGGGTCGTGAATGTGGCCTTCTACGCCCTCGTTCGAAAGGAGGATTTTCTGGCAGAAAAGTGGGAGTCACATGGCATGCAATGGGTGCCCAGCGATCGGGTTCCAGACCTCGCATTCGACCACAACGAGGTGGTCTACTATGCCCAAGAGCGCCTCAAGCGTCGTGTGAAGCGCCGTCCCGTGGGATTCCACCTTCTGCCCGCCGAGTTCACACTCGGACAGCTCCAAAGTCTCTACGAGCAAGCCTTGGGCAAGACCTTCGACAAGCGAAACTTCCGGAAGAAGTTGTTCAAGAGCCCGCTG
>CBFHWV010000214.1:0-1323 GCA_965659565.1 uncultured Flavobacteriales bacterium
ATGACGATGGATTCCGCGGCTTGCCCGGCATTGCAGATGGTCGTGGTGCTGAGGATTGGCCGTCATTGGTCAACGTGTCCTTCGGGGATCAAATTCAATACCTGCTGGATCAGGATGGGGTTTCCGAGCAAGACCTCGCCGACTGCCTTGCGGGTTGCGGGCTCGGAACCCTCAGCGACATCGCCAGCGTGACGGACCGCAATTGCATGCTCGATTGTCTCGGCTACACGGATTTGTGGGGACCGAATTACTCCGACTCTCTGTACTTCAATGCAGGCATCCCCTCCTCCATCGCGGCCAACCAACCTTTGACCGACATCGGCCAGAGCTTCGAAAACACGTGGGAGCACGTCACCCGCCGCGCCGCCATGGACATGAAGCACTCGCTCAGCTTCGGCAACCAGACCACGTTATTCGGCCGCCAGCTTGGCTACATCTTCGGCGCTCAATACGGACGCAACACCCGCGCCTATCAGGACGGCGTCTACGCGCGCTGGGCGGCCGGATCCATCGAAGGCACCGACACCCTCGACGTTCAGAATTACTACACCGACGAGCGGACCAACGAGAACCACCGCTGGAACGCCCTCCTCAATCTCAGCTACAAGCTGAACGAATTCAACAAGCTCTCCCTGATGGGCATGAGCATCACGAGCGGCACCAACAGCGCCCGTTTCCAGGAAGGCCTGAACCCCCGCGATGGCGACGAAGTGCAGCAGCAGCGCACCCACCGCTACCAAACCCGCAACCTCAACACCTTTCAGCTGCGCGGCGAACACTACCTCCCTGCCAATGAAATCGAGTTGAAGTGGACCGTGAGCCGTTCCGAGGGCAAAATGAGCACGCCGGACCTCCGCACGTTCTTCAACAACTACATCGACAACGAAGTCGTGCTCACCGACCAAGCCGTGTTCTACGACGGCGATGGCGCGGCCTACGACTCCACGACCACGGCGGCCATTCTCGGCGAAATCGACGGCCTCGTCTCCGATGGCGTTTTGGGCACGAATTGGGCCAATGACATCGACGGCACGTTGCAAACGCTGGAAGAAGAGGGCATCGAGTTCCCTGTTGGCAACCTGGTGGTGCCGACTGAGACCGACCGCTTCTACACCATTCAGCCCTCCCGCTACCCGGCCCCTTCCCGCTACTGGAGAAGTCTGGAAGAGAACAAGACGGACATCAAGGTCCATGCGACCAAGCCGATTTTCGGCAACTCCACTTGGGAAGGCAAGTTCAGCACCGGTCTGAGCTACGTGCGCACCACCCGGAACCAGAGTGAGGACAAATTCACCCTGGCCGAACAAGGCAACGCACTCGATG
>CBFHWV010000215.1:0-1321 GCA_965659565.1 uncultured Flavobacteriales bacterium
GTCGACCGGAGCGTCTTCATGCTTGTTCTCGTCGGCCGGCACGTAGCCACGGCCCTTTTGGATTCGCAGCTCGATGTTGAGCTGAACCCCATTGTCGAGGTTGCAGATGACGTGGTCCGGGTTCATCACCTGGAACGCGCTGGTGAACTTGCCAATGTCGCCTGCCGTAAAGGTCTCCTGCCCGCCGATGACCACGTTGACCACCTCGTGGTCGACGTCTTCAATCTGACGCTTGAAGCGAACCTGCTTCAGGTTGAGGACCATTTCGGTCACATCCTCCACCACACCTTTGATGGTGCTGAACTCATGCTCAACGCCTTCAATGCGGATGTTCGTGATGGCATAACCCTCCAGGCTGGAGAGCAGAATGCGCCGGAGCGCGTTGCCGATGGTCACCCCGAAGCCGGGCTCCAGCGGACGGAATTCGAACCGTCCGTTGAAGTCATCGCTGTCGAGCATGATGACCTTGTCAGGCTGCTGAAAATCGAGAATCGCCATGTCGTTGGAATCGGTTATGAATTACTTGCTGTAGAGCTCGACAATGAGAGACTCCTTGATGTTCTCCGGAATTTGCTCCCGGGAGGGCACGGCGATCACCGTTCCTGCGAGGGCGTTGCCGTCCCAGTCGAGCCACTCGTGGCGCTGGCCACCACCTGCGATGGCTCCGGTCACCACTTCGAGGGACTTGGATTTTTCCCGCACTGCGACCACGTCACCTGGGCGCACGCGGTAGGACGGGATGTTGACGACCTTGCCGTTCACCGTGATGTGGCGGTGGCTCACCAATTGGCGAGCGCCACGACGGGTTGGGCTGAGGTTCAAACGGAAGACGATGTTGTCGAGGCGCAGCTCACAGAACTGGAGCAACACCTCACCCGTGATGCCGGGCTTGGCTTGAGCGCGCTCAAACATGTTCCGGAACTGGCGCTCGAGGATGCCGTAGGTGTACTTGGCCTTCTGCTTCTCAGCGAGCTGGACAGAGTACTCAGACTCCTTCTTGCGACGGCGGTTGGGGCCGTGCTGGCCAGGGCCATAAGGACGGCGCTCAAGCGCTTTGTCCGGGCCGAAGATGGCTTCCTTGAAGCGACGGGTAATCTTGGACTTGGGTCCGCGGTAACGTGCCATGTGGTCTTGCTTGTTTCGTTGGGTTCCGGGATCAGACGCGACGGTGCTTCGGAGGACGGCAACCGTTGTGCGGCATCGGCGTGATGTCCACGATCTCGGTCACTTCGATGCCCATGTTGTGCAGGGTGCGGATGGCGCTCTCGCGGCCGCTTCCGGGTCCTTTCACAAACACCTTCACCTTCTTCAGACCATACTC
>CBFHWV010000216.1:0-1319 GCA_965659565.1 uncultured Flavobacteriales bacterium
AGGCACTCCACGGTGTAGTCTTCCACCGGCGGATCAAAGACAATGCATTCGGGATCGCACGGATCGAGCTCCAAGGGGTTGCCATCGCAGTCGAATCCAATTTCCGCGTATTCGCAGGAGTCGTCCTCGTCGGTGGCATCCGCATTGTAGTTGCACGCCTCTTCATCGGTGCAGCCGGGGATTTCTTCCTCGTCGCAAAGGCCATCGCCGTCGATGTCGCTCAGGCAGTTCCCCTCACAGTCGAGATAGTCCTCGGCCGGGTAGGTGCAGAGCGCATCGTCGATGTCCGTGGCGTCCGCGTTGTAGTTGCACGCGAGTTCATCGCCACAGCCCACGATTTCAGCTTCATTGCAGATGCCGTCGCCGTCGGTGTCGTTGAGGCATTCGCAATCGCAGTTGTAGTAGTCTGCACCGCAGAACTGCTCCGGGTACACGCAGGTGCCAGGAATGGTGGCGGCCTCGTTGTAGTTGCAGGCCGTGTCGTCCATGCAGCCCTCGATGGCATCGCCGGAGAGGTAAGGGAGGTCAGCGGGGTCGTCAAATGTGCCGAGTTCACCGCCTTCTTCTGTGGCGAGCAGGTCAAAGTCGAGTTCGTACAGCGCGCAGTCGTCGGCATCGAACAGGCTCAAGGAGACGCTTTGGCCCGCCTCGAGGTACAGGTTCATGTTGACGTAGGAGGCCCCTTCGAATTCGAAGGTCATGCCAGCTCCAATGACCAGGTCGTTGGCCGTGGCGAGGATGACACCACCGAAGATGGGCATGCCGTCCAACGTCACGTTGGCAATGATGGTGTTCGGAATCACCGGAAGGACGGTCACGTCCATGTCGGGCTCGTTGCACGGGTCAAACGGATCGCAGATGCCGTCGCCGTCGGTGTCAGCGAGGCAGTTGCCGTCACAGTCATAGCCGTCTTCAGCGTACGTGCAGGATCCGTCATCGAGGGTGGCCTCGGCGTTGTAGTTGCAAGCGGTGTCGTCCGAGCAGCCAGCACAGCTGGTGTACTCACAGGAACCGTCGTCGTCGGTGGCGTCTGCATTGTAGTTGCAGGCGTTGTCGTCTTGACATCCGGCAATCTCATCGCCATCGCAGATGCCATCTCCATCGGCGTCGGCCAAGCAATTGCCGTCGCAGTCGAGGCCGTCGGCTGCGTAGTCGCAATCCCCAGCATCGGTGGCGTTCTCGTCGTAGTTGCAGGCCAACTCGTCCTGGCAGCCCACCACTTCCTCTTCGTCACAGACGCTGTCGCCGTCCATGTCGTTCACGCAGTTGCCGTCGCAATCGAGGTAGTCGATGCCGTCATTGACGTCGACAGGATAGAG
>CBFHWV010000217.1:0-1305 GCA_965659565.1 uncultured Flavobacteriales bacterium
GCCCGTCAGGGAGCCGGCGCCACGGATGGTGACGTTGGCCGACGCCGTCGGACCTGCCGCACTCGTCTGGATGTTGACTCCGGCAATCTTGCCGTTCAAGGACGACACCGCGTTGGTCACGGGGACCTGTGAGACTTCTTTGCCGTCCAGCGATTGGATGGCGTAGCCGAGGGATTTCTCGGACCGCTCCACCCCGAGGGCGGTGACCACGACCTCGTCGATGCTGATGCCGCCACCGAGGCTGACGTCATATCGGTCGCGTCCGTCGATGGGCAGGACTTGGTCCGTGAAGCCGATGAAGGAGAAGCGCACCTGCAGGTCGCCCTCTTTTGCTTCGAGTTGAAAGTTTCCGTCTACATCGGTCATCGTGCCGCGGGTGGTGCCATCGATGAGAACAAGCGCACCCGTGAGGGCGTCGCCATTGTCATCGGTGACCGAGCCCTTGAGCATGCTGCTCTGGGCGAATGCGGTACTGCAAATGCTGAAAAGAAGGAAGGGGAGGAGTCGCCACTTGGTCAGCAGCGAAGCCCTGTTCGGGCGATGGTTTTGATGAAGGTCCATAAAAGGCGGTGATGTGAATCGGCCACGAACCTACATTGTTTTCAGTGCGAAATAAAATGTGAAGGCGCCTCAGTTTGAGGAGTTTTCCTTGGTCTGTGTTGGGTCGAACTCTACACCCGGGGCCACAATGGGGGCGGCGTCCATACTTTGGATGTCCAAGAAGTCGATGATGTGGAGAAAGGATTGTTTGAGTTCACCGTAGGCCTCGTCTCCCATGCGGTCCAGTTTGGACAGCAGTTCTTCGTGGAGAATGGAGGGGTGGCGCCGGATGATGTTGGCGCCCTTGTCCGTGAGGATGATCATGTTCTTGCGTCGGTCCTCACTCTTGGGCAATCGGGCGATGTAGCCGGCTTTCTCCAGGCGTTGGACAATGCCGGTGGTCGTGCTTGGGTTGAGTTGCAGTGCGGAACGCAACTCCGTCATGGAGGCGGTGAAGCCCTTGGCCTCGTGCAGGTGGTTGAGGCAGAGGTATTGCGGAATGCTGACACCGTATTCCTTTTCGACCCGCTTGCCTTCTAGGTTGACGGCGCGGATGATGCGGCGCAGGTCCGACAGGATTTCGTTGTGTTTCATGGTGCCAAACGATGGGAATCGAATTTAGGAGGAAACGTCCTGTACTGAGTCCGTGTGAACCTTTGGGGGCATGGCGTAGTTTTGTCTCCGTACGCAGGGGTGCCGAAAGGCTGAGATCATACCCTCCGAACCTGCCCGGGTCATGCCGGGAAGGAAGCGAGACACCGCACT
>CBFHWV010000218.1:0-1295 GCA_965659565.1 uncultured Flavobacteriales bacterium
CACCCCGGAGTTGAGAGGGGGTGAAGGCATTGCTGCAACCGCCGAGCACCTGGTCGCTGATGGCGATGATCTCGGCCATGGTGTACCCGGCCAAGGCCCCGGTGTTGTATTCCAAATCCGCCAGTCGGAAGTCCGCACTGCTGTAATCTTCGTCCGCATTGTCAAAGCCCACATTCAATTTGGCCGTGAGCAAATGGGAGACAAACGCGTTGTCCCAGCACGTCGGATCCACAGCAGCCTGAGTCGGGTTTGACCCGCCATGGGTCAGCACCAAATCTTGGGCGCCCCCGGTGCACGGCAGGTAGGTGTCGACCGCGTCGGCGCTGGTGAACAACAGGGCATAGCCTTCTTCACATCCCGTGGACAGGCCATCGGGGAAGACCGCGTCGAAGTGGGCATCGAGATAATCCGAAGCCGTGGCCGAATTGCTGTCGCCCAATGCCGATTGGCGGTAGGTGTTGAAGTCCCCGCCGGCGATGTCACATTCGTAGTTGTTGTACCACGTGATTGTGCTGCAATCGTCCTCGGCCATGGCGCCTCCGTGGCTGTCCAACCAGGCTTGAAGCTCGGTTGCATTGCCTGCGCCGTCACACTCCACAGTGTCGTTGACCGCCTGTTCGCTGATCACCGGCGCGGTGGTGTCTTCCACGGTGAAGGTCGCCGAGGTGCTGTCCACCAGGCCGCAGTCGTCGGTCGCGTAGAAGGTCACCGAAACCGATCCGGTGGCGCCGCATTCATCGCTCAAGGTGAAATCCGAGTAGGTCCAAATGACGTCGCTGCAATTGTCGGATGCGACGGCGCCACCATGGTTGGTGAGCCAAGCTTCCAATTGATCGTCGTTGCCATTGCCGTCACACTCGGCCACGGTATCGGCGGCCTGCACCGAAATCACCGGCACCGTGGTGTCTTCGATGGTGAAGGTGTAGGTGACCGAGCTGGTGTTTTCGCAGTCATCGCTCACTTCAAAACGGTATGTGGCGATGCTGGTGCTGCCACAATTTGCCGTGGAGGCTAGCAGCAAGGGCTCAGACCACTCTGCGGACCCACACGCATCGGTGGCCGTGGCACCGGCATGGTTGTCCAGCCACGCCTCCAGGTCTGCTGTGTTGCCAGAACCATCGCATTGCACGACCGCATCTGCACCCGCAATGATGACAGGCGCGACCGTGTCGACCACATGAATGGTCTGAACGAAATCAGTGCTGTTTCCTGTGCAATCCAGCGCCACCCATTGGCGCAAGACCTCATACGTTCCTGCACATTGCGGGTTCAACCCCACAATCTCAGTGAACATC
>CBFHWV010000219.1:0-1286 GCA_965659565.1 uncultured Flavobacteriales bacterium
CGGCCTGTGGGGCGCCCCACTCAAGATCATCGCCGGCTTCCCTCCGCCCATGTTCTACTCCGAAAGCAGCGGCTCCGTCGGCGCCTCTGGTGGCTCCTCGGACGGGCACGCCTCCGGCCACATCGAAGCCCGTTTCCGCGATTATGAGGAAGGCCTCGCCGCCGCCCGCGCCGAGGGCAAGCCCATGATCCTCGACTTCACCGGTTGGGCCTGCGTGAACTGCCGGAAGATGGAGGAGCAGGTCTGGCCCGATGCGACGGTGGCCGAGTACCTCACCGAGAAGGCCGTGCTCGTATCGCTCTACGTCGACGAGCGCAAGGCCTTGCCGGAAGACGAGCAGCGGGTGGAGGAATTCGGCGGAAAGGACTTCCGGATCCGCACGGTCGGCAACAAGTGGACCTACCTGCAGGCCTCGCGGTTCGGCACCAATGCCCAGCCCTTCTACGTCATGATTGACCACAAGGGGGAAGCGCTGGGGGATGGCGTCGGCTACGATCCGGACCCGCAGAAATTCATCGACTTCCTCGACGAGAACTACGCCCGCTTCGAAGCGGGGAAATGAGCGCCGACAAGCGCAAGGCCGACGTTCGCACATCGCGGGTCGGTCCGTAGCTTGCACCGCGCACCTTTCCGGCATGGAACACACCCAACGCCTCCGTGAACATTTCGACCAGGCCCAAGAGGTCCTGAACGCCTTCATGTCCGATCCCCAAGGATTGAATGCGGTGGCGGAGGCGGCGGAGGCCATGGCGTCGAGCATCTTGTCGGGTGGCAAGGTGATTTCCTGTGGCAATGGAGGCTCCATGTGCGATGCAATGCACTTCGCGGAGGAGCTCTCCGGACGCTACCGCGAAGACCGAAAGGCCTTGCCTGCCCTCTCCATTTCCGACCCGTCGCACTTGAGCTGCGTCGGCAATGACCACGGCTACGAGTTTGTGTTTTCGCGGTTTGTAGAAGCCATGGGCCGTTCTGGGGATGTGCTGCTCGCCATTTCCACTTCTGGAAACTCCCCCAATGTGGTGCGGGCTGCCGAGGCTGCGCGGCGCGCCGGCATGACCGTGGTCGGACTGACGGGCAAGGATGGTGGCGCTTTGGCGGCACTGTGCGACGTAGAAATTCGGGTGCCGTGGTCCGGCTATGCCGACCGCATCCAAGAGGTGCACATCAAGTGCATCCACGCCTTCATCGACCACATCGAGGCGCGCTGCGCCTGAACGGGCCATGCTGGTTCGATTGCATGCGGCCGCCCTCCGGGGCGTTGAAGCCGTGCCGGTCACCGTGGAGGT
>CBFHWV010000220.1:0-1285 GCA_965659565.1 uncultured Flavobacteriales bacterium
TGGCATGAAGGGTCCAGGTTCCCGTTCCTGTCACGGCCAGGTTGGTCATGCTCGATGTGAAATTGCCCAAGGAATTCGTGGCCCATTGAAGGGGCACCCCCCCGCTGAATGTCACATTCGCGGCGGCGATGTTCGAAGGGAAATTGGCGGCATTCAGAGGCGAAAGTCCTGTCATTTGAACGACTTCTCCATTGGGAGATTCGAGGAAGAGCAACTGATCGGATGCCCACGCGCCGGTCATGTTCTCAACGTAGAGGGTGAGGTCCCATCCGGTGCATGTTCCTGATGCTTCAAACGTCCATTCATCCCATTCACCGCCAGCGAGGCTGGATGCCCGTTCCGTGGGGTATTGACAATTCCCATCGCAGTCGTATCCGCTGGAAGGACTGGTGCAGGAGCCGTCATTCAGGGAGGCAGAGGGAGAATAATTGCAGGCGGAAGGGTCGGTGCAGCCGTAGCAGCTGGACAGGTCACAGGAACCGTCGTCGACCGTAGCGAAGACATTGTAATTGCATGCACCGGCCCATGTGCATCCCACGGTGTCGACGTCCAGGCATTCCGACATCAGCGCGGACAAGGCCCCGAGGGCATTGAATCGGCCTCCGCTTGCGGTCGTGCCCATCAAATCCTCGGTGGCGTCGGTGCCCGCGAGGATGGCATTTCTGACCCGAAGCGCGGCCAATTGGGGTTGCGATATGGCTTGCCCGGCAAACTCGGGGCAAGGAGCGCCATACAGCAGGGCGATTCCGCCAGCCACGGCAGGGCTGGCAAACGAGGTGCCGGACCACACCGCCATGCTGCTGTCTGCGGGTGAAGACCAGCCTGTCGGGAGAAGCAGGTGCTTGCCTGGCGCACCGAGGTCGATGGACTCCGCCCCAAAAGCAGCTTGGCTGCGCATGTCCAACGAGTCAGTGGCGGTCACTGAAAGCAGTCCCAGAGAGGTGCAGCCGGTCGGCATGTCGCCCAAGAGGTCCACATTGATGCTGAGATTGGCCGTGGCCGCAACATTCAAAATCCCCACCTCCAATAGGGAGTCGTAAATCGCACACCACAGCGGATGGTCATCCGGGTTGGCATAGTCGATGCCCCAAGACGCGTTCGTGGCCACGACGAAAGCGCCGCTTTCTCCCTGCGTTTCATTGAAGGTGCGTCGCCGATCTCGGGCGTAGGCATAAGAAGCGATGACATCCGCTTCGGTGAGGGGGCCAATGTCAATGCGCATCAGTTTGGCCTCAGGCGCCAAGCCCGCTCCCTGAAAGGCATTGCCTGACGCTGCACCCGCCAT
>CBFHWV010000221.1:0-1267 GCA_965659565.1 uncultured Flavobacteriales bacterium
GTGGAATTGGCGGTTCCGCTGGAGGTCGAAGCCGAAACGGGGCAGGATTGGCTGGAGGCCCACTGAGCTGGCCCCGCATTTACAGGCCGGACAGGGCTCAGCGGATTCCCACAAGCAGGGCACTTCCGGGCTGACAGCATCCACGGATTTGAGAGGATAACTTTCGCGGCATTGGGCCACGCGCGATGCTGCAAGGGCTCAATTTGCCATTACAAGATTTCAGAATCGCCATGAAACGTGCTTTTGCCCGATTGACCAGCCCTCACCACCGTTGTGCTTGGATCGCCCTTCCCGCTCTGCTTCTCCTCTTCAGTTGCGGAAATTCAAACCCAGTCGGGGAGGAACAGAACCCGTCTGTGAATTCACAGGAAATGCCAGCAGAGGGCATGATGCCTGCGCGCCGCCAAAAGGCATTCAAGCGGATTTTTCATGCGGTTCCTTCCCCCATTGAAACGGCGTTGTTGCTCGAACGCAGTGGCATTCGTTTTGATGCAACCGCACTGAACCCGGTGGACAAGGGCATGGGCTATGCGACCACAGAGGCCCAAGCAGTCAACCTCGGCATTTACGCAGGTGACCTCAGCTACAGCGTGATCTTCAATCAAAATCAGGCTTCGGTCGACTATTTGAACACGTGCCGCCGCCTGTGCGACGGCTTGGGAGTGGGCGACATCATCAATGCAGACTTGATTGCCCGTGCGGACAACAACCGGGACGTTCGGGACTCTTTGGTCAGCATCGTGACCGAGACCTTCTACACTTTGAATGGTCGTTTCCGGGAAAATGGCATGGAAGAGGTCAGCGGCTTGATGGCCGCAGGCGGTTGGATTGAGGGGGTTTATCTCGGCACCCGAAGCCTCAACTCGTCCACAGATGACCTGAAGCTTCGCATTGCAGAGCAGAAGATGACCTTGGACAATTTGATGGGGCTTTTGAACAGCTACGAACCGACAGAGGCCATCGTGCGCATGAAGGAAGCTTTGGCGCCGGTTGAAGCGGCATTCACTGGGGTCAAGATCACAGAAAATGAGGCAGCCGCTACGGCTGCAGAAGACGGCACTGTGGTCATCAGTGGTGGACCCGAAGTGGAGTTCAATGGCGCCACGCTGGATGCCATTTCAGAATCTGTGGCCGCAGTTCGTAACCAATACGCTCAATAATCGTAAAGCCTCTCGCCATGACTGCGATCAAACAATATTCTCTCGCGGCATTCTCCCTCCTGATGGTGCTCTTCAGCGCCACCGAGGCCAATGCCCAGTGCCGGACC
>CBFHWV010000222.1:0-1262 GCA_965659565.1 uncultured Flavobacteriales bacterium
ACGACGGCAAGAAGGAGGAGCTCGTGGCCTTTGCCCAACGTTGGCAAGCTTTCTTCAACAAGGTGCCCATTCTGGCCACCAAAACCACCGGTTCTCGGTTGGCGGAAAAGGGCATCCAGGTGGAGACCGTGGCATCGGGTCCGAAAGGCGGGGATGCCCAAATCGCGGCCCGCATCACCGAAGGAAAAGTGGCCGGTGTCATCTTTTTCCGGGATCCGATGGGCAAGCACCCCCACGAGCCGGACATCAACATGCTGCTTAGGCTGTGCGATGTCTACAACATTCCGCTCGCGACGAATCCCGCCACCGCTGAGCTGATCGCGCGCAACATCTCCTGAGCGCATGGCTGCGGACCTGAAGTTGCCTGCCGACAACCTCGACCTCTCCGTGAGGAGGTGGTTGCAGGAGGCGTTGGCGTCAGGCGCTGGCGCCAAGCCGATGCTGGCAGAGGAGCGCGAGCGGATGGCTGTTGCAGACCGCCTCATGGCCGGCCTCGACGACCGGTCCAGGTTGGTGCTGGAGGCCTTGGACCGGCGATACGACGAAGGCGAATTGACCCGATTGCAGGGCCAATTGCGGCGCGTGTTGGCAGGAGAACCGGTGCAACGCGTCGTAGGGTGGACCGAGTTCAGGGGGCTGCGCATCGGCTGTGCCGGGGAGGTGCTCATTCCCCGCCCGGAAACGGAGGAGGTGGTCGGCTGGTTCTTGGAGGCCATGGCGCAGGTTCCAAGCCAACGCGGGCCACGCCGCATCCTCGATGTGGGCACGGGCAGCGGCTGCATGGCCCTGGCCATTCAAGCAGAGCGGCCCGGGTGGGAGGTGGTGGCCATGGACGTGTCAGAGGCTGCGTTGAACCAGGCGCGGCGGAATGCGGCAGACTTGGGGCTGGATCAGGTGCAATGGGTGCTCGGAGACGCCCTGGATCCCTCGGCCTGGCCGCCGGGTCCTTGGGATGGCATTGTGTCGAATCCGCCCTACATCCCCGAATCTGAGCGGCTCGATGCCCATGTCCACGACCATGAGCCTGGCGTGGCGCTCTACGTGCCGGAGGACACTCCGCTGCTCTTTTATTCGGCCTTGCTCGAAGGCGCGAAGCACCACCTCTCGCCGGCTGGGTGCATGGTGGCCGAGACGCACCGGGAATTCACACAGCATGTGGCCAAATGTTGGCAACTCGAGGGCGCTCAGGTGGAGGTCCACATCGACCTTCAGGGTGCCGAACGGGCGGTCAGCCTGCGGCGCCATTGAATCCCTCAAACCAG
>CBFHWV010000223.1:0-1255 GCA_965659565.1 uncultured Flavobacteriales bacterium
AGGCGGAAGGCATCCAACCTGTCGGATTGTCGATTCGACAGACCCGGTTCGGAACGGAAGTGCAGCGCTTGGCTGGCTGTCAGAAGCTCTGAGGCGAGGATCTCCCGGGTGCCATGGATGACGGCCAGGAGTTGGAGTCCGGCATTGGCGCCCATGCTCACGTGGTCTTCCTGGCCGTTGCTGCTGTCGATGGTGTCCACGCTGGCGGGCATGGCGCGCATCTTGTTGCGGGCGACGATGCTGGCGGCCGTGTACTGGACGATCATGAGTCCGCTGTCCAGTCCAGGGTCCGTCGCGAGGAAAGGCGGCAGACCGCGCGTTCCGCTGAGAAGTTTAAAGATGCGGCGTTCGGACATGGTCCCGAGTTCGCTCGCGGCCACCTTGAGGTGGTCCAGCAGGATGGCGAGGGGCTCCCCATGGAAGTTGCCCGCGCTGATGACTTCGCCGGTGTCCGGCAACAGAATGGGGTTGTCGGTGACCGCGGTGGCCTCCCCTTCCAAGGTCTCGATGCCCCGGTCGATGGCGGTGCGGACGGCGCCGTATACCTGCGGGATGCACCGAAAGCTGTAGGGGTCCTGCACCCATTCGTGGGTCTCGCGCAGGAAGGCGGCTCCGTCGAGCCAGCGGCGCATTTCCGCCGCACTCGCCTGTTGGCCGCCATGCTGACGCAAGTCGTGGACCACCGGGTGGAACGGGGCGTCCAGCCCTTCGAAGGCGGCGAGGCTCAAGCTGGCGATGCCGTGGGCCTCGCCCCACAGGTGCTCGAGCTGCTGCAAGCTGTAGGCCAGCAAGGCCGACATCATTTGGGTGCCGTTGATCAGAGCCAATCCCTCCTTCGGGCCCAAGGAAATGGGGCTCCACCCCTTCTCCTTCAGCACTTCGGCGGCGGGGCGCGTGGTCCATTGGCCGTCGGCGTTGCGCTGCATCAGCTCGCCTTCGCCCAACAACGGCAGGCACATGTGGCTGAGCGGGGCCAGGTCGCCGCTGGCCCCCAGCGAGCCTTGGCGCGGGACGACCGGCATGAGGCCCTCGTTGTAGAAATCGATGAGGCGATCCACGGTTTGCGGCTGGACGCCGCTGTGGCCGCGGATCAGGCCGCAGACTTTGAAGAGCAGCATCCACCGGACGATCTCCGGCGGCAGCGGTTCACCCAGACCGGCGGCATGGCTGCGGAGGATGTTGTCTTGGAGCTGGTGCAGTTGATCGGCCCCCACACGGACGTTGGCGAGTTGACCGAAGCCGGTATTGACGCCAT
>CBFHWV010000224.1:0-1252 GCA_965659565.1 uncultured Flavobacteriales bacterium
TGTACCAGCTACTTCTGGCCTTGTGCCTTGTGCCAAACCTGCTTTTCGCCCAGTCCTACGGGGTGGAAGTGGACGTCGTCGCTGACGACATTGGCGTCCTCATTGCCCTGGACGGGACCGAGACCGACCTCTCGGGCTACTCCTGTTACCAGGTTTTTGTCACCATGGAGAATGAGGATGACTTCCTCAGCGCCATTTCTGGTGATGTGAACAACCCGACCTTGGTGACCACCACGACGGCGTTTCACCACTCTGTGTTGGGTGGAGCCACCCCAAATGGTGTTCAGGCGCTGCTGTTTGGCGTTTACCCGGACTTGGAATACGACAGCTGGGTGACCATCGGCCTGTCACAAGCGCCCAATGCCGGTGCTGGTGAAGCCGCTGTGTCCACGGTACAGTCGGCCATCAACCCTTGGTCCACCAATTTCGACTCTGGCGTTGGGTTGCCTGGTGGCGACATCGTCATCGACGATGCGGTCGGAGGAGCTTGGTATGCGCTGAACGGAGACGCCAATGGTGTTGCTGGATCTGACCTCAAGGTCTTGGCCGGCCAGTTCACCACGGATGGCGACCTGGAACTGCAGCTGTACACGCAAATCTTCATCAATGGTGTGGGCACCAACACTGTGGTGGTGGACAGTGTCTACAACCCAGAGACCGAAGAATACAATGACATTTTCCCCACCTTCAATTGGCCCGCTGCGTTGACGGAAGGTTGCACGGATGACACGGCCTGCAACTACGACGCAGAGGCCGGCATTGAAGATGGTTCCTGCACCTATCCTGACGAGACCTACCTCGATTGCGACGGCAACTGCATCAACGATGCCGACATGGATGGCCTGTGCGATGAGCTGGAAACGGCCGGCTGCACGGACCCCATGGCCTGCAACTACAATGGAAATGCGACCGACGATGACGGTTCTTGTGAATCGCTGTCTTGTGTGGGATGTACGGATGATACCGCGTGCAACTATGACGCCACCGCCACCATTGCGGACAACGCCACGTGCACGTACCCCGAGGTCAACGAAGACTGCGATGGGAACTGCATCAATGACGTGAATGGAAATGGGATTTGTGACGAGAACGAGATGTTCGGATGCACGGATGACATGGCCTGCAACTACGACGCCATGGCTGATGCAGATGACGGATCCTGCACCTATCCGCTCACCGACTACGTCGATTGTGACGGCAACTGCCTGAACGACGAAGACAATGATGGCCTGTGCGACGAAGAGGAGGGCTG
>CBFHWV010000225.1:0-1228 GCA_965659565.1 uncultured Flavobacteriales bacterium
CCTTGGACGCCGACGATTGTGAGAGCGAGGCCGTCACCGTGATGGTGCCTTACGACCTTTGCTGCGATTGTGGTATGAGCGACACCGACTCCGACGGCATCTGCGACGACGCGGACAACTGCACCGACCGCACGGCCAGCAACTACGCCGACCAGGCCAACGGCACCTGCACCTTCGACTGACCGCTGTGAAGCGTGTTTCCGTTCTCTTGCTCGTCAGCGCCTTGCTGACCGGCACTGTTGTCGCCCAAGGCGACTGCAGCACCCTCAATGTCCAACAGCTTGCCGCCGACTACCTGAGCTTCGGAGTCGATACCGTCATCCTCCAGCCCGACGGCTCTTACGAAGTGCAGTTGAGCAACGGCACCACCGCCTTAATCACGCTCGGTTGCACAGATCCGGCTTACGTCGAATACAACGCGACGGCGAACACGGACGACGGCAGTTGCGGGACGCTGCCGTGTGCGAACGCAAGTCTGACGATGGACGGCTACACCTACAGCGTGGTGGAAATTGGCGGCCAGTGCTGGTTTGCGGAAAACCTTCGCACGACGACCTACGCCGATGGCACGGCCATTCCTGCGGGCTTGACGGACGGCGAGTGGACCTCGACCACTTCGGGCGCCACTGCGGTGTATGGCGAGGACGACGGTTGTAGCCACCATAGTCCTGACATCGATGCCTGCGACGAGGCGCAGTCCTTGGCGGAGTATGGCCGCTTGTACAATTGGTATGCTGTGAACGATGCGCGCGGCTTGTGCCCGAGCGGTTGGCATGTCCCGACCGATGGGGAGTGGACGGATCTGGAGAATTTCATTGCTGCACAAGGCTTCAGCGGAACGGAGGGAACAGCCTTGAAATCGACCTATGGATTTAACAATGGCGGCAACGGCACAGACGACTTTGGGTTTTCGGCCCTTCCGGGCGGCTACCGCGACGCCAGCGATGGCTACATAGCAGGTGCCGGGCTCGGCGGCTACTGGTGGAGTTCTTCGCCCAGTGGCGGCAATGCTTGGTACCGGTACTTGAACTACAACAATCTAGGCATCTACCGGCACGACCTCAATCCACGTTCCGGATTCTCGGTCAGGTGTCTCAGGGATGCCGACTGAGCGGAGCGAAGGAGGGTTGTCACTTTGAAACTTTGGAGGCCGCAGGCCGACGGGGAGTACATGCCGGATTTCGACCGTGAGGACGAAATCCAAGATTTAAAATGTGGGCGAGGGTGG
>CBFHWV010000226.1:0-1207 GCA_965659565.1 uncultured Flavobacteriales bacterium
GATGAGCGCGCCATCTTCTTTGCCCGCGGGGTCTTGGAAACCGTTCGCAAATTGAGCTGGGCGCCCGACATCATCCACTGCCACGGATGGATGGCCTCGCTGGTTCCGCTTTACCTCAAGGAGCTCTTCAAAGAAGACGCCCACTTCGAAAACACGAAAGTGGTCACGAGTCTCTATGACGAAGGCTTCATCGGCACACTCAATGGCAGCCTTCACGAGAAGATTGCATTCGATGGCATCGACGCAGACAAAGTGTCCTCCTTGGCGCTCCCCACATTTGATGCCCTGAACCAATTGGCCATGTCACATTCCGATGCCTTGATCGCTGGGTCAGGGGCGTTGACAGAGGGCACCCAAGCCCATTGGGACGCTTTGGACTGCCCCAAAATGCCCTACGTCGAGTCCACTTTGGCTGCCGCCGAAGTGGCCAACTTCTACGACACCATCCTCGAGGGAAAGGAGGTGGCCGTTGAGGGTTGATCCCCCGGTACCGTCCCACTTATTGTGAACACCCGTCCAATTTCGATTGGAAAACGGGTGCCTTGACGGCCATCCTGTGCGACCTTTCGCACCGATTCATTTGTGCATGCGCCTCCCACGCGTCCTCCTTTTTTGTTTTCTCGTTGTCCTCTGTGTGACCAGTTGCCGCAAGCCAGACGGCGGCCTGGGACTCGGGCTTCAACCGGAAGGAGAGCTGCTCGATTTGCGCACAGACACCCTTCCGTTTTCTCTTGAGATGGTCGCGGTGGACTCCCTGCGAACGGATGAGCGCAGTCGCCTTCTGCTCGGCACCACCATCGACCCCATCAGTGGGTTGACCTCCGCCTATTTCTCAACGGAGCTGAGGCTGTCCCAAACTGCTGTAGATTTTGGGGCCACACCCATTTGCGACAGCGTCGAATTTGTCCTGCGATTCAACGGCCCCGCCTATGGCCTCAATGCGGACCAATATCTCATCGTCGAGCAGCTGGACGACACCCTGTCGATCGACAGCGCTTATTACGCCCAAGACATCCCGGCCACCATTCCCGTCAACCTGGTGGACCCCACCTCGCAACCCACGCAAATGCACCCTTCGCGTGAACTGATTGTCGGCAATGACACCCTCAGCGCACAGGTGCGGGTCATGCTCGACCCCTTGTTTGGACAATCCTTGCTGGACGCCGACTCCGCGGTGTACGCCAGCAATTCAGCTTGGCGCACGTGG
>CBFHWV010000227.1:0-1200 GCA_965659565.1 uncultured Flavobacteriales bacterium
CAGGTGCTGGGCGGCATGGGCATCACCGGAGAGTACCCGATCATGCGCCACATGATGAATTTGGAGTCCGTGATCACGTACGAAGGCACGCACGACATCCACTTGCTCATCACCGGCCTCGATATCACTGGGGAGAACGCCTTCAAGTGAGGGCCTGAGTCCTGCCCATGCCGGTTGCCACGGAAGCCCACCATCGCCGCATCGCGGAGATGACCTTCGCTTCGGTGTATCCGCACTATGTCGCCAAGGTGGAAAAGAAGGGCCGCACGGTGACGGAACTTCACACTATGCTCACCTGGCTGACAGGCTATTCGGATGCCGAACTGGCGGCCCACGTGGAGCGCAAGTCCACGTTTGCTGCGTTTTTCGAAGAAGCCAACGTCCACCCCATGTCGGAAGAGGTCAAGGGGGTCATCTGCGGGTATCGGATCGAGGAGTTGGACAACGCATTGACCCGCCAAGTGAGGGTGCTGGACAAGCTGGTCGACGAGTTGGCCAAAGGCCGGGCGATGGACCGCATCCTGCGGTCTGCAGGCTGATCAACCCTTGCGGGCGTCCGCGTCTTCGAGGAACGGCAGCTTTCGGCGGAACTTCATCATGTCTTCTCCACGGAGTGTGGCCTGGAGTGTGGCCGGCTGGCCATCGCTACCGGCATCGGCGATCAGCGCACCGGCGAAGTCGGCCATGAGGCTGTCCCCCGCGTAGCGGTGCCCATTGCCGTCGGTTCCAGACCGATTGATGCCGACCACGAAGCATTGGTTCTCGATGGCCCGGGCCTGCAGGAGGGTGCGCCAAGCTGCGGACCGGGTTTCGGGCCAGTTGGCCACGTAGACCGCCAAGTCATACGGCTCAGGGCGATCGTTGCGCGCGAAGACCGGGAAGCGCAAATCGTAGCAGACTTGCAGCAGGATGCGGAACCCGCGGAATTCGACCTCGGCCCTCTGGTCCCCCGCTTTGAAGTGGTCGTGCTCGCCGGCGAGGGTGAAGAGGTGCCGCTTGTCGTAAAAAACGAGGGAACCTTCCCCGGTTGGTGGGATGAACCAGAAGCGGTTTCGGGGATGGTCTTCCGCATCCACACAGGCCACGCTGCCCGCAATGGCGGCGCCCAAGCGGTTGGCCCAGACCTGCATCCACGCCACGTCGCTGCCGGGCCCGTCGGTGGGGTCCAGCGGAGGCCAGCTGAAGCCGGTGGTGAACATT
>CBFHWV010000228.1:0-1175 GCA_965659565.1 uncultured Flavobacteriales bacterium
CTGTACGTGTTGGTCGAAGGATTGCAGGCGGACTGGGCTCCGGCAAGCAGTGCTGAGATGCCGCATCCCTGGACGCCCCAGCCCATGTCGCTGAACATGCCCATGACGATGGGCCCTGGATTGTGGATGGCCTCACCGGTGTTGAGGTTGGGCGTCATCAAGGCGTTGGCGTTCCCTGACAGGTACATGTCCTCGCGCAAATGGGAGAAGCTGGCGCCGGGCTCCCAAGGGTCTGGTGCGTAAATGCCGGGAGGTGCCACATCCGCAGCGAGTCCGGCTGGCCCGGACCAGACAAGTCCCCCTCCAGTCAATGCCAAGCCCATGTTGCTCGTGGCGCTGTTCAGGTCCAGCAGGCTTCCTCCGGAATTGTTGTCGTTGATGTAGGTGTCATAGACGAATGGGGAACCGCTCTGGCCGATGAACCCCGTGCTGCCCACAACGTTGGCACTGCCGATGAACCCGAGGCCATGGCAGAGTTCGTGCAAGACCACCGTGACGAAATCGTAGGCGCCTGGCGGGACGTTGCCGTCAATGCCGAAGTACCAATTGACGTCGCTCCCGAAGTTGCAGACGATGTCGGCGGAACTTCCAAGGTCACTGCCCGCCAATTGGTCGGCGAGGGCGGCGGGGTAATAGACGTCGGGTTCCGGGGCGCCGGAGAAATTGCGGTGGACGCTCGAGGGCGAAGCGGAGCCCAGGATGTTCTCGCCCAGGTCGGCCCACGTGGCCTCGACCTCGATGTCCACCGGGCTGCTGATTTGTCCGGCCCAAATGTTCACGGCATACTGGAAGGCCGCTTCTGCAGCCGGCGGAAAATTGAAGTACGTGACCTGAATGGTGGCCACGGAGGATCGCACCGTGGTCGGGGGCGGTGTGAAGTGGAATTGGTCTTCTGCGATGCCCAAGAGTCCGTCACATCCTGCAGCTTGGCAGGCGGCGTGGTCATGCATGGCGGAGGCCGGAAGCCCAAACATCTTCTGTGCGCGCCCCTCCAAGGACCCCATTGCCAAAAGCAACAGGCAGCACAGCCATGTGCGGGACAAGGACGCCTCCATCATAACGGAAAGATAATGCCCACTCGTCGATGTTTTACACATTTCCATGGGTGGATTTGTGAGCGTTCAACCTTCTGTCTCCAAGGCTTGTCGGTTGGGTCCGGCTTCCAGATTCAGGCC
>CBFHWV010000229.1:0-1151 GCA_965659565.1 uncultured Flavobacteriales bacterium
TGACGGTGAGGTGCTTCTTGTTGACGAAGACCTTCCAATAGCCGTATTGGCGATACTGGCGGAAGAGCTGGCCGAAGCTGGAGCGGGCGTGGTACGTGGACCGGATCCGCGGATCGAACCAAATGCGCCAGCCCGCCTCCGTCAGGCGGTAATTCAATTCATCGTCCTGGTTTCGGACGAGGGCCTCGTCGAGGCCACCAATTTCATCGAGGACGGCCTTGCGGTAACAGCCGAAGGCAACCGTATCGACGTGGCCCGCCAAACCGCCTGTGCGGAACCGCGCATCCCCCACCCCAAATGGCGAGGACATCGCGAGGCCAATGCGCCGGGTGCGTTCATCGCCGTGCACCTGGTCGACCACACCGCCCACACAGCCGGACTCCGGATGGGCAGACAGGGCATCGAGGTTGCGGCGGACGAAATCCGGCGCCACCTCCGCATGCGCCCCCAGGATGACCACCACTTCGGAGCGCGCTGCGGCAATGCCGAGGTTCATGGCCACCGGCGTGATGCGTTGCGGATTGTCCAGGACGCGCAGGCCATCCATGGCGGACTCCCGCGCCGCCAAAATGTCGCGCGTGCCATCGGTGCTGCCGCCATCGACCACCAGCACTTCGATCGGGGCCGGCAATGCCGTTTGGGCGGCGAGGGCTTCCAAACAGGAGCCAATGTGGGCGGCCTCGTTGAGGCACGGAATCACCACCGAAACGCAGGGGGTGTTGGACATGGCGGCGAAGATAGGTTCAAGGCCGGCCGGCAGGACGCACCATGGCGATGTGCGGAATGCCGTCCTCGAGGTAGGACTCCCCGACCGGCTCAAAGCCGAAATCAGCGTAGAACCGCTCGAGGTAGCATTGGGCCGACAAGCGAATGGGCACACCCGGCCATTGGTCGGCCAAAGCCTCCAAACTCCGCGACATCAGCTCCTTTCCGAGCCCCGTTCGGCGCGCGGCTGGGGACGTGACCACCCGGCCAATGCTCACCTCACCGTCGTAGGACACGCCGGCCGGCAACAACCGCGTGATCGCCAGGGCTTCGCCGCCCGCCGCCAGCGGCGCTTGCCGTTGCTCCGCCCACAAGTGAAGCCCCTGCCGGTCCTTGCCGTCGAGGTCCTGGTACGGACAATCCTGTTCCACCACAAAGACCTCTGC
>CBFHWV010000230.1:0-1136 GCA_965659565.1 uncultured Flavobacteriales bacterium
GACACGTTGACCGTGCCGTGGGTCTCGCGCAGGTTGCCGTCTTTCATCTGCACCTCCACCACGGAGGACAGACGCCCGCCAAATCGCGCAGGGAAACCGCCCTTGGTGATGGACATCCTCTTGACCGCGTCCGCATTGAACACCGAGAAGAAGCCAAACAGGTGGCTCACGCTGTAGAGCGGCACCCCGTCGAGCACAATCAGGTTCTGGTCGGGACTGCCGCCCCGGACGTACAAACCGGAGGTGCCCTCCCCACCGGACTGCACGCCGGGCATGAGCTGGAGCGTCTTGAGCAGGTCCACCTCCCCGCCGATGGCCGGCAGTTTTCGCACCTGGTCCATCGGGATTTCAACCCGCGACATCTGGACCGCGTTCTCGATGCGCTCCCCATCACTGCGCACCACCGCCTCCTGCAAGGCCACGCCGGACTGGAGGGAGACGTCGAGACGGGTGTCGGCGGTCAGGTCCACCTCCAGCGTCTGGGCGGTGTACCCGATGTACGACACGGTCAGCGTGTGCTGGCCCTGCGGCAGGGCGAGGGAGTAAAACCCAAAGGCGTTGGTCCCGGCCCCGACCGCCTCCGCAGCGCACCACAAGGTGGCCCCGGGGAGCATTTCGCCACTGGCCGCATCTTGGACGTAGCCGTTGAGCTGGACCGACTGGGCCTGGAGCAACATCGTGTGAACGAGCAAGCAGACCAACACTGACCATCGCTGGAACATGCCACCAAAGCTAGCACCCATGACCGCCTTCAACGGCACCGCTGATCCAGCACGGCAAGCCGTTGCACAGGCACCTACCTTTCGCACATGGACAGCGTGGGCAATGTGGCGGTGATCGGAGGAGGAGCTGCGGGCTTCTTTGCCGCCCTCTCTGCCGCCCACCACCACCCAGAGGCCCGCATCGTGCTCTTCGAAAAGACGGGCAAACTGCTGTCCAAGGTCAAGGTGTCCGGGGGTGGCCGTTGCAACGTCACCCACGCCTGCTTCTCCCCCAGCGCCTTCGCCAAGCATTACCCCCGGGGAGGACGTCAGCTGAAGAAAGCCTTCGGCACCTTCAGCGCCCAAGACACCATCGACTGGTTCACCGAGCGCGGCGTCCCGCTCAAGACCGAACACGACGGCCGGATGTTTCCT
>CBFHWV010000231.1:0-1134 GCA_965659565.1 uncultured Flavobacteriales bacterium
TTCCTTGAGGGTCGGGTGACCGAATTGGGCCAGCAGCCCTGCGACCCGTTCTGCCGTCAAGCGGCCCGAGCTGTTTTCTTCTCCCGTTCCACCATCACCGAGGATGTGGAAGACCTCCATGCGGGGAGACACGGCGAGCTGGTCGAGCTCCTTGCGGAACATGATGTGGCGCGCGGACCGGTTGGCGTAGAACAGCGTCACACGGTGGTCAGGCCGGGCCCTCAGGGCATGCTTGGCCACCGAGAACAGTGGGGTGATGCCACTGCCCGCTGCGAAGAGCAACAGGTGGTGCGCGTTGTGGTCGAGCTGGGCAGGGTAGAGGTCTCCTTCCGGTGGTGCGACTTGAAGCGTGTCCCCCGCCTTGAGTGCTTCGGTAAAGAATTGGGACGCCCCGCCCCGGGCCACTTGCTTCACCGCCACTTGGGGCAAGCCCTCGGGCGAATTGACCAGATTGTAGCTCCGGTAGCATGTGCGGTCCGGGAAGGCCAAACAGAAGGTGACCTGTTGGCCTGGCTCGTGTCGGAATGCGGGGAGGGCATCGCCCGGATCGAGGGTCACCAAGACGCTTTCGGACGTCAATCGCCGCACCTGCTGGACCCGACAAGGATGGGTCTGCAGCGGCGCCGATGTGGCCTGGATTTCCGAATTCTGGCGTGACATTCCCCCTATAGACACTCGTTCTGTGCAGAAGGTTCAATAGAAGTGTACGTCAGCGCCCGCCGTGGGGCTTGAGGTCCCCTCAGGCGGGATGGGCTCAGTAATCGAGGAGTTCTTGGCACGCCTGTGCCACTTTTTCCGCATTGGGCAAGACGGCCGCCTCCAGCGTCTCGTTGAGCGGAATGGCCGGGACCTCCATCGACCCGAGGGTGCGGACCGGGGCGTCGAGTTGCTCGAAGGCGCGGTCGGAAATGAGGCCGGCCAGTGCTTGGGCAAAGCTGCCCAAAGGCGGCTCCTCCGTCAGGACCAGACAGCGGTGGCAACGGCCCACACTCTCCAGCATGGCGGACTCGTCGATGGGGGAGAGGCTGCGCAGGTCCAGGATTTCCACGCGACCAGGCCACGCTTTGGAGGCCTCCAATGCCCAATGGACGCCGCGGCCATAGGTGATGACGGCCAGCGTAGACGATCCGCCCA
>CBFHWV010000232.1:0-1117 GCA_965659565.1 uncultured Flavobacteriales bacterium
CACATCTTGAGGGCACATTCAACACGTGACCATGCGCTTCCTTTTTCCCCTGCTGTTGGCCCTGATCGGGGTCCAATTTGCCCATGCCCAAACCCCGTGTGACGGTGCCGACCACACCATCACCGCGGGCAACTTCTTTTACAGCCCCGATGCCCTGACGATCCAAGCTGGCGAAACCGTCGCTTGGGTCAACGAAGGCGGCACCCACGACGTCAACGGCAACATCAGTGTCCTGACCGGTGAGTCCTTTGGCAACCCGGAGGTGTTCTCCCTGCCCACCGTCGGCGGCAACGCCATGGGCGTCTGCATGGGAACGCACACCTTCACCGTGCCCGGCACCTACAACTACGACTGCAGCATCGGCAGCCACGCCGCCAATGGCATGGTCGCGTCGATCACCGTCGAAGCCGCCGCCACCGGATGCAACGACGACCTCGCCTGCAACTACGACGAGACCGCCACTTCCGATGTGGACTGCCTGTACGACGACGGCACGTTTGACCTGTCCGAAGGCTTCTGGGTCAACGCCACAGCCGCATTGGACTCCGACGTGGATTGCGACATCCAGCCGGCGGAAGGCGTGCTCGTGCAGGTCAACAACGTCGAAGGGTCTCCCGTGACCATCGAAGTCGATTCCGAACTTCAGGACTGGGTCGACGACCTGGTGGACCAAGGACTGCTGACGTCCCTGGAAGCCACGCTCGCCATCGGCGCCTTCAACAACGCCACCTTCTCTTTCTGCGGGAACGACATCTCCGGAGATGCCGGGCTGGTGAGCATCAATTCCACCTGGAATGGAGAAGCCTGGAACATCGCCGAACTCGGGTTCAACCTGGCCCCGGTGGCCAACATGATGGACGGCTGTCCCGACCCTGCCGCCACCAACTTCGACCCGTGCGCCAACCCCGCCCCGGCCACCTGTGAGTACGCCACCGAAGGGTGCAACGACCCGCTCGCCTGCAACTTCGACAGCACGGCGACAGGGGCCGCAGAATGCACCTACTTCGACACCGAGCTCTTCACCATTGGCGAAAACGACTTCGTGGACTTCGTCGACCCTGAGCTGTGCGACGGATACGCGACCTACAACGATTTCCCGATCCCACTGGCGCAAGAC
>CBFHWV010000233.1:0-1111 GCA_965659565.1 uncultured Flavobacteriales bacterium
CGCCGGATGTGGTTGTCCGAGCCGTATTCGAACTGCTCAATCGTCCCGGCATCGAGTTCGATCCAGACGTTCCAAACGCCGGCTTCTTCGTTGCCCCAACTCCATTCGCGGGGCGTCCGGTCCTGGGCCTGATTGAGCAGGCTGTCGTCGAGTTTCTGCCCCCACAGCATGCCGCTGCTGAGCAGGAGGGCCAATGCCCCAATGGCGCGCACCGTCATTCCGCGCTGGGCTGTTCGAACACGAGGTGGCCGCCGTATCCGGCGACTTGTACCGTCACGGTGCGCACAAAGGGCCGGCGCTTGGTTTGCACGATGTATTTGGGGTTGACCATCACGTCGAAGTCCGTGTCCTTGAGGGCCTTGTGAACAGCGGCGCGGCGCTCCCGCATGGCCGGGCCGAGGCGGAAGACCATGCCGGGGTATTGCGCGAACTCCCGGTCGCCGGAACGGAAGAAGCCCAGCACGGTGCGCGTCTGCGAAACGGCCTGCAGGGTTTGCGTGGTGTCGACCACGCAGCGGGCCTTGACAGGCTCGATGTCAATCAGGGCCACGCCTTCGGCAAGCTGGGTGCTTCGCGTGGTGGTGGTTGTGCAGCCGGTGGCGATCAGGGCCGTGGCACACACCGCAAAAAAGAGGTGCTTCATGCGGGCCAAGATACCCAAAGGGCCTTGGCTCCAAGAAAGGATGGGGCGCCTTTTAGAGGGACACAATGCGCTGCCGCAGGAGGACCTCGTTCTGGGCGGTGACCGTCATGAACAGCAGCCCGGTGGGCAGGTCCTCGACGGTCAGCTCGTGCGTTTCGGTGATGGCCAAATGGCGCACGCATTGGCCGGACGCATCGCAAAACGTGACGTCAGCACCCAAGGGCAAGCCACTCAGGTCCAAGCGGCCCGCACATGGGTTGGGGTGTGCCTGAATGGCCAGTTCCGAAGCGTACTCGATGCCCGATACAGCGCCGATGGTGATGTGCCAGGTGACGGTGTCTTGCGCAGCAGCGTTGGTGATCAAGAGCATCCGTGCGATCCCTTCACCCGCGACCCCGTTGGGGTAGACATGGCAGTTGAGATACTGCTCGCTGGACGCCGAGAATGCGTTGTTTCCCTCTGTGACCC
>CBFHWV010000234.1:0-1110 GCA_965659565.1 uncultured Flavobacteriales bacterium
GCCATCGCCGTCAAAGTCTCCGAAAACCGCATTTTGCGGACCGCTGAGCGCATCCAAATCCACGATCGTGCCCGTGGCGCCGTGGTACAAACGGAAGCGGGCCCCGCCGTATTCGCTCACCACGACGTCGGCCAGGCCATCCCCATCGGGGTCGGCCGCCGTGAGCATCAGGGCGCCATTGACCCCGCCCAAGCCCAAGTCAACCGCCGGCTGGAAGACCCCGGCCGCGTTGGAAAACACCCGCACGTCCGTCTCGTTGTACCCTACACCGAGCAAATCCACATCGCCGTCGCCATCGACGTCGGCGCACTGCAGGTCCTGCGCGCTGTTGAGGTCCAGCACCTGTGGCGTGGCAAATTCCAAGTCGCTGATCTGGCCGGCCCGAAGCCACACGCGCACATCGCCGGAATTCTCAAAAGCCGCAGCCACGTCGAGCAGGCCGTCGCCGTTGAAATCGTCCACTGCCACCGCCTCGCAGCGGCTCCCGGTGTCGTCCAACTCGAGGGGCAGGCCAAATTGCCCGGCCCCGTTGTTGAGCGCCAGCATCACATCCGAGCCCTGCCAGGCTGCCGCCACCAGGTCCAGGTCGCCATCGGCGTCGAGGTCCACCATGGCCACGTCGTCGCACCCGTTGATGGATTGAACCAAGGTGTCGGTCAGGGCCAACCCGCCGTTTCCGTCATTGCGCAAGCCGACCACGCGGTCGCCGTTGTAGTCACTCACCACCGCATCGAGGTCGGCATCGCCATCGTAATCGGCCAGCTGCACCTCGTATCCGAAGTAGGTCCCTGTGGGCACGTATTCCACGTCAAACCCGCCATCCGCTTTGGCCAACGCCACATAGAGGTACTCCGGCCCTCCGTTGTAAAGGTTGGGGCCCTGCACCATCACGGCCACATCATCCAGACCGTCTCCGTTGAGGTCACCGGCCGCCATGTTGCGGACATACTGGATGCCTTCGATGAGGGGCTCAAAATCCCAGCCGTCTGTGGCATCTGAAGTCCACATCCGAACCTGGCCCAGCGTGCGGGAGGTGGACACCATCCGATCCTGACCTGCGATCGGCAGGATGGCCACATCCATCGCTTGCGGCACGCTGAGTTCCACAAT
>CBFHWV010000235.1:0-1084 GCA_965659565.1 uncultured Flavobacteriales bacterium
CATACACATGGATGCAGCTTCTTGCTGTATCGGTTTCAATATCCTTGCAGGTTTCGGAGGGGGCAGAGATGCCCCCTTCATTCTTTTCAGGCCAACGCCACATGAAGAAGCCGCTTGGTCTCGAAAAAGTCCGCCTTCAGTGCATCTGAGAGCGCCCATTGCGTGACGGTCTCCTGGACGGGGGCCAGCTCTTCGGTCAAGTCACCTCCCTTGAGGTACAGCACGCCATTGGCCAGTCCGTGGCGGTGGTCGCTGTGGATGAGGGGGCGCACCCAATCCAGAAAAGCGGGCAACCGCGTCACCGCCCGGCTCACGACAAAGTCAAATGCGGGCTGGTGGGTGAGGCTTTCGGCCCGACCCCATTCGCCCCGCACATTCTTCAAGCCGATGGCCTCGGACACGGCCTTCACCACCTTGATCTTTTTTCCAATGGAATCACAGAGGGTGAAATCCGCCTCGGGAAACAGGATCGCCAGCGGGATGCCGGGAAAGCCGCCCCCGGTTCCGACGTCGAGAACGCGCGTGCCGGGTTCCGGCCGAAACACCCTCGCCATGGCCAAGCTGTGGAGCACGTGACGGGTGAAAAAGGCGTCCATGTCCTTGCGGGAGATGACGTTGATTTTGGCGTTCCAGTCCCGGTAAAGGGGCCCGAGCATGGCCAGCTGGAGTCGCTGGGCTTCGGTGATGTCCGGAATGGGGGTGCCGAACTCCGTGGACCCGATTTGAAGGGCCTCCATCAGGTCGTCGACGGCGCGAAAGTCGAGGTCAGCAGGCGCCACGCTCAGAATTGCTCGCGGTCGATTTCAAGAACGCCCGCGAGAATGTCACGTGCGCGGAACAATTGGGCCTTGACGGTGCCGAGGGGCAAGTCGAGTTCTTGGCTGATCTCGTCGTAGCTGTATTCCTCGAAGTAGCGGAGCTCCACCAACCGGCGGTAGCGCGGCTTCAATTGGGCAACGACCTCGCGCATTTTGTTGACGCGCTGTTGCTTCTCGAGGGATTGTCCGGGGTCGAGACCGTCGTCGGCCACCTGGATTTCCATGGTGTCGCCTTCGGCATCGGTGAAGCCTTTGTCGAGGCTGAG
>CBFHWV010000236.1:0-1078 GCA_965659565.1 uncultured Flavobacteriales bacterium
GGCGGCGGTGTATCCTGCGGGGCCCGATCCGATGATCAGGCACTTGACGTGTTCCTTGGCTTCCATGGGACCGCGAATTTACTGCCCCGGGCGCGGGTCGGCGCCGCCAGTTTTCACCTTTTCATCCAACTCCAGCATCTTGTCCCACAGGTTGTCCTCCGGGGGCGGGGCGATGATGCGAACCACCTCTCGGCGAACGGGGTGAATGAACTCGATGCGCCGGGCGTGCAAGTGGATCGAGGCGTTGTCATTGGTCCGACGCGCCCCGTATTTGATGTCGCCCTTGATCGGGCACCCCAGTGACGACAGGGTCACCCGGATTTGGTGGTGACGGCCGGACTTCGGGTGGACCTCCACGAAGTGGTAGTGGTCGCCCTTGCCCAGCAGGTAGTAGTTGAGCTCGGATTCCTTGCGGTCCTTTCCCGGCGAATCATAGGCGTAGCTCTTGTTGCGCTCGCTGTTCTTGCGGAGGTAGTTCACCACGTGGCCGACGGCTTGGGGCGGTTCGCCCTTGACCACGGCCCAATACGTCTTGGCGACCTCGCGGTGCTTGAACGCCTTCATCATGCGGCTGAGGCACTTCGAAGTCTTGGCGTAAAGGATGACGCCGCTGACCGGGCGGTCGATGCGGTGGATGGTCCCGAGCCAGGCCTCACCGGGCTTGTCGTACTTGACCCGCAGGTATTCGCGGATGACGTTGTCGAGGGTGCGGTCGTTGGTGATGTCGCCCTGGACGATGTCGCTGGAGCGCTTGTTGACCGCGATGATGTGGTTGTCCTCAAACAGGACCTCCAGATTTTCCGGGGTGCTCATGATGATGGGCACCTTGGGCTTGTGGGCAAACGGGGATCCGTCGCGCTCCTGACCCATCAGTATTGCTCGCTTTCGTTGGGGAAGTCCTTGGAGCGGACATCCGACACGTACTGGCCGATGGCGTCGTGCATTTGCTGGCCCATGTCGAGGTAGCGGCGCAGGAAGCGCGGTGAGAAGTCCTGGGTGATGCCCAGCATGTCGGGCAAGACGAGCACCTGGCCGTCACAGCCGACGCCGGCGCCGATGCCGATGGTTGGGATGTCCA
>CBFHWV010000237.1:0-1038 GCA_965659565.1 uncultured Flavobacteriales bacterium
CATCGCCTTCCCCAAGAACAACCAAGGCCGCGACGTCATGATCGACGCTCCGAGTGTCATTCACCAGGAGCAGTACGACGAACTTTTCTTGGCGTCCACCGCTTCAGACAAGGAATAACTTTGCACCATGTATCCCGCTGAGATTGTCAACCCCATGAAAGCCGACCTCGTCGACGCCGGCTTCTCCGAACTTCTCGATGCCCCCGCTGTCGATGCCGCCCTCGCTGAGGACGGCACGGCCATCGTGGTGCTCAACAGCGTCTGTGGCTGCGCCGCCGGCTCCATGCGCCCTGGCGTGAAGGCGTCCTTGGACAACGCCAAGCTGCCCGGCCGCAAGTACACCGCCTTCGCCGGCTTTGACGTCGAGGCCGTGGAGCGCGTTCGCAAGCACACACTGCCGTATCCGCCGAGCAGCCCGTCCGTGGCCCTCTTCAAGGACGGCAAGCTGGTCCACATGGTGGAGCGCCACCACATCGAAGGCCGCACCGCCGAGATGATCGCGACCCACCTCAAGGCGGCCTACGACGAGTTCTGCTGATCGGCCGCTGAAGTCCGCATCCCAAGACGACCATGGCCCGCATCCTGACCGGCATCCAAAGCACCGGCACGCCCCACCTCGGGAACGTGCTCGGCGCCATCCGTCCCGCCATTGAATTGGCACAGGACAACACCGACGAGTCGTTCCTCTTCATCGCGGACCTGCACAGCCTGACCCAAATCAAGGACGGCGCCGAACTGCGGGCCAACACCTACGCGGTCGCCGCCGCTTGGCTGGCCTGCGGACTCGACACCGACCGCACCGTCTTCTACCGCCAGAGCGATGTGCCGCAGTGCACCGAGCTCGCATGGTACCTCAGCTGCTTCTTCCCTTACAGCCGCTTGACGCTGGCCCACAGCTTCAAGGACAAGGCGGACCGGTTGGAGGACGTCAACGCCGGCCTCTTCAGCTACCCGATGCTGATGGCCGCCGACATCCTCGCCTACGACGCCAATGAGGTCCCCGTGGGCAAAGACCAGCTGCAGCACTTGGAGATGGCC
>CBFHWV010000238.1:0-1037 GCA_965659565.1 uncultured Flavobacteriales bacterium
ACCGTGCGCTCCAGCGATTTGCGGCTGAATGTGGTGCGGAACCCGTCGAGTCCGTCGGGGGTGAATTCAACAGGAGCATCACTGAGGTTGATGACCACGCGGACCGCTTCCCCCGCGTCCTTGCGCTCATAGTAGAGCACATCTCCTTCGTTGACGAGCTGCTCGGCCTTGGCGCCAAACTCCCCATTGTACAGCGGGGTGTGGCGGTGGTGCAAGTCATTGAGAATGCGGTAAAACGACATGGCCCGGTAATCCCCCCAAGGCACCGTGTCCTTTTCGAAGAAGCGCAACCGCTTGTCCATTTCGCTCTCCTGACCGCCGTAAATGAGGGGCATGCCCATGACCGTTCCGCACAGGACGGCCATCGCCCGTCCGGCATCTCCGTAGCGCTCGCGCACCGTCCCGTTCCACGAATTCTCGTCGTGGTTCGTGATGAACGTCATGCGGTAGGCATTGTCGGGGAAACGCGCCGCTTCGCGGTCGAGGTAGGCGCGCACGGAATCGGCATTCATGTGGCCCTTGGCCACTTCGTTGGTGATGTGGTGGAATTCCCAGGCGTAGCTCGCATCAAACGCGCGGTCGTGGTGTTCGGGCACCTCTGCCTCAGCCAACATGAACACATCGGGCTTGGCCTCCTCCAGCGCACGGCGCGCCTGCTCCCAGAATGGGGTCGGCACCTTGCCCGCTACGTCGCATCGGAATCCGTCGACATCGTGGTCGCGCACCCAGAAGACCATGGCGGCGGACATCGCATCGTACAGTCCATTGTCCACGCCATTGTCCCAATCCAACTGGGCCACGTCCACCCAATCCGTGCCCGTCGGGGGCTGCAAGTTGCCGGCCTCGTCCAACAAGAAATAGGCGCGGGTCAAGCTGTCCTGTGTCCATGCGGCATCAAACGCCGTGTGGTTGGCCACCCAGTCCAAGATGACCTTCATCCCGTAGTCATGGGCGGTGGCGACGAAAGTGTCAAAGTCTTCCCAAGTGCCGTAGTCGGGGTTCAGCGCGGTGTAGTCCTGCACGCTGTATGGACTGCC
>CBFHWV010000239.1:0-1031 GCA_965659565.1 uncultured Flavobacteriales bacterium
CATGAACTCCTTGAGGATGTCATTTTGAATGGTCCCGGTCAACGCCTCAGCGGGCACCCCTTGTTCCTCTGCGGCCACGATGTAGAAGGCCATGATCGGCAAGACGGCCCCGTTCATCGTCATGGACACAGACATTCGGTCCAACGGAATCCCATCGAACAGGCGCTTCATGTCCTCCACACTGTCAATGGCCACTCCGGCTTTGCCCACGTCTCCGGAAACCCTCGGATGATCGCTGTCATACCCCCGGTGCGTGGCGAGGTCGAAGGCCACGCTCAGTCCCTTCTGACCAGCAGCGAGATTGGCCCGGTAAAACGCGTTGGACTTTTCGGCCGTGCTGAAACCGGCGTACTGGCGAATGGTCCACGGGCGCTGCAGGTACATGCTCGCGTAGGGGCCTCGGAGAAAGGGCGCCACACCGGCGCCGTGTGACTCCAAATCGCCATCCACAACGGGCTTTGGAGACGATTGCACCACCGGATCGATGGTCCAACCCTCAGGCCCTGCGCTCAACACCTCGTCCATGGCGGTCACCCCAAATCGCGCGTCATAACGCCGTGCCCCTTCGCACATGGCGTCCGCCAAAGCGTCGATGAGTGGGGACACCATCGCTTCAGGATGGCGCAGGCCGCCCTCTTCGCGGAGCAGGTGCAGCACGTTTCTGGCCCATTTCTGGCCCTGCTGGATGTCGGGCGTGGAGCCAGCCCAGGTCGGGTCTTCGACCGCGACAGCATCGAAACCGGTGAGCACGCCAGCCGCTGCCCGAATGGACAATCGAATGAGGTGGTCACGACCAGATTCCTCCCCGGCTGGCACGGCACAGCGCGCTTCCAATCTGGGCCAGGAGTCATGCCCGTCTTCTTGTGCCAAGAGGCGCTTGAAGGCCTCTGCCATGGCCAAAGCGACCACCGGGTCTGCGTCCATGGTCAAAGAGACCACCAGCCTGTTCAAAGCGCCGTCCAATGCGGGAACGACAAGCCGCACGCCGCGCACCAACAAAGCCAACCGAGCGGACCGACTCCACCCCTGCA
>CBFHWV010000240.1:0-1030 GCA_965659565.1 uncultured Flavobacteriales bacterium
GTGGAAAGCCCAGGATCGGGACGGCCGACCGCGCGGCATCGAACATTGGCGGGCAGGCCAGCGCAATGGACCTGCCCAGGTCATGCAGGAAGGAGGGGCCATGCTCAGTGAGGGGCAGTATGCAGAAGACCTGCCGGTGGGCGAATGGAAGACCTACAATCCAGACGGAAAGGTTCGCTCGCTGATCACCTACGAGGGCGGGCGCGTGGTGTCCGAAAGCCCGCAGAACGGTGAATTCTCCGCCGACTACCCCAGCGGCAGGCCCGAATGGGTGGCCCGATATGCCCATGGCCGCCTCGATGGTCCATTTACCGCTTGGCACGATGCCGGAGAATGGACCATGGTTCCGGCAGAGACAGATGGCGGTGGAGGACGCCCACCCGGCATGGCCGATCCAGGGCGGGGACGCGCCGGCACGGGCAATGCCGCCCCCATGCGCCGCGAACTGCGCAACCAACCCATGAAAGAAGTCGGCGAATACACCGCCGGGGTCAAGGACGGCACCTGGCGGTATTTCGACGAGCAGGGCCAGGCCCTCCGCACGGAGCGCTGGTCTTTGGGACGCCTCCAATCCACGGAAGAATGAGCCGCCCATGATTCGCTTGCACTCCCTCCCCATTCTGCTTTGGATGGCCGGATTGACCGGTCTGGTGGCCGAAGCGCAGATTGCGCCCGACCACCATTGGATCGGCTTTGCGGACAAGGTGGGATGCGGTGTGGACCTAGGAGACCCTGATGCCGGCCGCTTGATGTTGTCGCCGCGCGCTTTGGAGCGGCGGGCGAAGCACGGCATTGCCCTCGACTCGCTCGACTTGCCGGTCCCTCCAGCCTACATCGCAGCCGTCATGGCCGTCGGAGCGGTGGACGGGCAATCGGCATTCCGAAAGCTGCACCACAGCCGCTGGCTCAATGGCATGGTCATCCAGGTCGACACCAATGTGGTGGACTCCGCCGCGGCCGTAGACTTGCTCGCCCAAGTCGCTTCACTCGACGCCGTGGTCGAGCTGCGGCAGGCCCGGTACCACCACTT
>CBFHWV010000241.1:0-1024 GCA_965659565.1 uncultured Flavobacteriales bacterium
ACCATGGAGAAGACGAACCGGATGCTCGGTGGCTGGGAAGTGCCGGCCTCCTGGTTCCAGTCGCTCAACGCCATGTTCATCATCTTCTTTGGCTCTGTCGTGGCAGGCTACTGGGCGAACCGGAAGTTGAAAGGCAAGACGGCCACCTCCCTTTTCAAGATGATCCTCGGTCTGATCATCATGGGCACCGGTTTCTTGTTCATGACGGCTGCCACGGCGCAATTCGAGTCCACTGGGGCTTCCGCCATGTACTGGTTGGTTCTGGCTTACCTGTTCCACACCATCGGCGAACTGTGCCTCTCCCCTGTGGCCCTGTCCTACATCACCAAGCTGGCACCGGCGAAGTATGCGTCCATCATGATGGGGGTGTATTTCGCGATGACGGGATTTGGAAGCAAGCTGGCCGGACTCCTTGGAGAATGGTCAGAGTCCTTGGGTGAGATGACCATCTTCACCGGCATCGCCGCCACGAGCATTGGTGTTGGATTCCTCGTGTTGTTGGTCCGAAACAAGTTGGAGCCTCTGACCCACGGTGTGGAGGAGCTCGAAAATTGACACGTCCAGCAGCCTGACGCTGCCGTGTTTCACCTCTTTTACCGCTCCGATGGCCATGTCGCTGTCGGGGCGGTCCTTTTGTTTCGCGATATTTGAACCATGACGAGAGCGTTGACCCTTTCCTTTTTTCTGGCCGCGTCCATCACCTCCGTTTTGGCGCAGGGGGCCGAAATCAACTGGCTCTCCGTCGATGAGCTTGAGGCGGCACAGGCCCGCGAGCCGCGCAAAGTGATGATCGACGTCTACACGAAATGGTGTGGTCCGTGCAAAATGATGATGCGCAACACCTTCACCAACCAAGACGTCATCGCCTACCTCAACGAGAATTTCTACGCCGTCAAGTTTGATGCAGAAGGGCCGGACCCCGTGGAGTTCCAAGGCCAGACCTTCTCCAATCCGAACTATGTCCCCAACAAGCCGGGGCGCAACGGTGTGCACGAGCTGAGCCGTGCGTTTCAGGTGCGGGCCT
>CBFHWV010000242.1:0-1013 GCA_965659565.1 uncultured Flavobacteriales bacterium
CGCCATCACAAATGCCGTCACCATCGGCATCGGCGAGGCAGTTCCCGTCGCAGTCAAGGCCCGCGTCGGCGTAGGTGCAAGATCCATCATCGAGGATGGCCGTATCGTCGTAGTTGCAGGCGGTCAAGTCCATGCAGCCCGCGCAGGAAGAGAACTCACATGAGCCGTCATCATCGGTGGCGGCGGTATTGTAGTTGCAAGCGGATTCGTCCTGGCAACCGGCGATTTCGTCGCCATCACAAATGCCGTCTCCATCGGCATCGGCGAGGCAGTTCCCGTCGCAGTCGAGTCCGGCTTCTGCAAAGACGCAGGACCCATCGTCCACGGTCGCTTCAATGTTGTAGTTGCAGGCCTCCAAGTCCATGCAGCCTTCCACATCTGCGCTCGCGCCGAAATAGAACGTGTCCCGGAATTCGTCCATGCCATCTCCATCGATGAAGACCTGACAATAGATCTGTCCGCTGAGCTCTCCCGTCGTGGTGAACTGACCAATGAGAACGCGGAGGTCGTCTCCCGCCACACCGTTGGCGTCTCCGTTGAGGGCATACCAAGCACCACCAATGAGGTCGTCAATGCTCACGTTGCCACCTGGCAGTCCCGCCCCGGGATCAAAGTTGGTCAACCACGGATTGACGGTGGATTGGACGGTGCTGACGTTGGCTTCTCCGGCCATCACGTTGGGAACACCTTCCAAACCGATGGTGACCCAGCTGTCGTAAGCGAGGTCAGGGTACACGGCGAAGAGCAAGCTGTTGATGCCGTTCGGCGTACCGCCACCGAGCACGGCGTGGTAGAAGTCCGTGGTCGTGTTGATGTACGTCGGGTTGGTGGCGTCACCGGACACAGACGACATGAAGTCGCCTGCGTTGTTCATCTCGACATAGAGACGGGTGCAGCTGTATCCAGTCAAGTCCGTCACACCGAGTGCACCGACGAGCATGCCGATGTTCTCATTGACAACTTCAACCTGAATGTCGTAGCCCTCCGGGGCGGGCGAAGACATCATGGGAAGG
>CBFHWV010000243.1:0-1007 GCA_965659565.1 uncultured Flavobacteriales bacterium
AGGCCCAGAACCAAAAAGACAGACGATCGGATCATCGGGTGGCACCCTGTGATGGAGGCCCTCGAAGAAGGACTCGACCTGGCCCGCGTGCTCATTCAGCGAGACAGCAAGGACGACCGGACCCGCCGGCTGCTCAGCATGCTGCGTGCCCGGAGGATTCCAGTCCAACGTGTTCCGAAAGACCGGCTGGACCGCATCACCAAGAAGAACCACCAAGGCATTGTGGCCTTTGCCTCTCCCATCACCTTCACACCGCTGGAAGAGCTGGTCCAACAAGGCTTTGAGTCTGGAGACCGCTTGTTCCTCGTGGTGCTTGATGGCGTGACCGACGTGGGCAACCTTGGGGCCATCGCGCGTTCCGCGGAGTGCTTTGGTGCCACCGGCCTGGTGCTGCAAGACCACCATGCTGCGCCAGTCAATGAAGACGCCGTCAAGACGAGCAGCGGCGCACTGCTGCGGCTGCCCGTCTCCAGGGTTCCTGACATCACCAAGGCCCTCCATTACCTGGGCCAATGCGGTCTGGAGCGCATCGGGTTGAGCGAAAAAGGAACGCGTCCATTGGGCGAATGCACTTCTTCAGATGCGGCCTGCGTGGTGCTTGGCGATGAAGAACACGGCATCTCCACCCAAAGCTGGGCCATGTGCGATGTGCATGCCCGCATCGACATGCGCGGAAAAACAGGCTCCCTAAACGTCAGCGTCGCAGGTGGAATCGCCCTGCACCACTTGCTGGGGTGACCGTTTGAGGCCAACCCGTGCGCGGGCATCCGAGCCCTCCTCATCTTCACCTCAGCGCCGAACAGACCCTTATTCACAGCCCATGGGTCATTAAATCAATTCGGCGGAAATCACAATTCGGTCGTTGTTTATTTATTTTTCATATATTCGTAGAGCCATTTCGTCGCCTGTTTTCAGCGTTTGAGCCAAAACTTAACTGAAAACAATACATGACGCACAATCGCTACGTTCGCACAGAGAGCCCGGAAACACGTTGTTTCCAGGCTGTT